>NZ_KB913028.1:0-231750 GCF_000384135.1 Succinispira mobilis DSM 6222
CAATATATTTATTGAAAAAGCTAATCTGCTCATTCTACCTATTTGTTTGTGATTTTTAAAACTTTTCTTGTTTTGTTTTGACTTTAAGCAGGATGCGCTTACGCAGTAAACTGCATTTCGCTTATGCAATTTAAAGAACAACTTGTTGCACTTTGAATTGTATTCCATACTCGTTTGTCCCGCACATTCATTATATAATCGTATGATTATCTTACCATTATCCAGTTTTCAAGGAACATCTTGTCAGCCACTTTCTTGACTGCTGAACTAGTTTACTACTTCAACCGTCTTTTGTCAAGCTTTTATTTCGTTTAGTCTAAACCTGCTCGGTGACGACTTTTATATAGTAACATTCTCTAGAGAAGTTTGCAAATAGCTAATTCCTGCTTTTCATTGCTTTATTCGCTTTTATTTTCTTTTTTCTTTTTTTTTCGACTTTTTCCGCCTTTTTGTTAACTTCTTAACAAAAAGGCGAAGTGGATTATCCACTTCGCCTCAAAGCCTAATTATCAGGAGTTGCGCAGCTTTTTAGTATACAACTGCCCTTTCATAATATTAACTTAAGTTAGATAATATTATATTTGTCCCAAAAACTTTAATAATCCTTGTGCAATTAGCGCTGAAGCAATATAGGTCCCTGTGAAAACTACACAAGATACTACCACTACCCGCCAACCTAATTTTTTTAACGCATCTAAATCTCTACCAATTGCAATCCCAGCATAGGCCAAAATAGGTGTAGTTAAAGCTAGAAAGTTAACTTTTTTAATAAGTGCATTCATAGTTTCTGCACCTGGGAAGCCCGGATAAGTTACTATACAACCTAAAGTTACTACATAAGCAACACCAGGTATTCCACCCGGCATATATTTTCCTAATAAGATCCCCCCCATAGAAATTGCTATTAATATCAGCATTCCTGGCAAGGCTTCAAGTATGCCATTTTTAAACCCAACGAAATTCCCCACCAAGGACATTAACCCAACTAACAATAATACATATAGTGTTTCTTTCAAGTTCATTATTTCGCATCCTCCCCTTGTGGTAAAACACCATATTTTAATCTGTAAATTCGTTTGTACAACCATTCACTAAGCGGCAAACCCATCCATAGTGACATATATATTCCATCTAACCCACTTAACATGTTACTTGCTGCTCCAAAGGCAGCAATTTGTTCAGCCATTTGCGGATACATAACTTGTAAAGAACCTACTGCTGCCGTCATCATGCCAGCACTACCTACCCCTGAAGCCATAGCCAAAGCATAAGGATGCAAAGGCGTATAAGCCGCGGCAAAACTAGCCATAAGCCCAAAAAATATCGTTCCAAATACGGTACCGCAAATATAAACACCCATTACGCCGCGCCCCTCTGCGCCGCCCATACCATAAACATCGCCAATCAAGGCAACATTAGGCTCGCGCGCAATAGAATGTGCCGCACCAATACTCTCGCGTTTAAGTCCTAAATACATAGCTACAGGAATTCCGACAATAACCGTCCCTAGGTTTCCAAACTCCTGTAAAATTAAAGCCGGGCTTGCGCTTAAAATTTTAGGCAAAGATGGTCCTACCAAAGTTCCATATCTAGCCATCAATAACATCATTGTTAAACCCACCAACGAATTAGCATCTAACATGTCCTTATCGTTGACGATATTGGTAAACTTAGGTGTTAAAAGTATCCCCATAAGTAAAGCATATAATAGTGGTAATAATACAATTTTACCTACACCTAAAGTAATTGGGATAATACCAATCATTTCCGCAATTACAATCAAAGCAATTACCAAGGCATGTAATTTCAAGTTTTTCAAATTAATCCACCCTCCATTTTTTTATTCTTTGCAAGAAAAATAACTGTCTAATTTTTTAATATATTCTTCTTTAGTAAATACTGGTTTGAAATCTTTTAGAACTTCTTTTGCGGTAATTGCCTTATTAGCTAACAAATCGATTACTGTCATCGCCAAAGTTTTAGCTGGAACTATACAGGCTTTATAATAATCAACTACGCAAAAATCCTTCGAATGTAATTCTCCAGTTACTCCACCTGTAAAGGGGTGTATTACTGGCATCAAGTGCGAAACATCTCCCATATCTAAAGATGCCGCAAAATGATCCCGCTCAAACACTTGCATATCTGACGCAGCAACTTTAGCATTCTCGACAAAAAGTTTATTCATTTTTAAATTACTAATCAAAGGCAAATAGCCTGGCGTGGTTTTTATTACTACTTTCGCACCTACAGCCATAGCTCCTGCTTGCAAAGCTCGATCCACTTTTTCATGTGTTGCATCGATTGCCTGCATAGTTTTAGCACGCACGTAAGTCTCTAAACGCACATCAGCTGGTACTGAGTTTACCAAATCACCGCCCTTGGTAATAATAGGATGAACGCGAATCGCATCAGCATCGCGAAAAGTTTCACGCATGGCATGAATTCCCATCAACCCCAACATTGCCGCATTTAAGGCATTAACTCCTAAGTCTGGCGATTCTGCCGCATGAGAAGTTTCTCCAATATATTGGATAGTTTTGCCAATAAAACCATTACTTGACTTGCCAATAGAAACACTATTTGCTGGTTGATTTTTTTCCGAGTGAATCATCATCGCCATATCCACATCATCAAACTCGCCCAATCTGATTAATTCTTGTTTGCCACCTAAATATTTAATTTTTCCTTGTTCACGCAAAGCATTGCGATAAGCAATCTCAACATATTCCTCCGCAGGAACAGCCATGAAGGTAATTTTACCTGCCAGTTCTTGCATAATTCCTTCATTAAATGCAGTCGCTACTGCCAACAACGCTCCTAATTGTACCGCATGTCCGCAAGCATGTGCTGCACCAGTATTAGGGTCTGCTTTAGGGCTGTCTGCACACAAAACAGCGTCCAACTCTCCCAAAATCGCTACATTCACATCACCTGCGCCAATCGAAGCCTTAACCCCTGTCAAGGCTAGACCAGTTTGATAAGGCAGACCTTGCTTAGCAAAAAAACTTGCTATTTTGGCCGCTGTTTTTTGTTCTTTATACCCAAGTTCGGCCTCAGACTCAATACTCTTAACTAGGGTAATAACTTCTTGTGCCTGTTCATCAATACGCGCACATACAAGTTGCTTTAATTTTTCCATATCTTACTCCTTTCCCCTCAAAATAATATTTGTATTTTACCACAAAACACTGTTCTTGCCAACAATTAGTTGCTTTGCATTTTCTTTATTTTTAATTAGTTTTAACAGATTTTTGTTAAATACATTATCTCTTTTTTAAACCCTCGATACTATTACCAATGTAATCACTGTCTATTCTTCAAGAACATATTAGGGCTTTGTTTTTTCTACACAAACACAGCCCCAGTGGATAAATTAAGTTTACAAAAATATATAATTTATGTTAGAATATCTTTCGAGTTAATTATTCTAGAAACTGACTTTAGGAGAAAATAAAAAATTATGTTGAAACAATTTAAGAAAGATATCGATGTTATCATGGAACGCGATCCCGCAGTTCGGTCTAGACTAGAAGCGGCTTTATGCTATCCTGGTTTACATGCAATTTGGTTACATCGCCTTGCACATCGTCTATACAAAAATAATTATATTTTGCTCGCTAGAATAATCAACACTTTATCTCGTTTCTTAACTAATATTGATATTCACCCTGGCGCAAAATTAGGTGAAGGACTTTTTATAGATCACGGTTTAGGCGTGGTTATTGGTGAAACAGCAGAAATCGGCAAAAATGTTACCTTATATCAAGGAGTTACACTTGGTGGTACTGGTAAAGAAAGTGGCAAACGCCACCCAACAATCGGCAATAATGTTGTCGTAGCGAGCGGCGCCAAAGTTCTTGGTTCTTTTAGTGTCGGTGATAATTCTAAAATCGGAGCTGGTTCTGTAGTTTTAAAAGAAGTTCCTGCAAATTCCGTAGTAGTAGGTATTCCCGGGCGGATTGTTGTCCAAAACGGACAAAAAGTTTCCGAAGATAACGATGCCAATATCGACTTAAATCATGATCGTTTGCCCGATCCTGTAGCTGATTTCGAAAAAATGCTCCAAGACCACCTAGACTTAATCGAACAACGCTTACAAGAAATAGAACATAAATGTTTAAAACGCAAAATTCCTGAAACAAAAGAACAAAGAGGTGCTAATATTGAGTAAAAAACTTTCAACTCAAGAGGCTATAACCGAAGCCAAAAGATGTCTAAACTGTTTAAAACCAGCCTGTAGCAAAGGTTGCCCGATTGAAAATAATATCCCCCACTTTATCCGGTTCCTCGCTGAAGGCAATATTGGTTCAGCCTACGAAGTAATTGCCGAAAAAAGCAACTTACCAGCTGTTTGTGGACGCGTATGTCCTCACGAAAAACAATGCGAGGCCCATTGCATTCTCGCCAAAAAAAATAAGGCCATAAATATTGGCAGTCTAGAAATGTTCATCGCAGATTTTGCGGAAAACAATAATCTTTCGCCACTACCAGCTTCAAATGGTAGCCGCGGGAAAATTGCCGTTGTCGGTTCCGGCCCTGCTGGTTTAACCATTGCTGCAGATATGGCCAAGATGGATTTCGCTGTAACAATTTACGAAGCTCAAGCTGAGCCTGGCGGAGTATTGTTATTCGGAATTCCGCAGTTTCGTTTAGATAAAAACGTAGTAAGGCGAGAAATTCAAAAAACACAAAAGCTAGGTGTAGATATCAAAACTAACTGCGTAATTGGTACAGACGTAACCATCGATGAGCTTTTCACCAAAGGTTATGATGCTGTATTTATTGGTTCTGGTACTGCATTACCTAAAACTTTAAATCTACCTGGTAAAGATTTGCATGGAATTATCACCGCAACCTATTTCTTAAAAACTGTAACCCTCGCCAACAATGGTTACCTAGATAAATCAGAAATCGTCATGAAAGAAAATGATCAAATTATCGTTATCGGTGCCGGCAATGTAGCCATGGATGCGGCAAGAACTGCCATCCGCCAAGGTGCACGTAGTGTAAAAGTTGTTTATCACAAAACTCAAGCAGAAATGACCGCGCTTAATGTTGAATATCAAGGCGCTGTGGAAGATGGTATTGAATTCTGTTTTCTCAATAGTCCTCTAGCCTTTGAAGGTAGTGATAAAGTTACCGGTCTCCTAGTTGAAAAAATAAGCAAAAACGAAGCAGGCGAATTTATTAATACTGGTGAGAAAGAAATCCTTCCTGCCGATGTGGTGATTTTGGCTGTAGGCCAAAAACCTGCTAATCGAATAGTTTCTACCTGCCCACAAATCGAAATCGACAAATGGGGCTTTGTTATAACCCGTGAGCGACCTTATGGTATGACAACTTATCCTGGTGTATTTGCCGGCGGCGATGTAGTTCACGGTCCAGCTACCGTAGTTCTAGCCATGAAGGAAGCAAAAAAAATAGCTTTAGGTATGTCTCAATATGTCGATGCCAAAAAGCTTTTAGCCGAATGTTAAAAACCAATAAAAACAAGGGGCTGTCTCAAAATAGGTTTTAACCTGTTTTAGACAGCCCCTTGTTCATGTTATAAGTCTTTTTATCTAAGCAAAAAACACACAATAAAAAGGCACAGAGTATTGCCTATAAAGAAGGGCTGTATCAATAAATTATTTATACAGCCCTTCTTTTTTATTACAAAATTTATTTCACCTTATTTAATTTCTAGCTAAAACCCATAAGCCAATATAAAAAATTCTAGTTAAGCTCGCTCTTTTCGCATTTCAATGCCGTCCAAGCCTCTTTGCAAAGCATTATCGCCAACACTAACAACAGTGCCGACAAACCAGCTACAATTGGCTTATTTAAATTGTTAACCACTAGTTGTATTAGAGCCACAATTGTTGTCAGCAACATAAATGCCATTGGATACATAACAAAACGCGCATCTTTTTTCAAATCACGAATTATCCACACACCCAAAGCTAACAGGGCTAAAGCCGCCACCAGCTGATTAGATGCCCCGAATACTGGCCAAATAAGCTGCCATACCGCAACATTTCCCGTTTTTACAAAAATCAAAGCCAGTGCAACACCTACCCCAATTGCCGTAGCAATATACTTATCTAATTTCATATCAAAAAATTCTTGTAATTGATAACGTGCCAATCTAGTAGCTGTGTCTAGCGAGGTTAAAATAAATGAATTCAACGCCAACAGCCCAATTGACATTCCTAGTTTAGGAGCTATACCGATTAAAGCGGCAAATTGACCCAAACCTTGACCATAAACCACAGTAGGACCACCTTTAGCCATAACACCACTCATCATTATCGTACCTAAAGCTATAACACCTACCAAACCTTCAATTAACATCGCACCATAACCAACAGGTAAAGCATCGGTTTCACGTTTCAGTTGTTTAGATGTCGTCCCACTGCCAACCAAGGAATGAAAACCAGAAATAGCTCCACAAGCCACAGTTACAAACAACAATGGCCAAATATAATCACCATTAGCAGTACTAATTCCTTTAAAGGCCGCTAGTTTAACCTCAAATTTGTTGCCAAATAGCATCCCTACACCACCAATAAACAAAGAAAAATAGAGCAAGTATGATGCCAAATAATCACGCGGTTGCAACAAGAGCCATACTGGCATTACTGATGCTGCAAAAATATAAATAACTAAAAATATCCGCCAAGTATTAATATCTAAAGTAAAAGCACTTTGCACCCAAGGGCTATAACTGCCATAAATTACAGCGCCAAATATAATCGGTACCATAATCAAAGTGCTGACACTTAAAGAAACGCCAAAACGATAAATCAAAATTCCAAAAAACATTGCGACAAAAATATATAAGCTTGCCGAAAATGCTACTGCTGGATCAGCAGTAAAAGTTTGAGCGGCTAATTCCAAGAACACAGCAATAACTAAAGTCAAAGCTAGCCAAGTAAAAATTAAAAACAAGCGTTTGGCTTTAGCCCCAATCCATTTGTTAATTACTTCCCCAATTGAAAGTCCTTTATGGCGTACTGAGGCTACAATAGAACCCATATCATGTACCCCACCAAAGAAAATACTACCTAATAAGATCCAAATATAAGTGGGTAACCAACCAAACAAAGAAGCCGCTACTATTGGTCCGACTATTGGTCCAGCCCCAGCAATAGAAGCAAAATGATGCCCTAACAACACCGCGGGATGTGCTGGACAATAATCCATCCCATCATTTAACTTTGTTGCGGGTGTTTCTGCGTTGGGATCTAAATCATAAAGTTTTTTCTGAAACCGACCATAATACACATACCCTAATCCTAAGACAACTATCGCCACGATAAAAAGTGTCAATAACATAAAAACCCTCCAATTAATTTTTTATCTATCTCCACAGCCTAAGGCTGTAATTTTAACCCAGTTCTAATAGTTCTAATAAATCCCGAAATTTTTTCTGTGGCTTACAATTTTCTTGATAACCCCAAACTTCTAACCAGCCTTTAAAACCTAACGCAAATGACTTAACCTTTACTTTTTCTTGTGGATGCTGCCATAATAAGAATCTTTGTTTTACTACATCTGCCTTGGCTTTGTAGTTCGCCAAAATATATTCTACACTGTCCACCCCACTATGTTGCTCGACAATATAATCTTCCGCATAATATTCTGCCACAACCCCTATCATAGAGTCTTTTTTAAAAGTATTTCTCCGATAATAGCCCTGTAATCCATTATCTGTCCAAGGTGTAAACCCAACCTGTATCAGGCATTCTCTAATCTTCGAATTAACAATTAGCAACTTTATTCCTCCTCTCTCCAATATAAATTGTTGGAAAATATTAACGCTTGCGGTATAATGAACGAGTACGCCTCTTAAAGGTGAATTTTAACTAAAAGGTGATAAAGTTTTGATTAATTTAGATAATATAATTGCCATTGCTGAACAAAATATCGACCTAGGGGTTTTTCTGTTATCATTTACTGATGCTTTTATTTCCCCAATCGTTCCCGATATTGTTATAATCCCCGCCAGTATCGCCAACCCACAAAATGCCCTTTGGCTAGCTACCCTCGCAACTATTGCCTCAGTTTTAGGCGCTTTCATTGGTTATTTTATCGGCCACAAATTTTCCAATTTCGCTCAACAAAAAATAATCCCCAAAAAACATATGGAACACATTCGTTCCTTAGTAGAAAGATACGGTGGTTGGGCTGTTTTTTGGGCAGCGATGGCTCCTATACCTTACAAATTTGTGGCTATTAGTGCGGGCGTTCTAAAAATCAACTTGAAACTCTTTACGCTAGCTACAGTTTTAGGTCGCGGCAAACGCTTCTTAATAATCGGCATTGCCGTACATTACCTTGGACCACAGGTAATCCCCATTATCCATAAATATTCGCAACAAAGCGCAATTGCTTTAGCCTTAGTAATCTTAATTCTTGTTGGTTATGCCTATTTCCGCTATCGTAAAAAAAAAATTAGCTAAATAACATCTGCGAGTCAGCACAAACGTTTCCTTTTAGAGAGGACGTTTGTGCTATTATTTTTCTTGTCTATCACCAATATTCAATATTATAACCGATTTTATTTTTTTTGTAAGCATTTTTTGTTTATTTTTTTATTTTTAGCCTTTTTTTAGTGGACACAGGTTTTGTGAAAGTGTATAATTTACAACATCATCACTTTGAAAGGAGTTTTTTCATTTGAATATCCCGTTAATAATAATCCTCGTTTACATTTTCATTTTATTTAGCATTAGTCTTATTTCGCGCAAATACTCTCAAACAAATTCAGGCTTCGTTTTAGCTGGTCGTCAATTAAAGACACCCTTAATTATGCTTAATGTTGTTGGTATAGCCATTGGCGGAGCTTCTACAATCGGGGTCTCCGAAACAGCTTATAAAATTGGTCTTTCCGCTGGTTGGTACAATGGTGCCTGGAGCGTTGCAGCAATTTTAGTTGGATATTTTTTAGCAGGCAAGTATCGTGCTGCTAATTTTACAACAATAGCCGAATTTCTTGAGCGTTATTATGGTCAAAATTGCAGTATTCTTACTGTACTTGCTCAAATAATTATTCAAGTAGTAGTTACCGCTTTGCAATACATTGCCGGCGGCAGTATCTTGCATGCACTTTTGCCAGAAGTATTTACCTTCGAACTCGGACTTTTAACTAGTGCCATTGTTTTTGTGACAACAACTTTTATCGGCGGTCTTTGGTCTGCCAGCATTAGCAATATTTTAAATACGACTTTAATTTACTTCGGTATTATAATGGCAACAATTGCCTGCGTTTCTGCCCAAGGTGGCTTAAGCAATATTACTGCTAAATTACCAGCAAACAGTCCCCAAATGCTAGATTTTTTTGCCGGTGCAGGCACAGCAACTATCATAACCTGGTTCAGCGTAATGATTCCCATGGTCGCCTCTTTGCAAGGAGTAATTCAAGTTGCCTCTAGTGCTATCGATACAGCCTCTGCCAAGCGAGGTTACATGTTAGCTGGCGTTTTAATTTTTCCTATGGGCTTTCTTTCTGCCTTACTAGGCATTATCGCGCGCGCTACCTTTCCAAATGCCACGGCAACAACGGCAATGCCACTTACCATAATGTCACTCGATCCACTTTTAGCCGGAATAACCTTGGCTGCACTTTGGGCTGCCGATATTTCCACGGCTTGCAGCATGCTCCTGGGCGCCAGTACCATGCTTTCCCAAGATATTGGTAAAAAGATCATCAATCCTAATCTAAGTGCTAAAGCTTCTTTAACGATTACTCGTGTTTCTGTATTGGTGTTAGGTAGTATCGCCTATTTTCTAGCAGGAAAAGTTAGTGGTATCCTTAGTACTATTATGATAGGTCTAAGTCTTACAGCCGCTTTCACCTTATTAATGGTTGCAACTCTTTATTTCCCGAGCATCTGTCGTAAATCCAGTGGTTTTTACACTTTGTTAGCAGGATTACTTACTTTGTTTATTTGGCAACTTTTCCCTGCGGTGCGTATTTTACCACATCTGATTTACGCTGAATGGTTAGTATGTATTTCTGTCTTTACTTTGGTAGCAATTTTTGATAAAAATAAAATTGTCCTACCCGCAGAATAGCATTTCCACATTTAAAAAGCTATTGCCGCTTAAAATTAAAAAAATCGCCCTTAATTTTCTTCCAGTTCGACAGTTTGAGTGTATAGCTATTTATATTGAGCATGATTTGAAAATCCACCTTTGATTTGTTTAAAAACTTTATCATAAAGGATTTTTCAATATCATGCTCATTTTTTTGTAAAAAAACATGCTGTGATATACAGAATTTTTCCACACACCACAACATATATTATAGAGCCTTTTTTTGTAAAAAATATGTATTCTAGCATATCATTTGGTTGATACTGAGTAAAGACCGTGCTAAAGTACTAAAGGGTATTAGAAGCTTCACCAGTTTCCACAATAGATTATTATTCATTGCTTCTTCAAAAAGTTAAAACTGGATTAAGAACTTTTTCATTCTTAATCCAGTCTAAATATGTTTCTTTATTATTTACACCGCAACATTTTACACAGAGGCATCGCATATGTAGTTCGTTTCCTCAGACCAGAGCTTTTCCGCTGACTGCTATTTATTGACCCCTTGTCTCAGATAATTATTTCAAGCTAATGTTTAACCTTCGTATTGAACTTTTCCCAAAAGTAAGGCCGATACTGGGCGCACACGACAAAAAGGACTTGCAAATTTATTGCAAGTCCTAAAATTACATTTGGTGGGCGATGACGGGATCGAACCGCCGACATCCTGCTTGTAAGGCAGGCGCTCTCCCAGCTGAGCTAATCGCCCAAATGTGGTGACCCGTAAGGGAATCGAACCCTTGATACCGCCGTGAAAGGGCGGTGTCTTAACCGCTTGACCAACGGGCCTTAATATTTTGGTGATCCATGAAGGGCTCGAACCTTCGACACCCTGATTAAGAGTCAGGTGCTCTACCAGCTGAGCTAATGGACCATTAAAGTCATCCAAGTCAACACAACGGCAGGGGTAGAAGTTCTTCTACTCATGTCACTTTTTAATTATAACATGTAGATATATACGTGTCAATAATTAATAATTGTAAATTTGGTGATCCACCCGCGACTCGAACGCGGGACACCCTGATTAAAAGTCAGGTGCTCTACCGACTGAGCTAGTGGATCGCAACACAACAAAAGTAATTATATATTATAAGTTTTCTTTTGTCAAGAATTATTTTACAACATTTTTAATTATCGAAACTACTACACGAGCTGTATCATATAAATGCTCTTCTTTTATGTACTCTTCTTTCGTGTGAACTTTAGTCATCCCTGTCGCTAAAACTGCGCAAGGCACGCCATAAGAGTTTATAAAGTTCGCATCACTACCGCCTCCAGTAGCTTTAGTTTTTGCTTGCAAACCAATAGCTTCTATTGCTTTTTTAGCCGTTTGGATTACTGGATCTGTTTCTTGTAACACATAAGGATTATAGGCTTTAGCAGTTGTTATTTCAACTTCCCCACCATTTTCCTTAACTACTGATTCAAAAGTTTCAACCATCAATTTTAATTGTTTTTCCAATTTTTCAGGATTTCTACTTCTAGCTTCACTAATTATTTTCACATTATCGGGAACTACATTAGTGGCTGTTCCACCATTAATAATGCCTACATTAGCAGTTGTTTCTTCATCAATTCTTCCTTGAGATACGGCTGCAATTGCTTTTGCCGCTAAAGTGATTGCATTCAACCCAGTTTCTGGCGCTAAACCAGCATGTGCAGTCCGCCCTTTAACAACCGTCGTAATTTTGTATTGTCCTGGCGCCATAACAATAATTTCACCTGGAGTACCACTAGAATCTAAAGCATAGCCAAAATCAGCTTTCAACAATGATTTATCCATGTTTTTAGAACCATTTACGCCACCTTCTTCTGATACCGTAAATAAAACTTGAATATCACTGTGCTGCAATTTTTGTTCTTTAACTACTCTCAAAGCTTCTAAAATTGCTACTACGCCAGATTTATCATCGGAACCAAGAATAGTTGTCCCATCAGAAGTAATAATCCCATCTTTTAATTGTGGTTTGATTCCTGTGCAGGGTTCTACGCAATCCATATGGGCACTAAGCAACAAGCAAGGTCCAGCTACATTGCCTTTGAGAAAACCAAAAACATTGCCTGCGTTGCCACCAATTTTTTCTCCAGTATTATCTTCTTGAACTTCCAAGCCTAATGCTGCGAGTTTGCCTTTCAAAATATCAGCTATTTGTCTTTCATTTTTAGTTGAACAAGGCACTTGCACCAACTCGAAAAATTCTTTTAAAACTCTTTCTGTGTTTACCATTATTAAAAATCCCCCTATGTGTTTTTTTATTTATTAGAGGCTTTTAGTACGTGTTAGCTGCGAAAACACTTTTCTTGCTTGTTGTCTAACCTGTTCATCTATATAGGGTTCTATTAAGGCCAGCGTGTAAGTCAGCGCCGCCAAATCGTCTGTATAACCCAATACAGGCATGAAGTCAGGAATGAAATCCAAGGGCAATATTAAATAGCCTAACGCACCATAAACCTTTAATTTTACTGTTAAAGGCATCTTTGGATTTTCTGTTGCATAATATAACTCTAACGCTTTTAAGAGCAGCTCTTGCGTTAAATTTTTAATATTATGTTTTAATTTATTAAAAAACAGTTGTGGCGCAAAATATTTGCGGTATTTCAAATAACTCTTTTCTTCCATAAACTTTACTTTCTAGTTGGAACTACTTCTAACCAATAGCCATCAGGATCGGCAATAAAATAAATCCCCATTTTAGGATTTTCATAACAAATGCAACCCATTTCTTGGTGTTTTTGATGTGCCGCAGCAAAATCATCTACCCGAAAAGCTAAGTGAAATTCGTTATCGCCCAAATTATAAGCTTCTGTCCGATCTCTTAGCCACGTAAGTTCTAGTTCATGGCTGGTTTGTCCATCGCTCAAATACACAATGATAAAACTATTATCTTGCGGAACATGCCGGCGAATCTCTTTTAGTCCCAAAGCCTGTTCATAAAACTGTAGACTCTTTTCTAAATCCAAAACATTAATATTATTATGCGCAATCGTAAATTTCATGTAAACACTCCCTTTCTCTAAACTCTCTTCTTATTCTACCATGCAAGATTAACAATGAACATAATCAACATAATACAACCCACAATTATTTTCCCAAAAGCTGCTAGCAACTGCATACTGGCTGCAACGCAAGCTATATACCAGGAGCGATAACGTGTTTCTCCGCGCAAGCGTTCAATAATAAACGCAAAGCAAAAAGCACCAATACTTGCCCCTAATAAACTACCTACCAACGGCATAACTAAAGTCCCGACAAGACTGCCTATTATGGTTCCACAAGCAATAAAAAAAACTGTAAAAGTTGAAACCTGCTCTTTTTTTATTCCTAAAAAACTTACGCCAAATTCCCAAATTTCGCCTAAAATAAACATAATAAATAACCACAATAAAGTGTTACCTGTAAGTGTCGAAAAATCCGTACTAATGGCATATACAATTGCTAAAACTAAGATTAAGCCATTTCCAGCCAACCCAACTATCGTGAACATCAAAAACCCCAACGCCAAAACAGATAGCAAAATACTTACTAGCATCACCATTCCTCCCCTCAGTTTTCTGTAAGTTATAGCTTATTTCTTGTAAACAATTTCTATCAGTGTTAAAATAATCAAAATAAACTCTAGAAAAAAAGGAGCAACTTATGAACTTAGAAATTTTGAAACCTTGGTTACCAGCGCTACTTATTTTACTGTTATTTCTTTCTTTAAGATTAATTTGCTTTAAATACTTGATTAATTTTATAAAAAAGCTCGCAAACAAAACTACCTCCGAGTTTGACAATCAGCTAATCGAAGCTTTTGAACGGCCCTTCGCAGCTTTAATTTTAGTTTTTGGTATTTATTCTGCTTTAAACCTGGCTCCCCTAGATATCAGTAACTATAAAGTTCTTTTAAGCCGTTTAGTGCGCACTTTTAGCATCTTCTGTTTTTTCTGGGGCATTTATAATTTAACCAATGAAACTAGCGGTTTAATCAATCGTATTTTAACTTCCATGGGCTGGAAATGCGATACTGTTTTGGTCCACCTTATTGCCTCTAGTTCTCGCTTCATAATTATAACTTTGGCTTTTACCATGCTTGCAACTGAATGGAATTACGATATTAATGGTTTTATCACAGGACTAGGTCTAGGCGGTTTAGCTTTTGCCCTCGCCGCCAAAGATTCCTTAGAAAATATTTTCGGGGGAATTTTAATTATTGTCGATAAACCTTTTTCTATCGGGGATTGGGTGCAAACCGCTAGCGGCGAAGGTATCGTCGAAGAGATTTCTTTCCGCAATACTAAAATTCGCACTTTCACCCAAGGAATGATCTATATCCCCAACTCTAAACTTTCTAAAGAGGCTATTACTAATTGGTCTAAAATGACCAAAAGGCGTGTGCGTTTTAACATCGGTCTCACTTATGATACCCCTATCGATAAATTACAATTATGCATTCGAGATATCGAGACTATGATTAGTACTCATTCGGAAATCGATCCTAGTGATATTGTCGTTAAGTTTGATAACTATGGTGCTAGCAGCTTAGACATTTTAATTTCTTATTTCTGTATTCACAAAGATTATAGCAACTATATTCGCGTCAAAGAGGATGTTAATTTGAAAATTATGCAAATTGTAAGCAAGCACCAACTTAGTTTTGCTTTGCCTAGTGCGAGCCTTTACTTTGAGACAGCTTTGCCGCTAGAAAACCTCGATAGTCCTAATCATAAATTATAGCCACTTATTGTTAAACTCGACTTATTTAAATCAATAATATCGCCCTTCGCCGTCAAAATAACAGGTTGCTTAAAAGCCCTGTGGCGATAAATAATTTCCGCTTGTTGTCCATCGCTTAAGACAACCTGATTTACCAACAGGAATCCTTCTAAATACTCTTGAAAAACTTTACAGATCTCTGGATCGTATTTATCCGCTAAAAAAGGTATTTGAGTTACAAAATCAGAAATTTTCAATTTGTTGCCAGACTTATCTTTGCTATGCATCAAGATATCTACTTGATTTGCAAAACCAATAATTCTCGCATATTGACTTATATCCTTGCCTTTAGTTCCAGATGGGTAACCACTACCATCCATTCTTTCATGGTGTTGTAATACTCCTAAGAGAATATCTTTCTTTATTATTTTTTTATCCTTTAATAACACCATTGCCTTGAAGACATGGTTATTCATTTCTTTTTCTTGTACAGTTTTAGGGATATCTTGGTTAATATTACCGCCTGGAACCAAATTGCTCAAGCCAATATCATGCAATACGGCTGTGAACACCACTCCTACCACTTCTTTTTGATCCATTTTTAATAATTGTGCTACTTTTCCAGCCACAATTGCTACCCCTAAAGTATGAGCCACAAGGGCTGGCATATTAGGATAAGTGTGAAAAGCGTAACCAAGTACTCCCGTGGTATTATTTATATAGTTGGTCAGATCACTAGAAAATTGAATTATCTCCGTCATAAAAGTATCATTGTTGTGATTAGATTGTTCGAACAACCGCCTTAGATCAGTCGCAAATTGATAATAATCATCTACTCGTTCTTTTTTTAACAAAGAATGACGTTTAACGTTTAGATTGTTCGCGGCCTTAACAATTTTTTTGGATTTAGCATAACTTTTGCTGTATAATTTTTCATCACCTTGTCCAGCTAAAATACTTAAAATATTTTCAACATAAATCCCCAAAGCTTCTTGAGCTGTTTTTCGCCGTTCATCTGGAGTCATAGTTTCTGTTTCTAAAATCATCCGGTCTAGAAAAAGCTGTTCCGCCAAAGATTCGTCCGTATCAAACTCTTCTCTTATGCGCACAAACGGTACTTGGGCCTGTTGTAAAGTCAAAATCTGCTCGCGCGTTAAAATAGTGTGTTCTGACAAAATCACCTGTTCTGCTTGATTTACGGCATTTTCAGCAAGCACCATACCTGCTTGCAACTCATTTATCGCTAATCTTATCATCTATATCGCTCCTAGCTCTTTCTTTTTTGATAGTTATAAAAACAAACTCCGCCAATAGAAACCACCGCTATAAATAACAACCCCGCATTTTTTAAATTTAAAATTGTTGCCTCTGCCACAATTTGATTTTCTTCCCCGAGGACTAGATTCCACATTAAAGTCCTGCCATCTTCACTAACCTTGTTAGCATTACTTACATCAATTTCCGTAGGTAACTTCAAAATAAATTTCAAGTCAATTTGAGCTAATAAATTTTTTATAAGCCAATTTTCTTCCTTGGGTTGTAATTTTTCCCCTGTTCGCAAGTCAACATTTAAATCAATTTTATATTTATCAAATAAAAAACCTTTCTCTACGACTACTTGTGGCTTTTTTACTAAATTTTCTAAATTATCTTTAGCAGGCGTACTATTTATACTATTTTCTTTTGGTGTTACTTCTCCAGGCTTCGCGATTTTTTTATTTTGGGGTAATTCTATTTTTTGAAAGACCTTTAACTCGCGCATTTGAGACACATTATCAAAATTACGCACAGCTTGAAAACCTTCTAAGTTATTTTCCTTAATATCCATTACCTTAAAATTATCTTGAATAAATTTATCTTTCAAAAGTTTAAGATTTTCTTTTACAAAGGCTGGTACCAATATTTTGGTATTTAAACTGGCACTGCCTGTTCGGCCTAGTTCCAATAAGATTTCACCTTTAACACAACCTGTAGTTGAGAGCAAAATAAAAACTAATAAAATCCCTAATAGTAATTTTCGATATCGCAAAACTTAATCCTCGCTTTCGCTACTTATTCCTAGCATGATTATACCACTTTCGCAAATTTTAGCCAATTACCTAAATCCACTTTCCAATTCTTACAAATCATACGCAATTATGTTATAATACTATAAAAAATAGCAAAGGAGGCGTTTCTATTTATGAAAAAGTCACTAACTCTGCTGCTCATTATTATTTTCACTGTATTGCTTGTGGGTTGTGCTACTAACCAAAAGCAAGATTTCGGCAAAACAATTAAAGTTGGCGCTAATGCAATTCCGCATGCCGAAATTTTAAATTATGTAAAACCAATGCTTGCCAAAGAAAATATTAATTTAAATGTCGTAGAAATTAATGACTACATTCGTCCTAATCTTGCAGTTGCAGACAAAGAATTAGATGCCAATTTTTTCCAACACATACCGTTTTTGATGAAATTTAATAGTGAACGCAACCTTTCTTTAGTTAAAATCTGCAATATTCATATTGAACCGATGGCTATTTATTCAAATAAAATTAAAACTCTGGAACAATTGCCCGAAAGAGCTATTGTTTCTATCCCTAACGATCCTACTAATTCCGGCAGAGCCTTATTGCTGTTAGAAAAAGCCGGTCTAATTAAATTAAGAGAAAATAGTGGCCTTAGTGCCACCAAAGAAGATATTGTCACAAACCCCAAGAAGCTTGAAATAAAAGAACTAGAAGCACCTCAATTACCCCGTTCCTTAGTAGATGTGACTCTAGCTGTTATTAATACAAACTACGCTTTAGATGCCAAACTGCATCCACTAAAAGACGCGCTATACATTGAAGACAAAAATTCTCCCTATGTCAACATCTTAGTTTGCCGCCAAGGCGAAGAAACTCGTCCTGAACTTAAGGCTTTAGCTAAAGCTTTAAATAGTCCTGAGGTGAAGAAATTCATTAAGGAAAAATATAAAGGTGCTATAATTCCAGCATTTTAAACTTTATGAGGTGATAATTATGAAAATTGGTTTAACTGCTACTGCTAGCGAACTAGTAACTACAAACAATACGGCCGCCACTTTAGGTAGTGGCTTTTTAGATGTATACGCAACACCTGCCATGATTGCTTTGATGGAAAAAGCTGCTAGTTTAGCGGTTGCAGACTTTTTACCAGCAACTGAAAGTACGGTAGGCATCAGTTTAAATGTACAACATTCTGCCGCTACACCACTTGGACAGCAGGTTACCGCTACAGCAACTTTAGTTTCTATTGAAGGAAAAAAGTTAGTTTTTGAAGTTACTGCGAAAGATGAACAGAAAACAATCGGACAAGGAAACCACGAGCGCTTCATTATTAACATAGAAAAATTTTTAAATAAATTAAAATAACCCCTTACTTTGGTCGGTTAAAATATTTAAAGGTCAGGCTCCCGCTAAAAAGAGCCTGACCTTTTGCGCCTTATTTTTTTTGTGCTATAATTTATTAAAATACTGTTAAACAGAGGTCGTAATATTATGTTAAAAGTGCCTTTCGCGAAACTAGCCTCAACTATCAAAACTAACACCCTCAGCTATGCGCTTTGCTTACTTATACCAATTTTAGTTTTTATCGGCTACACTTATATAACTCATATTAAAACTCTACTTTTAACCGATGCGCGTAATTCTTTAATAGCAATTTCTACCCATACCAGTAAATCTATCGACCAAAGTCTTGATAATAACCTCTTACAACTAAAGCATTTTAATCTCAATCCTCAACTACACGAAGATTTATCTCTTGAAGAAAAAATCAAGTTAATCATCGCCGATCCTCACTATCAAACCTTCTCTAAAATAGCAATTGCTGATTTAGCAGGTAATGCGATAAGCAGTGATGGCGTAGCTTTTTCGATCGCCGATCGCGATTATTTTCAACAAGCTAAGCAGGGCAGCACAGTCGTTTCTGAGCCCCTAGATAGCCGTATTGATGATGGTCAAAAAATTATTGTACAGGCTCTGCCGCTAAGAAATAATGGCCAAGTAACTGGCGTACTCTTAGCTAGTGAACACCCTGAAAATATTACCAATGCTATTGCCAATATGTATTACCTAGGCCAATTGCGCTTTCTCATAACTAGAGATAACGGCCAAATTATTTCTCAATCAGCCACCGTGCCTATGATAACCGCCACTAACATTTTAGAACTATTTCACGCCCCAGAATACAGTGAAATTCTCCAACAATTAAAACATGGTCTAGCTAGCCGCACCCCCCTTACTTTAAATTATCGCCAAGATGACCGTGGCTATATCCTAAGCTATACTCCCATTCCTAACTTTGTTTATGACTGGCATCTTTTTGTAATCCTCCCCAACTCTGTTGCCCTGGCTCTAACTAATGAGGTTTTGCAATTAACCGCCGTATTAGTGTTTATAGTTATTGCCCTATTAAGTATTATTTTTATCTATATTTTAAAAAATAAAAAGGAATACATTGAAGCCCTAAAAATAAGTGACTATCGCTATAAAATTATCAGCGAGCAGACCGAGAATATTATTTTTGACTGGGATTTAACTAAAAACACTACTTATTTTTCAACAGCTTGGAATAATAAATTTACTTGTTCTCCACCTTTAAATATTTTAACCGATGATTTTTCTTCCTTGTATTCAGCCGATATTCCGCTTTTAAAAACAGCTATTGCCAAACTAGTTACGGGTGAACAAATAGCTGATTTTGATGTACGGGTAAAAACAGCCCACCAAAAATTCGTCTGCGTAAACATTCACCCCACGCTAATTTTCAACGAAGAAAAAAAGCCAATTCGCATAATTGGGGTTATAACTGATGTTACCGCGCGGCGTTTAAAGGAAATTGAAATTAAACAAAAAACCGAGTATGATCCATTGTCAAAACTCCTAAATCGTATTACCTTTGAAGAACGCGCACGCCAAACTTTAGAAACTGCTGCCAGTAACCAACAGCCCTTGGCCTTTCTTTTTGTAGGCATCGATGATTTCCGCTTATTCAATAACAACTACGGTCATGCTTTTGGCGACCGAGTTATAACCTTTATCGGTTCCTGCCTCAATAATTTCGCGCACAATATTGGTTTTGCTGGCCGTAATAGTGGTGACGAATTTATTGTCTGCGTAACCGACCCTAATAGCATTAATAACATTGAGTACATTACCAACAGACTTCAAGCTTTTCTTAAAGATGGCTTACATGCCCGCGAAAGTGATCCTAAAATAAGTGTTGGAAGTAGCATTGGTATTGTTAAATTTCCAGAATCAGGAAAAACATATGATGAATTGATAAAGAAAGCTGATGAAGGTATGTATAAAGCCAAAGCAGCTGGCAAAGGTCGCTATTATCTATTATAAGCAACACTCAACGTCGTTTTATTGGGTATTTTTTGTAACTTCGCATCTTATGTTTAACAGGAACAATGGGCTGTCTAAAACAGGTTCAAACCTATTTTTAGACAGCCCATTTTATTTTAACCAAAACTATTTAAAATTTCTTCTAAAACTGTCTTGCGTTTGAAAAACAGCTCACTTGGTAATAAATGGTAATATTGCCAGCCTACTCGTTGTAAACTCAATTTGCGATTAATACCTTCACTATAATCACGCATAAAGCCACTACAATCTATGGCCATCGTTTTTCCTTGTTTATTCATCACTAACAAGTCACAACAGACATCATCAGCAATCGGATAATCTTCAATTACCTGATAATCCAGGTTTAAGAGATATTGTTTTATTTCTTGCTTGCTTTTTTCAATTGCTTTAAATTCGCTTACTTTTACTTCGCAAAGTCCTGTAGTGTCCAATTTTCGGTAATGATTGCAATAATTAATCAACTTATAACGCAGGCAATCGCGCTCTAGGTTGTTGCTTACTACCGAATGATATAAAAACAGCTGTTCTTTAGCTCTAGTCATAGCAACATTAACCATTTGTTCGTCTTTAATCTTATTTAAAACTCTAAAATCAGTATCAGGCATCACTACCATTGACAAGAAAATAATATCGCGTTCATCACCTTGAAAAGAATAAGCGTCACCACAAACAATTCGACGATTTAAAATTTCATACTCCCCAATCGTATTTCTTAATAAACTCGCAATAAATTCTGCTTGCTCATTTCCCGCCAAGGATATTACGCCCATGCTTTTACCTTGATATTGTTCCAATTGACAAAATTCGGCAATTTTTTCAACTATCAATTGTGCTTCCCGCATGTTTATTGTTGGAATTTCGCTATAACTAATACTATCTTCTACTAAACAACTGTTAATAGCATTGATAGCCTTATTTAATTTTAGTGGTTTAATACTTCCCGAATAGAACTCCCGATTACTAAAATTAATAATTTCTGGGAAACAGCGAAAATGTTCTTTTAACATCAATTGGCTTTCAATATAGGTTTGCTTGGCGATATCATACAAACTATTTTCAACATTAAATCTGGTCTGCAACAAGGGGGTTTGCAGATACTTATTCATTAAGCTATTTACTCGCGCGTTATCGGCAATAATCATCTCGGGGCTAATTTGTTTATCATCACCAACAATAACTACTTGTTTAGCTCGCAATAATACACTTAAAGCAAAAATATCACACTGACTACTTTCGTCAATTATCACCACATCGAATAGTTGCGTACTCGCTGGAATATAGTCTAAAACCTCAGCAATCGGCATAATCCACACCGGCATAAGTTGCGTGCACTGCGGTAATTCTTGGCGAGCATTTTCTAAATACCTATTACTTAACTCATCTTTATTCCGCAAACACTGCAAAACATTTTTCACCCAAACTTTTAGGCTCAATTTATTATTTTTATTTGCAGCCTGCAACATTTGTAACCAAGCTTTATTAGTAACTATTTCCGCGGCTACTACTAGCTCTTGGTCTTTATAATGCAAATAATCGGCATAAAGTTTTCTAATATCTTGTTGCAAATGATTTTGCATAAAGTCTTTTGCTTGTCGCCAAAAATAAGCCTTCTGCCAATCAGGGCGACGCTGAATAAAATCTAAGCGCAATTTTTCAGAATGAAGTTTTTCCAATAAAGCTGGCATCCAAGTTTGCACAATTTGATAAATACTGGAAAGTTCTTTAAAATTCCTTCTTAGACTATCTATTTTCACTAACTCTTCGAACAACAATTTAAAGGTCTGTTCATCCTGTACTAGAAACGCTTTCAAAAACATCCCCCATAATTGATGCGCATTGCTAGAGTTTATTCCAGCCTTTAAAAAGGCTAATGTTTGTTGATAAGTGTCTTGCATTTGTTCTAGCTGTTCACAGGCATGGTGATATTCTAACGCCTCTTGCAACAATGTCAAATCTTGTTTATTGACAATATTAATATGCTGGTCCGGATTTAGAAAATTAATAACTTCTTTTATCTTATCCCAATACTCTAATTTATAAGCAAAAGCTAACTGCATTTTTTGAATTACCGCTTCTACAAAATCTAAGTTGTTTTGCGAAGCACTGGTAATAGCAATTTGCTCACCTAATTTACCTTGATTCCAATACTCCAAAAATTCTTGTTTGGTTTTAGCCAATACCACATAATCTAAAACTACATCTACATCTTGCAAGTTAGAAATTCTAATCCCATTAATTTCGATGGTTTCAAAAATATATTTAGTATCTTTATTGGACAAATATCGGAATAATAACAAGCCTATTTTGTCATTGTCAATTAGTTTTGCTTTAATCCGCTCTAAATCTTGCGCTAGTTTGTCTAAATCTAATTCTTCAACTCCTGTTAAAGTATAGCCCTCCAAGCGACTTTGTAATTCTGCAATTTGATTTAACTTATCTTTCACGGTAATTATAAATTCCCGCCAAAAAGAAACACTCCAAATATTTTGCGAAATATCTTCAATAAATACTTTCAAATATGTCTCTTGGAATTCTTCAAGTTTTTCAATACTTAGCGACAATAACCGCCGGTAAGAAAGATAATGTTCACTTAAATTATTAGCAAAAACCCAGTTAGCAAATTTGTTTACTTGCAAAACTTTTCGCAAGTCGTTAATTTTACTATTCAAATCAATATTTTTAAGAATTTCTCCAGTTTTACTAACCTCTGGTAAGTCTTGTTGCAAAATCCTCAATTTTTCTGGAGTAAAAGGAATACACATTTTAAAATATTCACTGAATTGTTGATTAGTATAGGGGAATTCTTTAGTTGCCGCAGCTTCATCAATAAACCAGTTGTATTCTTGTTCTTTACTTAAAATAAAATCGATTAATTCCGCTTGATTTAAATTTTTATCTACAAAACAACCTTTTTCAAATTCTTCTTGTGAAAGTTTATGAATTTTTTCGATAGTTATTTCGGCCTGTTTTGAGAGCTTTTTAAATCTAGCTTGAGCTAACTCAATATTAGCAGCTAAATGCTCTGCATCTAACTTATCTAATTTAAATAAGTTGTTATCTAAAATATATTCTAATTTATTTAGATCTTGTTTATCATCGCCAAAGATCGTCACACAAAAATTAGCCAATTCCGAGAATTGTCTAGCTATCATATTGTCTATTACTTTCAAGGCTTTCGTTGTTTGACTAGTTACTAAAACCTTTTTGCCACTAGCAACTAAATGCGCCACTAAATTTACAATGTTATGACTTTTACCTGTTCCCGGTGGACCTTGTACAACTACCGCTGGATTTTGTTTAATTTTTTCCACTATTTGTCTTTGCTCTAAATTGGAATACAAAGGGAAATAAATGTCCTCACCTAAGTCATTAGGGGTAAAATTAACCTGGTCTTCATTATTAAGTAAACGTAAGGTTGCTGGAATTTCTAATCCTTTAGCTGTTTTAGCCGCCGCTAAAATATTCAAATATTCTTCTTGCCATTTACGCGAAATTTTATTGCGCACAAACAACACATCTAAATCATGAAAAACAAGGTTGGGGGTATATTCGATGTTATCAATATGCCCAATATTATGAGCTGCATTGAACCGAATTGTTGTTTTAAATAGTTTTTTAACTTGAAAAAACAGCTTTTTGCGTTCTTCTGGCGAAAAAAGATTTACTGGTTTATCCAATAATTGCTGTTGCAATTGCCACAAATTATTTTTATCAATTTGTGGATGATCTGTCAACGCAATGTAATCTAAACAAGTTATTGCCGTAAGCGGAAAAACTTTAAACGCATTCGCCTGTAAATCAAATACCAACTTCAATTTTGTAATAAAGAGCGGATGGGCAATATCAGTATCACCATCACGATAAGTAATTAAACCCTGCCCACAAACAAACTCCAAGGTATTGCCACTACTTTCTAACTTTTGATATAGATCAAAAATATCATCGTAAATTTGTCTACTCTTGGCATTTTCTATTTCTAAATTAGCCCATTTTTGCCAATCTTGATATACTTCTTGAGCGGCACTTAAAATTTCCGGATTTTCTGCCAATTTTTCTAGTTTACAATCAATTATTTCTTGCAACATTAATTTCTTTATTGCAATTTGCTCTTGAATTTGCTTTAGACCATTTTCCTCAAATAATTCCGGAAAGTTGTTTACTTTGTTTTCTAAGCTTTGTATTTCTGCTTCTATTTTTTGAAAAAGTTCTCGATCGGCTGCGGCTAAATTTACTTTTTCTTTTTTCAAGCGAAATTGTGCCGTTTGATTTTCCAAGTCAAAATCCAGCCATTCCCGCACTAAATCCAGTTTTTCACTATCAAAATTATGCTGCGCCGGTTTTTTAAATTTCCAAAGACATTTATTATCAGATAGTACTGGCATTGGATTGTTTTGCCAAGAAATTTTTGGTAATTCCCGACATAACCAAAATTTCCCATTTTCATTTTGAAAAACATTACTGCTAGCACTAAGTATTTTCTTTAAAGATAACAAATATTCAAATATCCACAGTGGTTCTGCTTGCATACCTACACCTCATTTAAAATTTCACTCTTCTTCATTACAGAGAGTCTTAACTTTTATCTGTTCACTCGAGCAAACTCTCCATACAACTAACAATAATTATAACATTATAATAGGCTTATGTGTCTAGTTTTCTCGAGAATTTCTCTATTAAATCTTCGCTATTCTGTGAATTTTCCCCTTGAAAACATAAAACACGAGACAAATTTAAGTGCCTCGTGGTTTTTATGATGCCGCTGTATTTAATTTTTAAATTTAAAAACTATATCTACAGCCAATATTTATTTGCCAATTACTACTAACATCACCGCCAAAAAGCTTTTCAACATTAAGATAACCCTCACTATTGTCATTTATTTTGCCGGTAACGCCTAGCAAGTACTAACCCATATTCTTACCTTGTACTAATAATGCAAGTGCTTTTTCTGCTCCGATCGGTTGGCTAAAAATATAGCCTTGAATTAGATCACAATTGTTATGCTGTAGATATTCGAGTTGCTGTTGGGTTTCAACGCCTTCGGCCACAACTTTCATATTAACTGTGTGTGCCATGTTAATAATTGAATCAATAATTTTGGCCCCTTGCATATCTGTAGTTATAATATCAATGAAAGACTTATCAATTTTCAAAGTTTCTACCGGGAGCATCCGCAAATAGGTCAATGAGGAAAATCCTGTGCCAAAATCATCCAAAGAAATTTTAACGCCCAGTTTTTTTAATTTATTCAATTTCTTAATAACTTCTTCCATTGATGTTAACAATACGCTTTCAGTTATCTCCAATTCTAATTGCGCTGCCTTTATTCCTGTTTCCTTGATAGTATTGCGCACAATTGTTATAAAATCATCAGCAATAATTTGTTTAGCTGAGATATTTACAGCTATCTGAATCTCAGGATAACCCGCTTCGGTCAAGCGTCGAATAAATTTTCCCGCTTCTAAAAGTACCCACTTACCCAAGCCGTGAATAAGTCCTGATTGTTCTGCTAAGGGGATAAATTGCAAGGGAGATATTATCCCATACTCATGATTACGCCACCGTAATAGAGCTTCAAAACCCACTATTTTTTGTTCCGAAGTTAAAATTTGTGGTTGATATACTAAAGAAAATTCGCCCCGCTGTAAAGCATAGCGTAAACTTCCAATCAACTGCATTTTTTTCTGTGCTTCAATTTGCATTTCTTCTTCATAAAACCGCCAACAATTTTTGCTGAATTTTTTGGCCGCATACATTGCATTATCGGCATTTTTAATTATTTCTTCTGTTGTATCACCATTTTCAGGATAAAGTGCAATCCCAATACTGGCGGCTAAATGAAAGTTTTTACCAAAAAATCTTTGCGATTTTCCCAAGGCCTTGCCAATTTTATGGGCAATATCTTCAATCGCCTCGCGCTGATATCTACCGCTTAGTACCACCACAAACTCATCCCCACCAACTCTTGCCACAAAACCCTTATTGCCAATCACATCAACAATTCGCTTACCAGCGGCAATAATAATTTTGTCGCCAAAAGAATGTCCACAAGTGTCATTGAGCATCTTTAAATCGTCTAAATCAATAAACATTACTACGCCGCTAAGCTGTTGTTGACGCGCGGTATCTAATTCCTTAGTTAACCATTCATTTAAATGCTGGCGATTAGGTAACCCTGTTAAAGAGTCAAAATATGCCATATTTTTAATTGTTGCCGCTTGTTGTTGGCGCTCTTGTTCGGCATTAACCCATTCCGTGACATCTTGATTAGTGCCATAGATTCTAACGACATTTTCATTAGCATCGCGCGCGATTTTCCGTCTTACAACTATATAACGCACTATTCCATCACGTCGCACTATTCGATGCCCAAAATCCTTGAAAATCGACTCTCCAATACCAGATACGAGAAATTCTTTTTCTTCCTCAAACAGCCAATAATCTTCTGGATACACAAATTCTTTTATATACTGTTCAAAAGACATAAAACGGCCTTCACGCTCTGCATTCGTTGCATATAAAGCATAAAATTCATCCCCAAACTCAAATAGTTTTGTCGTTGGATCATATTCCCAAATGCCCAATTTAGCCAAACCAGCCGCTAGAACCATTTTATTTTTAGTAGCCAAGAGCATCTCTTGTTGTTGTTGACTCGCTATCTGCATAAACGCCATCTGCCATTCTAGTTGTTGACGACGTTCCCGTTCTTGTTCTAATAAATTTTCTAATTCTTTTTTATTAAAGCTAATAGTGGTGAGCATAGCTGGTTCAGCCACTTGGCCTTGAGCAACGCTAACTTTACCCGTGCAAATACTCTCGTTTTCCTGCTTAGCTGCTGCCCTTTTCTTAGAGTTGTCAGTCTGTTCAGTTTCCAACATGACCATGCATACCACTCCTTAACAACTATTTTACGACTATTTTTAATGTTTTATTATTACAATCATCATCTTTACTAATAATATTTTTTCACTATAATTAAATATTACCCTTAGCACTGTTGCTTGTCAACGAGTAATAGACTCATTTTATCTGTATACATTACCATCAGTCTTAACAGTAGATAAAAATGCTACAAATAAAAAAAACACCCTGGTAATAAACACTTTTATTACCAGGGTAGCATATTAAGTGTGCTCTTTTTATCGGTCCTACACGATAAGACTTGTTTTAGCCTACTCTTATCGTCGCTTCTAAGAAACTCGAATTCAATGATTTTACACGGCAAAACAAATGGCGGTTTTATTACTTCCGCACTGGCCTAATATACTTAAAAAACATTTTCGGATTAAAATAAAAGTATATTATTCTCCCCGGAGAGTTATCAAAGCAGTAACCTGTATCAGCAAAATTAAAAGTTGCCATTGCCTTTTCAATTTTTTCCTCTACACTACGATTTTCTTGCTCATAATCAAATGGCCCATGTTCAAACACAATATACTCGGCTTCAGGAATATCCATCATAAGCATTTGTGGTGGCACTTCCCCTTTATAATCAAAAGGAAGTCTTACACCATAGCACTCTATACGTGGGATGCCCCAGTCACAAAGTCTCCCGTCCGGATCATTAATATATCCCATAATCTGTCCGCTACCACTATTAGATTCGTTCTCGCCATCGTCATCCAATTTGTCCTTTATACTATCAAGTAAGCCGCAAATTGTTTCGCAATCCTGTCCTGGAAGTATACTTTGCTTTTGCCAAAAATCCCAGTAGCCATTACTCTCATAGTTTCTAATGTGCAAAAATTTATGTGCGGGAATCGTTACAAAGTAACTTTCAACAGCATCTGTAGATTTCATCAGTCCAATCTCCTCCAGTCCTAAAAAATATCGATCAAAAGGATTTATTTTTGTGCGAAGAACGATCGGTTTCGGTTTTTTTCGGTATTCACTTGGAGTTATTCCATATGCGCCTTTAAAAGCTCTAGTAAAAGCTTCATGTGATGAAAAGCCATAATCAAACGCAATGTCCAACATACTTTTTTCACTATCCCGAACTTCTTTTAGCGCAAAGGCTAATTTTCTCTGACGCAAATAATCTCTAAACTGAATACCCGATATTTCTTTGAATTTTCTTGTTGTATAAAATTCAGAATAACCCAGTCTCCGAGAAAACAAGCGCAATGTTAAAGCCTCATCATTATAATTTTTAATGCATTTGTCAATTTCATCAACAATTATTTGAATTTGTTTCTGCCACTCGTACATTCTGCTACTCAACTCCTTTCAATTGTCCTGTGTTTATTATAAAGAACTATGATAATTATCGCTTGATTTTACTTGCTATTTATTATTGCAACAAACACTTATATTATAAGGATTAAATAAGTTTTTTGTAATTTTTTTCTGACAAAGATAGCGGCAATATTTTTTTATTTAAATTAAACCTAACAAGCATAAAAATAAAACTCCTGCCTAATTTTGCAAAATTTGACAGGAGTTTTATTTTTCTCTATTACCAGTGATATTTCTCACCTTTACTAATTTTAAAGGCGCGGTATACTTGTTCAATTAATAACAAGCGAATCATTTGATGGGTAAAGGTTAATTGTGAAAACGACCAGCGATAATCAGCACGTTTCCGCAGACTTTCCCCTACTCCAAAAGCCCCGCCAATTACAAAGACAAACTGGCTATAATTATTGGTTAAACCATCAATTTGTGCCGCTAAAGCTTCAGAACTAAGTTGTTGTCCGTGCAAATCTAATAAAAACATATAAGCGCGTTCCGGCACTAATTTTAATATTTTTTGCGCTTCAATTTCCAAATGCTCTTGTAATTGCGCCGTCGAAAATTTCTCGGGCAAAGCATTTTCGCTGACTTCCAAAATTTCTAAACTACAATAGGGCTTCAAGCGTTTTATAAATTCTTGCATCCCCTGCACTAGATATTTTTCTTTGAGCTTGCCTACCGCTAAAATAGTTATTTTCATCTTATTCTCCTAAGGGCATTTCTGTTAAAGTTACATCTAAAGTCTGAACTACACCTTGGCGCACAATATCCATACCTACTGTACTACCGACTTTTAATTTATCTAAAATACTGCGTAATTCTTTAACACTATTGACACTATTGCCTGCCAAAGAAATAATTACATCATCTTTGCGCAACCCCGCTTGATATGCTGGGCCTTCGCTATCAACACGGGCCACTAAAATTCCTTGTTTAAGTGGAAATTCATAACCATATTTCGCCGCTAGATCACGGTCAATCAAGCCCACACCTAAATAAGCTCGCAGCACGCGTCCTTTTTCTACTAATGCCGCTAAAATTGGTTTAGCCGCATTAATCGGAATCGCAAAGCCAATGCCTTCTACACCCGACAAATTAATTTTCGCACTGTTAATTCCAATAACTTTGCCGTCAGCATTAGCTAATGCGCCCCCGGAATTCCCAGGATTAATCGCGGCATCAGTTTGTAATAGTCTAAATGTCCGCTCGCCAATATCCAAAGAACGATTTAAAGCACTAATGACTCCAACCGTCACACTACCTTTGAACTCTAAACCTAATGGATTACCAATTGCAATTGCTGGCTCACCCACTAACACACTATCTGAATCCCCAAATTCAGCTACAGGTAAATTTTCGGCACTAATTTTAACTACTGCCAAATCAGTTGCTGGATCTACCCCTAATACTTTACCTGCTACACTCCGTCCATCAGTTAAGCTAACCGCTATTTCTCTCGCGTTAGCTACCACATGATAATTAGTTACAATTAAACCAGAGGCATCAAAAATAACACCTGAACCAGTGCCTTGTTCTACCATTACTTGCCGATTAAAAATATCGCGCACTAAACCTTTGTTAGTAATTCCCACTACTGCTGGTCCTACTTTATGAGCCACTTGCACAATCGGTGTTTGCCTTGCGGCCGAAATATTTTCATTAGCCTTAGCCTTGCTAGCATCTAAATTAGCCACACCGGTACTTTTTGGCGCTACCGCAGGTTTATTCTCAGCAGCTGGTGCTTTAGTGCAACCAGCTACAATTAACATTATAATTACTAGCAACAATAAAATTTTCTTTTGCAATTTAATCCGCTCCTCGTCTTAATAATTCTGGTCTTAATATACTTGTAAATCAGGCATTTATAATTTATAAAATTTTAGTTGAACAACGCCGCTATTTGTTTTTATTGATAAATCTCTGTTTTTACTAATAGCTGTACTTAGCTACTTATACTGCAAGACGTTTGCGAACTTTACAATATCACAATTTTTTCTTGCGAGGCTACCTTTAAATCAATTTTGTGACGGTTATCTTGTTTTTTCAAAATTTCGGCAACAGTATTTAGCGCTAAACTCGGCAAGTTATTTTCTTGACTAAGATGTGCCAACAACACCCGCATTGGTTTATCTGCTACTAATTCATTTAACAGCCAACCTGCGTCAACATTAGACAGATGACCCCGATTACTTTTTATGCGTTGTTTAAGTACTTCTGGATAAAAACCGGTATTAAGCATTTCTAAATCATGATTAGACTCCAAAACTAGATAATCTGTATTACGTAATTTTTCTTTAATAAGATTACTCGGAAACCCAATATCCGTAACTACACTGCATTTTTTATTGCCCCAGTTAAAATTAAACCCCACCGGTTCAGCAGCATCATGGGGGATAGCAAAACTATCGACGACTACCTGCCCTAACAACATTGTTTCTGGTAAAACTTGACAAAAGTTGCGTCGCAATTCACCCCAACATTTCATGCCCCGCCAAGTATTGTTTTTAGCGAAAACATTAATATCATAATTTTTCATGAATACTCTCAAACCCGCAACATGATCTTGGTGTTCGTGGGTAATCACCACCCCAGTCAAATCCCCTATTGCACAACCGATCTCTGCTAATTTACTTTGCAATTTACGACAACTAATCCCCATATCTACTAAAATTTTTGTTTCGCCCGCTGTAACTAACAAACAATTACCTTTACTACCACTAGCTAGCGAATATATTTTAAAATTATCGATAATACCCATCACCTTCCACATTAAATAGCCAATATCCGCCTAAAATTATAGCAGATTTCGCAGCTTTGTGCACAAAATAAATAAAGACAGCTCTTAAAAAGTTGTCTTTTTAAAGATAGATAGCTAATGCATATATCAGCATATACATTAGCTATCTTTTAATCCCTGTTTATTTATTACATTTTGCACATTTACCAAAAAAATACACACGTTGTTCAGTAATAGTATATCCAGTCTGTTTTTCAATTTTTTTCAAAGCTTTTTGATCTACAGCTTCATAAACGTCATCTACTCGACCACAAACAGTACACTGCACATGATGATGTGAAGTAATATCTGCATCATATCTAAAACTGTCCTCGCCTGTATTTAAAACTCTAATCTTGCCTATTTTCTTTAAGATGTCAATCGTCTTATATACAGTAGCTAAACTCATCGTCGGATAAGTAGGCTGTAGTTTAACAAAGAGGGTTTCTGCTTTAGGGTGCTCTTTCGTAGCACATAAGGCTTCATATATTGCTAAACGTTGCGGAGTTACCTTGTAACCATTATTTCTTAATAGTTCTGTAATATTTTCTGTCATAGTTTTCACCTTTCCTTTATAGCAAAAATCCATAAAGAATTATTATCTATAATAATAATCTGCACAATAATTCTTGTCAAGTAATTTTCTCTATATGTTATAATTTATATATAAATATTTGAGGTGATAACATTGAAAGAAAAAAACACATTAATCCTAGCTAAAGAGCTAAGCTTAAGTGCTGAACAAGTAGCAGCTACCATAAAACTTTTAGATGAAGGTAATACCGTCCCTTTTATTGCGCGCTATCGCAAAGAAATGACGCATGAATTAGACGAAGAAAAAATTCGCACAATTCAAGAACGTATTAACTATTTACGCAATCTTGACAAGCGCCGCGAAGAAATTATCGCTAGTATTAGCCAACAAGAAAAGCTAACTCCAGAATTAGAATTAGCGATTACCAATACTTCAAAGCTACAAGAATTAGAAGATTTATACCTACCTTATAAACCTAAAAAACGGACCCGCGCCCAAATTGCCCGCGAAAAGGGGCTACAACCTTTGGCCGATTTGCTTTTGCAACAAAGCTTAAGTTATGATGAATTAGTTGCACAAACAGAAACATTTCTAGATGTTGAAGCCGGTTTAGAAACTATTGAAATAGCTTGGCAAACTGCCTGCGATATTATTGCCGAACAAATTAGCGAAACAGCTAGCTTGCGGGACTTTATTCGGCGCCAATTTTGGCGTGATTCTAAGTTAACTGCGGAATTAAACCCAGAGAGTGAATTCGCTAATGATTTTTTAAATTACCAAGACTTTAGTAAAGAAGTGCGGTTCTTGCCCTCGCACCAAATCCTAGCTCTAAATCGCGGGGAAAACAAGCAAGCCCTAAAATTAAAATTTATCCATGTTAATGACTTAATTTTAAATATTGTAAATAACAAAATTATTACCAATGCCGATTTCGCCCTAAAAGAACTTTTGTTGAACACTGTTTTAGATAGTTACAAACGCCTAATTGTCCCCGCACTAGAACGCGAATTGCGTAATGAACTCACAGACCGAGCTGAAAAACAAGCTATTTCTGTTTTTTCGCGCAATCTGCGCCAATTGCTCTTGCAAACTCCCTTACAAACTAAGGCGATGCTCGGTCTAGACCCTGGTTATCGCACTGGTTGTAAGGTTGCCGTAATTGACAATTCTGGTAAGGTTTTGGCTACTAGTACAGTTTATCTCACACATAGTTCCGAACAAAAGCAACGCGGTCAAGACTTACTTTTAAAATACATTCAAGAGTTTGATGTTTCCTTAATTGCTATTGGCAACGGTACGGCTTCATTTGAAACGCAAGAAGCAGTTGCTGAAATCATCGAACAACATAATTTAACGGTAAGCTATATTATCGCCAATGAAGCTGGAGCTTCCGTTTACTCTGCCTCTAAATTAGCCAAAGACGAATTACCAGATTTAGATGTATCCTTGCGCGGCGCCGTATCTATCGCGCGTCGCATTCAGGATCCCTTAGCTGAGTTGGTAAAAATCGAACCCAAAGCCATTGGCGTCGGTCAATATCAGCATGACGTTAATCAAAAAGAACTAGCGGAATCTTTAACTACGGTAGTTGAATCTTGTGTAAATCATGTCGGTGTAGAATTAAATACCGCTTCAGCCGAGCTACTCACCTACATTGCTGGTATTCAAAATAGTGTTGCCAAAAACATTGTTGCTTGGCGTAATGAAAATGGACGTTTTAAAAATCGTCGTCAATTACTTAAAGTACCGCGTTTAGGCAATAGTGCCTTTACACAGGCCGCGGGCTTTTTGCGAATTAAAGAAAGTGAACATCCCCTAGATAATACACCTATCCATCCAGAAAGTTATCCCTTAGCCGAAGCAATTATTCAGCAACTCGGGTTTAGTTTGAAAAAAAATCAAGTTCTACCAAGCGAGCTATCACAATTGGCTGCTACGGCAAATGCCGAGCAAATTGCGCAAAGTCTAGAGGCTGGTTTACCTACAGTCCGTGATATTTTAGCCGCTTTAGCTAAACCTGGTCGCGATCCCCGCGCTGATATGCCTGCTCCACTGACACGCAAAAACATCACTAAATTATCCGAGTTGCAAATCGGCAGTATTGTCACAGGCACAGTCCATAACGTTACTGATTTCGGAGTGTTCGTGGATATTGGCATCAAAATAAATGGCTTAATTCACAAATCAGAGCTAAGCTACAAACCTTTTAAACATCCTTTAGATATTGTTTCCGTGGGCGATATTATTGAATGCCTAATTCTAGGCATTGATGAGCCCCGCAAACGAATTAGCCTTAGTTTAAAGCAAGTAAAAGCACAAACATTACAATCAGTTTAGTAAGATTTGTAAAAAAATCGGTACTAAAACACTTAAAATAACCCCATTTACAAAAGCAACTACGCCTACTGCTGGATTGGTTAATTGAATAATTATCGGCAACAGTGAATCCATTGTCGCCGCACCGCTAGTAGGAATACACAATAATTTATTTCTAAAACAACGCACAATTAAGGGAATTACAAAAAAAGAAGCAAATTCCCGCATAAAATTACTTAAAAAAGCAATTGTCCCTAGTTCTACGCTATGTAGCTTAGTGACTACTATGGTCGCTAAGCTATACCAGCCTAAAGAACAAGTCACAATTAGCATATCGCGCACGGGCATGTGCAATAGCCTTGCTGCAACAATTGCCGCAACAACACTCCCAAAAACGCAGGCGGTGGGTACAATTAGCAAAACCACAAAATTTTTCTTTAACTTTAATAGCAAATCTTCTGTCTCACCAATAGCTACGCCTGCACAAAAAACCATAATTGTTAAACTAATCGTGGTAATAACTTCTATAACAGCGCGATGACTTTGATCTAAAGCCATCATCCCTAGTCCTAGTCCAAGTAGCAAAGAAAAAAATATTCCATATAGCATTATAAATTATCTCCTTGCTTAAAAATTTTTAAAGTTATTGCTAAAATTAGCACTCCAAAAAACATTGACAAGGCCGCAATAAGTAATGATTTTGCGCCTAAAATATCTAGCTTGCTAACTAATGAACTATCTGAACCAATAATCGCACCTAGAGAGATTAACATCGCAAATAAGGAATATTGCGCTAATTGCGATAAGAGGGCTACATTTTTTTCAGAGAGCCGTTTACTTAAGCCCAGTAAAATTCCCAAAAACATACTAATAAATACTATTTCCATAATTATTTTCAACCTTTTTCCTTACTTTACAGTAAATATTTTTCACCACTTACGGCATTATATGCTAAAATACTTGTTAATAATATTACGAATTTATTCTATAAAGGACGTGATCATGATGCCCGCAAACCTATTGTTTGCCTTAGATATTGGGACGCGCAACGTAGTCGGAATTGTCGCCGAAGTTGTTGGTAACAAAATCAATATCTTGGCAAGTGAACGCTTAGAACATCAAACGCGTGCGATGTTGGACGGTCAAATCCACGATATTCCTCAAGTAGTATTAGTTATTAAAGAAATAAAAGAAAAGTTAGAAGCAAAGCTAAATGCCTCCTTGACCAAAGCAACAGTGGCCGCGGCAGGGCGTGCCCTCTTAACTATTGAGTCTACCGCAGAGCTAGAAACCTATTCCACCAAACCTTTAACTTTAGAAATGGAACAATCTTTAGAAATTCTCGCTGTGCAAAATGCCCAACAACAACTTGCTAAAAACAATCTCAATAACTTGCAACAAAACTACTATTGTGTTGGTTACAATGTTAGTAATTATCTCCTTGATGATAACCAGTTAGCAACCCTAGTTGGGCAACGGGGCGCTTTAGCTAAAATAAATATCATTGCTACTTTTTTACCTAAGCAAGTAGTCGATTCTCTAGAAACGGCACTCTCTCAATCGGGTTTGCAATTAGGAGGTATAACACTAGAGCCGATAGCCGCAATTAATTTTTTAATTCCTCCGACCATGCGGCATCTTAATATTGCCCTGATTGATATTGGCGCCGGAACATCTGATATTGCTATCACTGCCCAAAATAGTGTTATTGGCTTTGGCATGGTTCCTTGTGCTGGTGACGAAATAACCGAAGCTTTGTCACAACATTATCTGTTAGATTTCAATGACGCTGAACTTATTAAGCGCGATATCAGCTCGGGTTGTGAAACTGTTGAAATTACCGATATCTTAGGTTACAGCACTGCCGTTACCTGTGAAGAAGTTGTGGGCAACATTACACCTACCATCAATGAATTAGCCGATAAACTCACCCAAGAAATTTTGCGTTTAAATAATAAAGTTCCCCAAGCAGTTATTTTAATTGGCGGTGGTGCTTTAACACCACATTTGCCAGATTATATTTCCGAAAAATTAGCCTTACCGAAAAATAAAATTGGTATCAGACAACCTTTAGCTGGCAATGTATTTACTGAAATTCCCACTGATTTAATGACGCCTGAAGCTATTACACCTTTAGGTATTTTAAAATTAGCCAATAGCAATTATTTAAATTTCATTAGTATTACGATAAATAACCAGTTATACCGTATTTTTAATCTAGGAACCTTAACAGTCGGCGACGCTTTATTAGCAATAGGCTTGGATGTTAAAACTATGAAGGGACGACCTGGGTTAGGTATCGCCTTAACCGTAAATGCACAACGCCAATTTATCCCCGGAAGTCATGGTACTGATGGTGTCTTAACAGTTAATGGACAAAATGCCGATCTTAAAACCACCTTGCAAGAAGGAGATAATTTAGAGATCCACAAAGGTAGTAATGGACAATCGCCAATTGTTACACTCACCACCCTCTTGCAACCAGAACATTATCTTGATATTCAAGTTAACGGACAAAAGTATCAAATTGAACCCTTACTATTTGTCAATGCTACTCCAGCTAGCAGCGACCAAGTACTATTGGACGGCGACTGTGTAGAAATTAAGCCGCTTACAACCATTACTGATTTATTAAGTAGCCCATTTATCAATAATTATTTAAGCCAACATCCTTTTACCATAAATAACGAAGAAGTTATCCATACTAGCTATCCCGAAATTTTGGTTAACGAACAGCCCAGCAAGCTTACTACACCGCTAACAGCGTCAGATAAGCTAACAATTGTTAAAGCAAAACAACCAAACTTAACAGAAATTCTCGCCTTAAATAGTGATGCTGATCAAATAAAAGTATATTTCGGGGAACATGAACTAGCGATAAACAAGTTTTTTTCGAAGTTCACGGTCAACAACCAAGAGGCCACCCCTGAGCAGCTTATTTCTGATCATAGCCTTATTAGTTATGAGCGTGTACCGCGCAATTTAATTGTTAGTGATATTTTAGAAGCCGCCGATTTTAAACCTCAGGAACTGCCCGTGGGCAAAAATGTAACTGTCTATTTAAACAACAAAGCAGCTACACTCATCCAACCTATAAAAAATGGTGATGAGGTAACTGTTGTTGTTAGTGATTTATAGCACTTTTTCAAACTCTGGATTATATACTATACAGTCCGCACCTTCGCCTTCTTGCTCTAAGTACAATAAAGCCCGATTAGCAAAATGGAAAAGTTGCGGGTAGCTTTTGCCAGCGCGCGGATAAATTGCCGCACCAGCTTTCGGTAACAAAGCTAATTCTTTTTCACCCATTATTACGGACTCTTTACAGAGCTCCGTAATATTTTTTAATTTCAGCTCTAAATCTTGCTCATCTTCAAAGTCTTTCAATAAAATTATAACTTGGTTTTCACTATTGCGAAAAATAAAACTTTGCTCTTGATAATTCGTCAAAAGCTTATCAGCTATCTTTTGCATGAAATGTTCAAAGGTTACTTCACCAAAATCCGTTGCAATCTGCGTGAAACCCATAAGGTTTATAACAATTAGAGCGTGTTCGCCAAAAATTCCTTCTTCCGCTAAAAAGCTCTCAATAACTCGTTTACCTGACATGCGCGAATAAAAACCCGTAGAAATATCCAGCTGTTCTTGTTCTAATAGTTCTTTTTCTAATTTTTTCTGCTGGTCAATTTCCCGAATACAAATATGTACCAACAGCTTAAGATTTTTCAAATCAAACTTTAATGAACCCATAAATCTTACCCAAATAAATTTATTCTGTTCATTTTTCATTTTACAGTCAAAAATAATTCTATCGCGTCCACTTTTATCTAACTTAATAAGATTTTCAGTGTTAAACACCCGCAAAAAGTCTTTAACATAATAGGGGTCTAAAAGTTTGTTGGCAATAAAACCGATTTGTTCGGTATAGTTATCCGTATCTAATTGGCGTTGTTCCCACTTGTCTAAACCATAAACAAATTTATCATCGGTAACATTCGCCGAGAAAAACTTATCCGTACCAAAACTCCAAAAGAGTTTCTCTAATTCTGCCGCCTCATTTAGAGCTTCTTCTTTTTCTGCTACCTGTTGTTTACAATCAGCAATTACTGAATAAACTTCCGAAAAAACCTCATTTTGCAATTCTTTGTTAGCTACCGGTTCCCCAGTCAACATCCGCTTGATGCCTTTTAGAAATTCTTTCAAAGTTTTATCCTGTAATTCGACTAAAACTACATAAAAAGGTAAATAAATTAGAGCAATAATAAATAAATAAGCTACTAAATCCGCTGCTTTTATCCCACTAAAATCAACAATAAAAAATAATTTACCCACTAATAGTGGGATTGCGCCAAAGACTATTAATACTATTAGAAGCATGCCATTTGTTTTCATAAGTCCTCACTTTCTTATTCCCTTGTTCTCCGCCAACTGTCATACTCGTATTATATTACATTTGCGCAAATAAAAAAAGCATGCTACAAGTCATGCTTTTTTTATTTTTTTATTAGGCTAAACTGGCTTTTACCTTAGTTAAGGCTATACGCATACAGCTTAGAGTTTGTGCTATATCCTCTGGAGTATGAGCACTAGACATAAAGCAAGTTTCAAATTGAGATGGTGGCAAGTAAATACCTTGCTCTAGCATCGCATGAAAATAAATTTTAAAGCTTGCCAAATCACTAGTACAAGCGCTAGCAAAATCAGTTACTTGATTTTTTGTGAAAAACAAAGTAAACATCGAGCCTAAAATGTTAACTGTGCAAGGTAATTCCAGTTCGGCAATAATTTGACGCAAGCCTTGAACTAAATTTTCCGTATTAGTTGCCGCTTGCGCACAAATTTTATGTGCTTTAAGATATTCTAAGGTAGCAATGCCTGCGGCCATTGCCAAAGGATTCCCACTTAAAGTTCCCGCTTGATACATCCCGCCTAGAGGCGCTACACACTGCATAATTTCTTTTTTGCCGCCATAACAAGCCACTGGCAAGCCCCCACCAATAACTTTGCCTAAGCAAGTTAAATCTGGCTCAATAGCATACAAACCCTGAGAACTTTGCTCACTAGAGCGGAAGCCGGACATAACTTCATCGAAAATCAAGACTACGCCATAGGCAGCTGTAAGTTCGCGCACAGCTTGCAGATAGCCTGGATTTGGTAAAACTAAACCCATATTTCCTGGCGTGGGTTCAATAATCAAGCCCGCAATTTCCGAGCCTTTTAACTGCAATAAGTTCTCTAAAGCTGCTACATCATTATAAGGAATTGTCAAAGTATTCCCAGCAATACTTGCTGGCACACCTGGACTATCAGGCACTCCTAAAGTTAGTGCACCAGAGCCTGCTTTTACCAGTAAACTATCATGATGTCCATGATAACAGCCTTCAAACTTAACAATATATTCCCGCTTCGTATAAGCTCGCGCTAAACGCAAAGCACTCATGGTTGCTTCTGTACCAGAGTTTACCATGCGTACCATCTCAATGCTAGGCACAAATTCACAAATCAGTTCCGCCAATTTCGTTTCCGCCAAAGTCGGTGCTCCATACGAAGTACCTTTAAGACTAGCGGCCCGAATTGCCTCTACTACCGTAGGATGAACATGTCCTAAAATTTGTGGCCCATATGATAATACATAGTCAATATATTCATTATCGTCAATATCATAAATTTTACTGCCTTGAGCCTGCTTTATAAAAGGTGGTGTGCCGCCGACACTACGAAACGAGCGTACTGGGCTATTTACCCCCCCAGGAATTACTTGTTTGGCTTTTTCAAAAGCTGCGAGTGATTTTGTCAACATCTATCTAACTCTCCCTCTGCTTATTTATTTTGTAACCAACGGGCAACATCTAAAGCATGATAAGTTATGATAATTTTTGCCCCAGCCCGTTTCATGCTTAGCAATGTTTCTAAGGTTATTTTTTCTTCATCCACTAAGCCCATTTTAGCTGCGGCTTTAATCATCGCATATTCGCCACTAACATTATAAACAGCCACTGGACGATTAAATTGTGCTTTCATTTGTGCCACAATATCTAAGTACGCTAGCGCGGGCTTAACCATAATAATATCGGCCCCTTCTTGGATATCTAACTCTGTTTCACGTAATGCTTCTAACGAGTTAGCTGGATCCATTTGATAGCTTTTGCGATCGCCTTGTTTAGGTGCTGAACTTACTGCTGCCCGAAAAGGTCCATAATAAGCCGAAGCATATTTAGCCGAATAAGCCATAATGGCTACGTTTTCAAAGTAATGTTGATCTAGTGCATGTCTAATTGCTAATACCCGTCCATCCATCATATCCGAAGGAGCAACAATATCTGCTCCTGCTTGGGCATGACTTACAGCCACTTTTTCTAGTAAGCTTAGGGTCGCATCATTTAATACTTCACCATCTTCAGTTAATTGACCACAATGTCCATGTTCCGTATATTGGCACAAGCACACATCAGTGGCCACTACTAATTCAGGGAATTTATCTTTAATTAAGCGTACTGCGGTTTGCACGGGCTCGTTTTCATCCCAAGCACTGGAACCAAAATCATCTTTATAACTAGGCAGGCCAAAGAGGATAATGCCCTTAATGCCTAAATCCCAAGCCTCTTGAACCACTTCTAACACTCGATCTACTGAAAAATGATAAGTTCCTGGTAGCGAGCTAATTTCTTCTTTGATATTTTCCCCCGCAACCACAAAAATCGGGTACATTAAATCCGTAACTTGCAATTCATTTTCGCGCACTAAACTACGCATCGCCTCGTTAGTCCGCATTCTGCGGGGACGATAGTAAGGAAAATGAGCCATTTTATTTCACCTCTTGATAATATTTTTCAATTGCTGCTACTAAGCCAGGTACATTAAATTCATCTGCGGTAATATCCACCTGTAAATTATTCGCTAAACAAGTTTCTGTAGTTATTGGCCCGATACTCGCAATTTTTACATTTTGTAATAATTCAGTACGGCCAGCTAACATTTCTAAGAAATTAGTTACGGTCGACGAACTAGTAAAGGTAATCATTTCAATTCCGCCTTGCTCTAAGGCCTGTAACAGCTCTTTTTGACTGCTTTTATCAGCGACTGTCCGATAAGCTGGCACAACTTCTACTTGCATACCTAACTTAGTTAACTCTTCTGGTAAAATTTCTCGAGCAACTTCTGCCCGGGGAATCAAAATTTGATCGCCAGCTTGTAGTTGCGTTTTCAAGCTTGCTAAAATCCCTTCGGCCCGAAATTCTAGCGGAATTAAATCTGCACTAAGGCCACGGTTTTGTAATTCCAAGGCAGTTTGGGAGCCAATCGCCGCCACCAAATTTTTGTTTAAAGCTCTAGTGTCTTTGTTTGCTAAATGCAAACGTTCAAAAAAGGCCTGCACACCATTAACGCTGGTGAAAATTAGCCATTTATATTTATCTAATTCTTGAATACTGCGGTCTAATTGTTGATAATCTGGCATTGCTTGAATTTTAATGCTCGGCGTTTCCAAAATCTCCGCCCCTAATTCTTGCAAGCGTGAACTTAAGGCACTAGCTTGGGCCCGTGCTCTAGTTACGAGAATTTTTTTGCCAAACAATGGCCGTTTATCAAACCAAGCTAAATCCTTACGCAATTTAACAACATTACCAACAATAAAAATTGCTGGTGGTTTTAAGCCAGCTTTAAGTACATCCGCACTAGCATTGGCGACTGTAGTTTCTAACACGCGTTGTTCGGGCTTAGTACCCCAACGAATTACCGCAGCTGGAGTTTGTGGATCGCGACCATTTTCGATTAATTTTTTAGTAATATGAGGTAAATTTTCTACCCCCATTAAAAATACTAAAGTATCTACTGCTGTTGCTAATTTTTCCCAATTAATATCCGAACGATTTTTATTAGGATCTTCATGTCCCGTTATTACTGCAAAAGAAACCGCTACATTGCGATGCGTAACAGGGATACCTGCATACGCTGGCACCGCAATCGCCGAAGTAATCCCTGGGACAATTTCAAACGGTAAATTATTTTCTTGAAGCAATAAAGCTTCCTCGCCACCGCGACCAAAAACAAAAGGATCGCCACCTTTAAGGCGCGCCACCACTTTACCAGCTTTCGCTAAATCCACCAACAACTGATTAATATCTTCTTGACGCATAGTATGCTGATTAGAAGCTTTGCCAACATAAATTCGTTCAGTATTAGCTTTTACATATTGCAAAATTTCTGGATTAGCTAATTTATCATAAACCACAACATCTGCTTTTTGCAAACATTGCATAGCTTTTATACTTAGTAAGCCCGCATCGCCAGGCCCCGCTCCAATTAAATATACTATTCCTGTTTTTTTCACCCTCAAATCCCCCTACATTATCTCTGCTAAAATTTCGCGACCACCCGCCGCCAACATTTGCTCACCCAATTTAATTCCCAGTTGTTCAGCCTCATCAATTGCGCCTTGAATACAGTCTTTTAACACCCGTTGCCCATCTAAAGAAGCAATTACCGCGCGTAATAAAATTTGCTGTTCGCAAACTTCAGCATACACCCCAATTGGCACCTGACAACCGCCTTCTAGTAAGCGTAAATAAGCTCTTTCCGCCTTAGTTACAGCTTGCGTGTCTGGGTCATTTAAAAATTCTAACATTTGTAATACTTCGGAATCATTAGCCCGCGCTTCAATTGCTAAGGCGCCTTGACCTACCGCGGGCAAGCAAATCGCATGCGGTAGAATTTCTTGGATTCGGTCGCCCAAACCCAGACGCCTTAGACCAGCCACAGCCAAAATAATAGCTTGCATTTTTCCTTCGTCTAACCGCGCTAATCGCGTTTGCACATTACCGCGCAAATCAACAATTTGCAAGTCGGGACGAGCTGCGAGTAATTGGGCCTTTCTTCTTAAACTAGACGTGCCGACCGTCGCGCCTAAGGGCAATTCTGCCAAACTCTTGTAGTTATTACTCACAAAGGCATCCCCTTCGTGTTCGCGTTTAGTTATACAAGCTAAGATCAAGCCTTCTGGCAATTCGGTAGGCATATCTTTTAAACTATGCACCGCTAAATCTACCTCACCCGCCAGCAAATCCTGTTCGATTTCCTTAGTAAATAGCCCTTTACCACCAATTTTAGATAAAGACACATCTAAAATTTTATCGCCCTTCGTCAACACTCGCTTTAAGGCAATTTCACATTCAGGATATTTTTCTTGGAGCAGGGCCGCAATATGTTCAGCTTGCCAAAGCGCTAAGGCACTTTGTCTAGTCCCAATCGTAAGTTTCTTTTTCATCTTCATCCTCTTCATCTTGATTTAATAAATATACCTTAGTAATAAAATCCTTATATTCAGTTTCTTGAGCCGTGCCCGCTACAGAATTCATAGCCCGCATTGGTTCACGCAACATTTTACGCACCAAAGTTTTAGTCAACTGCTCAACAACTCTTTTTTCCGTATCAGTTAAATTACCTAATTTGCTCATACTCCGTTTAAGTAATTTATCGCGTAAAAACTCCATTTTATCTTGGAGTTTACTCATCACCGGACGCATTGATAAATAAGCAAAACGCTCTAGTAAGACCACTACTTCATCTTCAATAATTGCCCGTGCAACGTGCGCTTCATTTTCCCGCAATTCACGATTAGCGTCTACTACCGCTTCTAAATCGTCAATGTTATATAAAGTTACTCCATTTAAAGCACCAACTTCTGGTTCAACATCGCGGGGCATGGCAATATCAATAATAACTAGCGGCCGTCCGGCACGCTCTTTGAGTACATGAGCCATATCATGTAAGGTAATAATATAATGTGGTGCCCCTGTCGAGGTAATAATAATATCAGCATTTACTGAGAGTGTCATAAACTCCTCAAACGGAATGGCCACCCCATGAAACCGCTCGGCCAAACTTTTAGCTCGTTCATGATTACGATTCGACACAAATATTGTGGAAACACCAGTTTCAATTAAATGTTTCGCGGTTAACTCACTCATCGCGCCCGCACCAACTACCAAAACATTCGCTAAAGATAAATCACCCATAATTTCCCCAGCTAAATCTACCGCTGCCGAAGCTACTGATACGGAGTTATAGGCAATCTTAGTTTCTGTCCGCACTCGCTTGCCTACGGCAATAGCTTTATTAAACACTGTATTTAATAAAGTTCCTGTTAGTCCGAGATTTCTGGCGATATTATAAGCATTTTTAACTTGACTTAAAATTTGACCTTCACCTAAAACTAAAGAATCCAAACTGGAAGCCACATTAAATAAGTGGCGAATGCAGTCTTCCCCTTCATAGATATAAAAATGCTCTTCGCTATAATCTTTGCCCGACAAATAGGCGAGCACTCTTTTTATAAAGCGCAATTCCACTTCAGGGTTCTCTAACACTGCATATAACTCGGTACGATTACAAGTAGACAAAATTACCGCTTCTAACCAGCGATCATAACCTTTTATTCTTTTTAGCGACCACTTTACTCGCTCTTCGGGAAAAGAAAAACACTCTCGAATATTAACAGGTGCAGTTCTATGATTAAGACCTAAGACTACTAATTGCATCGCAAATTTCTTCCTCCACCTTTTTTATATTTCCTGCATGTAATTGCCGCACTGTTTCTTGCGTCAAATACTTACGCCAAAAAAGCTCGCGTGCTGGTGCCGAATTTAATTTTTCTTTTACTACTTGACGTTTTTCACGCATAAATTCAATAAATCGGCCAAAATCCTCGCCATAATAAGCTTGTAAATCTTCCCGCAACAACCTAGTTAAACGCGGGCTAACACCCGCGGTATGTACTGTAAAATTCAGTTTGCCAACTGCAACCACACTGGGGCGAGTAAAGTTACCCATTTGCGGATTTTCCGTGGCATTAAATAAAACTCCGAGACTTTTAGCTTCTTGTGCCACCAACTGGTTAGTTGCCGTATCATTGGTGGCGCAAATAACTAAGAAAAACCCCTGTAAATCGCCAGCTTGATAAGCTCGTGCCCAATGGTTTAGCAAACCTTGTTGTTCTAGTTCCATAAGTCGTGCCGCTAATTGTGGGCTAATCACGGTAACTCGGGCCCCAGCTAGTAATAAATCTTCAACTTTGCGTGTCGCTACAGCCCCACCACCAACTATTAGACATTTTTGATTTTGTAAATTTAAAACTATCTCATAGCCTTTCACAGTTTCCTAACCTACTTTCGATTTAGTAGTTGCTGCCCACAAAAATAATCGCATCCGCCGAAACATTCTCATTGTTTGCTACTCTTAAACTGTAATTAAACGGCAAGTTACTTAGACGATCTACCACAATTCTATTAGTTGTAGCACTAACCACACGAGTGCTGTCTCTGAGTTCGCCTTCTTTTACCAATAAGACATTAACATTATTTTCGGCTAAGATTTTTTTCATATTATCTATGGCCCCAGGCTTTTCGGTACATTTAATTAAGATAACATTTAAGGGGCGATTTACTTCTGCTGGTACTGCCTTGCTGGTAGTTGCACCATCTTTACTTGGCGCTACGTTAGTTTTAGAATCTTTAGCATCCTTGGCATCCTTTTTGTCTGTGGTTGCTTTTTCAGACTTCTTGTCAATTGGTACCGCGGTACCCTTGTTTTCCTCTTTATCAACATCTACATTATCCGTTTGTAAGGATTTTTTATATTCGGCTTTTAGTTCTTGAGTGTTTGTTTTATATTTCTCGGTTATTTTACCACCTTGAATTTGTGCTATTTCCGCCCGCACCTTTTCGATATCAGGAATCCAATAGCTAATCCCATCTATATATTCTGGTTCACCAGGAATGCTTTGGGTATTTAAGCCTTGAGCTAAAGCTTTTTTCATTGTCCCAGCAATACTAGCTATATTACTAGTGTACATATCTGTTTTTACCATGCCACTTACTACTTTTAACAATTGGGGCATATTTTTTATATTACTAGGTGAAGTTACTTTATCATACAGGGCTTTAATAAACTTTTGTTGTCTTTTAACACGCCCAATATCGCCTTCTTCATCACGATAACGCACATAGTGAATTGCTTGTTCCCCAGTTAAATGTTGCATACCTGGTTGCAAATCAATTACGAGATTATCATAGGGATCTTCATAATACATGCGTTTTTCCACATCAATATCAATCCCATCTACGGCATCGACAATACTTTTAAAACCTTTAAAATCAATAACCACATAATGATGAATACGCACACCCAAGAAATCTTCTACTGTTTCTTGAGTCAACTTGTGCCCCCCAAATGCAAAAGCATGATTAATCTTATCCCAACCTTTACCAGGAATTCGTACTCTAGTATCGCGAGGAATAGAGAGTACTGTGACTTGTTCTGTTTTCGGGTCGAGCATAACTACCATCAAAGTATCGGAACGACCTTGATCCGAGTCGCGCTCATCTACCCCCATTACCACTATATTAGTTCGCCCCGTCAACAAGTCATCTAAGCCTAGGCGTTTCCCCTCTTTGCCATTTTTGAAAAACCAAGAGAAAAATACTGCTGCTGCCGTAACCACAGCCACAACAATAGCTGTTATCATACAAACTTTTTTAAACAAAATATACCTCCTAAAGACCGCTTATTGTTCCTTAAGCACATCTTTATATTTTTCTAAAAAATTAAATAAAATATGTGCCGTAATACCCCAAATTATATAACCATGATAATCATAGAAACGCAATTCGTAGTTATTTCTTATATTCCAGCCTGTGGGATGCCCCGGTAGTAAATCATAAGGGAATTCCGTTTTAGGACTAGGCCGGGTTGCTACTTCCAACTTCGCAATCCTTGGTTCATTTTGGTAGAGAAAACTTAACGGTACTACAAATACCTCAGCCACCTCGTCCTCACTTGGCACAATTTTATCTAATTCGGCAATCATACCCAAATAAGGATAAACCTCTAGACCCAAAGGAGAAGTAATTGGATCAAGAGCCCCTAGAACTTCAATGTCTTGATCTACTAAAGCTAGTTCTTCACAACATTCTCGAATAGCTGTACAACAATAATTTAAATCTTCCGCTTCAACTCTGCCTCCAGGAAAACAAATTTCCCCAGGTTGCCAAGCTAAATGTTTGGCTCTTACTTCAAACAACACCCCTAGTCCTTCACCATTTTCTACTAAAGGTACTAAAACGGCATTTTTCTTATAAGGTAACATATTATCTACTTGAATAATATCTGCTTGCATTTTATTTAATAAATCTTGTTTTGCTTGTAAAAGCGTCTTTTTGTTCTTCATACTCAGCCTCATTTTCAATAGATATCCTAACTATTATACAAAAAAAATACTTATTTTCCTAGTTTAAGTAAGTGGATTTTTGAAAAAAACAACATAACAACCTCAAAATTTTCAACTTTGCTGCTGTTATGCTTTAAATCATTATTAATTTACCCCAACCATTAACTCGACTCCAAATTCTTTTTTAAACCAACTATTTAGCTTTCTAACTTGAATTAGTTCCATTGTAGGCTTTATTTTATGCTCTTTAAGGCTAACTAAAATTAAAGCATTTTTATCTAAACTAAATTGAGCAAAAATATCATCAATAATCCCAATCTGACTATAATCTAGATTTTCCGCAATAGCCAAAATAGCCGCTAATTTCTTAGCAATAACCCAATCTTCTTCTTGCAGGAAATTGCGATAAATATGGTTTTTAAAGTAACCCGCCACTACACCACCATGCCAACAAGCTACCACGGCACTCATGATTTGTTCATAATGTGACAAGCCAAAGAGTTGGATACTTTCAATTAAGTAGGCACTATGCTGCTCGTGGTTATAATAATTGATACTGATACCTACATCATGCAAAAGGCTAGCCACTTTTAGTATTTTTGCATAATTTTTCGGTAAACGATGCAAAGCAAACCAAGCGGCAAACATTTTATCAGCAAACAAAGTTACCCGCGCCGCATGTTCCACATCGACATGATATAAATTTTGCATAATCTTAACACTATGTTGCAACACATCTGTTAAAATATGATTAGGTTCTTGAAAGACAGAAAAATAATATTCATAAAATAAACCGTCACGAACCCCATAACCAGAAGTTATCATTTTTTTACCAGCAGTTACTTTAAAGAGAACATCAATAATACTAACACCCGCTAAAATAATATCTACGCGATCATTGCTTAAACCAGGAATTTTATATCTTTGCAAACGAGTACTACGCTTTAGAGCCTCAAAAAACTCTTGAAAATAACTCTGCTCAAAAGAGTAATTATGCAATTTATGATAATTATACTTACTTCTTCTTTGTAAAATTTTAGTTAGAGTTCGAGTTGTCCCGCCTATCCCCACCAATGGTAACTCAATATCTTGTAACCACAAAATTTTCCCAATTTCCGCCAATAAAAAATCATACATTCTTTGAAATTCTTTACTAGCTTCTTGATTGTTTTTACTATTAACGGCAAATTTTTCCGTAACATTGACTGCGCCGAGCGGAATACTTTCTGCAAAAACTATTTTACGTGACTTAACCAAGATTAACTCCAGGCTACCGCCGCCTAAATCAAAAAATAGTGCATCTTCTATATCTAACGAATTCACAGCCCCCAAAAAAGAGTAATACGCCTCTTGTTCGCCAGTTAAAACCTGCACTTGCATGTCGGTGTGTTCTTTTATTTGTTCTAGAACATTCTCACTATTGGCGGCATTTCTTATCGCCGCCGTACAAACCGCTAAAATTTTATCAGTTTTAAACAATTTGCACATATGGGCAAAATTGTTCAGAGTCCCAATGGTTGACTTAACTCCCTCAGCAGTTAGCTCGCCTTGGGCATCAATTTTTTGGCTCAAACGCAACGTTTCTTTTTGATTATAAACCATATTGTATGAATGGTTTTCATAAATATGATTTATCACCAATCTTGCGGAATTTGAACCAATATCTATCATTGCTATACGTTGCATAATATCACCTGTTTATAATAGAATATAGGTAGTAATTTATCTATAGTATAGAGAAATTGCTTATATTAAGCAAGAAAAAATATTTACACATATTTAAGGAGTGTTAGTATGTTGCAAAACAGCGAGTATAATCAGCCCGATAATTTTATCAGTCGCGAAATTAGCTGGTTAAAATTTAACCTCCGGGTTCTAAGAGAAGCTGGTATTAAAGACTTGCCAATTCTAGAACGCCTTAAATTTCTCAGTATTTGTTCTTCTAATTTAGATGAGTTTTTTATGATTCGGGTTGCTGCGCTTTGGCAACAAATAGAAAATAATATCAATCATCCCGACGTTGCAGGTTTAACACCTAAACAACAAATAGAGCGGATTTCCAAATCTGCCCATACCCAAACCAAATTGCAATATCGCTATCTTTCAGCTATTTTAAAAGAATTAAATAGCTTACATCAAATTCACTTTGTCCGCGTTTTTGAATTATCAGAGCTTAGTCGTAATTGGTTAGATAATTTTTATCATGAAATAATATATCCCGTGCTAACCCCCATGGCTATTGATGCCAGCCATCCCTTTCCTTTTTTAGCTAATAAAACTTTGAACTTAATTATTGAATTAATTAACTATGAGCAAGAATTAGTTATGGCTGTAGTGCAGGTGCCTTCGGTTTTACCTAGAATTGTCGAAGTTCAAATCGGTTGCGCAGAAAAAACTTATGTGTTTTTGGAAGATATTATCATGCATTATTGCCAACATCTTTTTCAAGGTTGTCAAATCATCGATATCCAACCTTTTAGAATTACTCGCAACTCCGACCTTTGGGTAGATGAAGAAGATACTGATAATTTATTAAAAGAAATTGAAGCCTCTTTACGGCGCCGTAAAAATGGTGACATAATTCGTTTAGAAATATCCAAAAGTGATAACAAAAACATGAAGAATTTTTTAATTAGCACTTTAGAATTAGAAGAAACTGATGTCTATCAAATTCTTGGACCGCTAGATCTAACCTGCTTTATGAACTTTGCTTGTTCAGAGGAATTTTCCCATCTAGAGCACCCACCTTTTATTCCCCAACAACCCTTAGATATCAATCCTGAACTAGATATCTTCGATCAAGTTCGCCAACACGATGTTTTCCTCCATCACCCCTATGAATCCTTTGACCCTGTAATTAACTTAATCAACCAAGCAGCTGACGATCCTAAAGTCTTAGCTATCAAACAAACTCTATATCGTGTCGGGGGCAACTCCCCCATTGTCGCGGCACTAGCTCGCGCTGGTGAAAATGGTAAGCAAGTAACAGTCTTAGTAGAACTGAAAGCGCGCTTTGATGAAGAAAATAATGTCCACTGGGCAAAAAAACTCGAGGCTGCTGGTTGCCATGTAATCTACGGCCTTTATGGTCTAAAAACCCATGCCAAAATAACCTTAATTGTGCGCCGCGAATATAGTGGCTTAAAACGTTATGTCCACCTAGGTACTGGTAACTATAATAATAGTACCGCGAAATTGTATACCGATATGGGTTTAATTACTGCTAACGAGCAATTTGGCGTAGATGCTTCCGCTTTTTTCAATATGCTTTCTGGCTATTGCGAACCTCCTGAACTAAAAAAACTCAGCATCGCTCCCATCAATCTGCGCCAAAAATTTTATGATCTGGTTGACACTGAAATTCGCAATGCCCAAGCAGGCAACCCAGCACATATTATTTTAAAAATGAACTCTTTAATGGATAAAAACGTTATTTTAAAACTCTATGAAGCCTCTGGTGCTGGTGTGAAGATTGAGCTTATAATTCGGGGTATCTGTGGCCTAAAACCAGGTGTAAAAGCTGTAAGTGAAAATATTTCTGTACGCAGCATTATTGGTCGTCAGCTAGAACATAGCCGCATTTTATATTTTCATAATGCCGGAGAAGAAAAAGTATTTCTTTCCAGTGCCGACCTAATGAGCCGTAATTTAAATGACCGCGTAGAAATCCTCTTTCCAATTGAAGATATTAATATCTTGCAACGCATTAAAAACATCTTAAAATTATATCTAAAAGACAATGTTAAAGCACATATGCTTCAATCCAACGGAACTTATCGGCGCATTACCAATGCTAAACAAGTAAAAACCAATGCCCAACAAAGTTTATATGCCTTAGCTAAAAAAAATGTTATTAAACAACCGCTCTCGCTAAATACTAAATTAAAGCCACTCTATCACCGCGATAACAAATATTAATTGCTTAGCAGCGGAAAAATAATGCTTCAGCACTTGACTTTAACTACCTAAACCCCCTAAACTTAATATATTATTTCAAAACAAGGAAGGTATACTATGCAAACAGATTACAAAGTTTCTATTAATGTTGGTCCTCATTATGGCTACATCCAATACAATGAAACCAACAAAACTATTCAAGTTGTTTTCCCAAATGAAAAAATAAAGCAATTAATCTTAGATTATTTAGCTAAACCACATAAAATAAATGTCCCTAGAGAACACAGTGTTTGCGAATTTGAAACTCAAGAAAAACTAGCTCATTTAAGTCGGGAAGATTTTGAACTTGTGTTAGGACGCTTGTGGAATAATTTAAAAGTTCATGTAAACTGGAGTATCCCAGTTAAATAGTTTGTGGATAAGATTTACGATTTTTATCTTTTTCCAAGATTTTCCCTAAAGTTATTAACAGAGTTATCAACAAAACAAGTGTTTCTGTTGATAACTCTGTTCTTTTTCTTATATTTTATGGCTTTTCGCCCTTCAAAGTTGTGGATAACTTATATTTCTCTTTCCATATAACTTTTTGCTTCCAAGGACATTTCTACCCTGGCCTGCAAAATTTCCGTAAGAATTGCTTCGACGTGCGAGAAAACCTCCGGGAAAAAAGCAATGATAAATTTTGCCAATTCATTATACTCCACCGTTTTTACTTGAAAACTGTCTTGCTGGTACAGACAATTTAAAATCCGACCACACTCTGCTAAAGGTACGCTAAAGGAATATTCCACTACTGCTACTTTTTCAACTATTCCGACTTGTTGAATTGCACCACTTACACTTTTCGCATAAGCTCGCACTAAACCACCTGCTCCCAACTTAATCCCACCAAAATAGCGCGTAACCACTACCCCTACATCGTGTAACTGCTGTTTTTTTAAGACTTCTAACATAGGAATCCCTGCTGTACCACTAGGTTCACCATCATCGCTAGAACCTTGAATATCCGCATTTTCACCAATTATAAAGGCCGCACAATTGTGTGTCGCATCCCAATATTCTTTCTTGATTTTTTTGATAAATTCGTAGGCCTGTTCGCGAGATTCAAGCCGCTCAATATGACAGATAAAACGAGATTTTTCAATTACTAATTCATAAATACCCGCTTGCTTAATTGTATATAATCCCATACAAACCCCTTGTATAATGAAAACCGTAAGCTTTCATTATCCTTTCTGAAAAATATCTACAGTTCTTATAAAAATTAGCCTAATAATGTTTTGAACTATCATAGAGTTTTTGCTTCAAGCAAGAGCTCGCTCAATAGTTCGCTATTTTTGCTAATTGCCAATCTAGTTTATATTTATTATACACCATATCATAGTTGTCAAACCAGCCACTATCTTAACCCTAGCTTCGCGCTAACTCTTGACAACTCATGTCGCCTGTGATGTAATATTAACTAATTGAAATTAGTGGACAGACACTACGCTTTAAGTAGTTGTTGGGCAAATTTTGCAGCAGGTAAAAGCCTGTGGGACCTTTTCGTCTCACAGGCTTTTTTTTATCAGTTTTAGGTATAGGAGGTTGTTAATATGTCCTTAACAGGCTTAAGTTCACCCCAAGCAGAGATTCTCTTGAAAAAGTATGGTGAAAATATCTTAATTCCTAAACCCCAATTTAGCCAATTAACTAAATTACGCAAAATTATTTTTCAACCAATTTTTCTCCTGCTCTTTGCAGTGGCTAGTATTTATTTTTTGCTAGGCGAAGCAACTGATGGTTGTATAATGCTTTTTTTTGTTATGTTCATGCTCAGTATTAATCTTATTCAAGAATATAAAACTGAAAAAACTTTACAGAGCCTGCAAGATCTCACTACCCCAAACTGTAAAGTATACCGCGATCAACACTGGCAAACCTTACCTGCAACCTTACTTGTCCCTGGCGATCTTATTTCTTTAATCGAAGGCGATAAAGTTCCTGCCGATGGTAAATTAGTAGAAATTACAGATTTAGCTGTTAATGAATCTACGCTCACGGGCGAAGCAGATTTAGTTTGGAAGTCGCAAGAGGACACAAGTGAAAATTTTTGGCGATTAGATTATTGTTATGCCGGTACAGCAATTATTCAAGGCAGTGCTAAATTACTCCTTACAGCTACTGGTAGCAAAACTCATTTAGGTCAAATAAATCAAAGCCTTCAAAATGCACCCACGATACAAACGCCTCTAGAAATTCAAATTGGTCGGCTAGTAAAAACTTGTACTTTGTTAAGCTTTTGCTTATTAAGCCTTGTTAGTCTTTTAACATATTTAAGTTCTCAAGATATTATCGCAGCAATTTTAGCAGGCTTAACCTTGGCTATGGCAACCCTCCCTGAAGAATTCCCTGTAATTCTTACTGTGTTTTTAGCCATGGGTGCTTGGCGACTGGCCAAGCAGAATGCCCTTATTCGTAATATTGTGAGCACCCAAACTCTGGGCTGTGTAAGCGTACTTTGTTTTGACAAAACAGGTACTATTACGCACAATGAAATGACTTGCCAAGAATTATATCCTGCGACAAATTTTAATTCACAACAACTTCTAGAAATAGCTGTATACGCCAGTGAAATTGGCGCCTATGATAAAATGGAGCAAGCAATTTTAACTTGTGCCCAAGGGCAACAATTAAATATCCAGCAATTACAGCAATCTCCCTTAGTTACTGAATATCCCTTTACCAGCGAAACCAAAATGATGGGCCACGCCTTTGCCCTCCCCCAAACAATTTTACTCGCTGCTAAAGGTGCCTGTGAAAGTATTTTGCCATTATGCAAGCTTACTCCACCTCAATTAGCTTGGTTTGAAGAACTGCAAAAAACTGCTGCAACTAAAGCCTATCGTTTAATTGCCGTCGCTCAACAAACTTATCCAACCGCAGCAACTTTACCTGCTAATTTAGCTAACAGTAGCTTGGAACTTGTAGGCATTTTAGCTTTTAATGATCCACCTCGAGCCGCGGCGCGTGCGGCTATTGAGCATTGTCAACAAGCCGGAATCAAAACCATTATGATAACCGGTGATAACCATTTAACAGCCCAAAGTATTGCCCAACAGATTGGTATGACTGGTGATTATTTAACTGGCGAACAACTAAATAAGTTATCACAGACCGAGCTTCAAGCGGCACTTACCACCACCCGAATTTTCGCTCGCACTATCCCCCAGCAAAAACTTAGAATTATTCAAGCCTTACAAGCAAATGGTGAAGTTGTCGCTATGACTGGTGATGGTGTCAATGATGCGCCGGCACTAAAATATGCCGATATTGGTATTGCGATGGGTAAAAACGGCACGGAAGTTGCCCGTCAAGCCGCTGATTTAGTTTTGCTCGACGACAATATTCTAACTATTATGGACAGCATTAAAGATGCCCGTCGAACTTATGATAATATTCGTAAAGCTATCAATTATGTCTTAATTATTCACTTACCGATAATTTTATTTGCCCTATTAATTCCTAGTCTTAATTTACCCGTGCTCCTATTACCTATTCATATTGTCCTCCTAGAAATGTTGATTGACCCTACCTGTTCCATAATTTTTGAACAGCAACCAGCTGAGCTTACGGTTATGAATCGTCCGCCGCATAAAATCAGCGATGATATTTTACTTCGTAAACATGTCTTGACTAGTTGTCTGCAAGGAGTAGTTATCTTTTTAACACTATTTTCTAGCTACTGCTACCTCTTAAAAAACTCTATACCGCTAACATTGGCTCGAACTTTTTGCTTAACTAGTTTATTAACCGCCAGCTTAATGCTGGTCTTTGTTAATCAAGCCTTTACACGTTCCTTTACCAAAAATTTTTCTTTTAACAAAGCTAATCTAATTATCAGCTTAATTGTCGGTCTCACAATTTTAGCCCTAAATTATAACAGCCTTTGCAATCTAATCTTTAAAACAGCCCCCCTAAGTTCTCTACAACTTATAAGTGCTATTGCTTTAGGTATCGGCAGTACTATCTGGTATGATTTCACCAAAAAACCAGCTTAGTCTTTTATTATAGTTAGCATTGTTTAGCCCTAATAATGTTTTTACCTACATTATTGTAATTTTCCCTAAAACCATATATAATAATATCAATTTGAAGTAAAGAGGTGGTCTTTGGTGCAACCCAAAACTATGAGTAAAGTATTAGTCGCGATAGATTTTTCTGCTCAATCCATTCGTCTGCTAGAGTGCGTTTATGATTTATGCCAAAACGACGTAAAGACGATTATTCTAACCCATGTATTTGAAGATGCAAAAGATGCTAAGAGTTCTGGTGCCGAATGGCAAGAAGTTATTCATCAACTTACTAGTTTTAAAAAGAAATTAGTGGAAAAAGGGTTCGAGGTGAAAATAGTTACCCCCGCAGGCGAAGCCGCGATCGAAATCACTAATTTAGCTATTCAAGAGCAAGTTGACTTGATTATTATGGCCTCTTCTGGCAAAGGCTACATTCAAAGCGCCCTTATGGGTAGTACTTCTTTTGATGTTGTCCGCTTAGCAAAATGTCCTGTTTTTGTAGAACGCGGCAAAATAGCTTTAAAAACCACCAATCAAGCTAAACCTGCGCGTCTAGCTAAAGTACTTTTACCCACCGACTTTTCTTTAGCTTCTTTAGAAGCACTAAGTATCGTTCGCTCTTTGCATGATAAAATTGGCGAAGTAGTTTTTGCCAATGTAATCGAAAAAAGTCGTTCTATTGACGATTTAAATGCTAAAGTAAAGCAAGCCGAGCGCAATCTAATCGAACTGGTAGAAGAAATGAATGCGTTTGGCATTAAAGCTTCTTATCGGGTAAAAGTAGAAGGGGCTGCCTCTAAAGTTTTATTGAACTTAATGAAAGAAGAAGATATAACCTTAACAATTTTACCTAAAACTGGTGCTGGAATTGTTACTGGCTTACTAATTGGTAGTACGGCCCAAGCAATTTCGCTTAATATCGACCGCCCAGTACTCTTGGTACCCACTAGTCACGAAAATTAGTTCTTGACAAACCATTGCCCGAAAGATACAATAGAGTATGTGCTTAATTGGAGAGGTGTCCGAGTGGCTTAAGGAGCACGCCTGGAAAGCGTGTGTTACGGGGAACTGTACCGAGGGTTCAAATCCCTCTCTCTCCGCCATACACTATTTGGTATATTGAGCTGCAGTTTTGGAGTCTTGCGCAATGCAAGCCTGTGAACCCCGTCAGGTTCGGAAGAAAGCAGCGGTAAGCGGGTACTTGTATGTGCCGCGAGGGTGCTCTGGAACTGTGGTTCAATATATTAAATATTGTTTTAGCACTTACAGTCTTTTGACTGTTTTTTTTTACCCTATTTAGCTAGTTTGGAGGTGTTTAGATGTCCTATTTAGCACTGTATCGTAAATATCGTCCCCAAAACTTTTCCGAAGTAGTGGGGCAAGAACCAATAAAATTGGCGTTAAGTAACGCTCTTAAACAAGATAAAATTGTTCATGCCTATTTATTTGCTGGACCACGGGGAACTGGCAAAACCAGCTTAGCCAAAATTTTCGCTAAAACTTTAAATTGCCTAAATAGCGCTGATAAAATTACCGCTTGTAATACTTGCCCCAATTGCCTAAGCATTACAGCTGGTAGCAATATGGATGTCTTTGAGATTGATGCGGCCTCCAATCGTGGCATTGATGAAATCCGTAACTTACGCGATAATGTGAAGTTTTCTCCAACTAGTTGCAAATATAAAGTTTACATTATTGATGAAGTTCATATGTTAACGATCGAAGCTTTCAATGCACTTTTAAAAACTTTGGAAGAACCTCCTGCCCATATAATTTTTATTTTAGCTACCACCGAAGTACATAAAATTCCTATAACTATTCAGTCGCGCTGTCAACGCTTTGATTTTCGTAAATTAAACAAGGCTGATTTAGAGCAGCGACTTAATTTTGTTGCTCAAGATAGCCAAATTTCAGTCACCCCTGAAGCCTTGTCTCTAATCGCTTTACAAGCCGACGGTGCTTTGCGCGATGCTTTAAGTCTTTTGGAACAAGCTAGTATTGTAGAAACACCTGTAAGCGCCGATAGCTTACGCACAATGCTTGGTAGCGTTCATAAAGAACAATTGCGCGAGTTGTTGTTGCTTCTATCCGAAAAAAACACGGCCAGCCTCTTAATTTCCTTAAACAAAATTCTCAACTCTGGCAAAGACAGCCGCAATTTGCTCTATGAATTAATTGGCTACCTGCGAGCCATCCTCATTTTTAAAATACAACCTGAAGATCCGACAATTCTCTTAGCCGATGCAACTACAGAAATCGCTAGTTTTCAAGACTTATTTTCCGAAACGCAACTTACGGAAATAATAAACGCCTTGCAAATACTATTGCAGGAGCTGAAAGTCTCTTCCAAGCCACTTTTAACTATCGAATTAGGTTTTATTAAGCTTTGTCAACATAATGCCTACTATTCTGAATTAGAACAACGTGTAGCTGTCTTAGAAAAAAGAGTCGCTCAAGTTCTCGCAGGTCAAGCTCCAGCCATGATTTCAGTTAATTTGCCGACTAATAATTCCCCACAAATACCTACAACTCCCAATATTGCAACAACTACCCCCACTTCGCCGAATTTAAATCTCGATAAAAATAATCTCTATCAAAGTTTACTAACTAAATTGCACAAAGACAATAAAAGAGCTGTTTTAGCCTGTCTAAATTTTGCTAAAGTGCATGACTTAGTTAACAATCGCTTAATAGTTAGCATTTCTAAAGATTTTGCTTGTGAACGCCTAATGCAAAATGATTTCTTGCAAATCATTCGCAATACTCTGCAAGAACTTACTAACCAAGCAATTGATTTTCAAGCTTTGAGTGAAAATCAATTACAAAGTTCAGCTACTAGCCAAGAAGAAACACTAACACCCATTGAACCTACGGAACTAGAAACCCTCGAACCCGCTGTTCAAAAAGCTATCGACATGTTTGGTGGTCAACTTAACACCATTAATAAATAAGCTAAACCGCCAATCCTTGTCACAGGATTGAGAAACATAGTATAATAAGTAAGTAAAATTAAATTTTTTGGAGGAACAACTAATGTTTGGAAATATGAACAATATGCAAGGTATGATGAAAAAAATGCAAAAACTGCAAGCTGAACTTGCTAAAACTCAAGAAGAGTTAAAAAGTAAAACTGTAGAAGCTGTTGCTGGTGGTGGAGCAATTAAAGTTGTTGCATCTGGCAAAAAGGAGCTTGTTTCTATTACTATTGACCCTGCGGCTTTCGATCCAGAAGATATGGAAATGCTCCAAGATCTTATCTTGGTAGCTGTAAATGACAGCTTTAAGAAAATTGATGAGTTGACTGAGGCGGAAATGGGCAAAGTTACTAAAGGCATGAAATTACCTCCGGGCATGTTTTAGTTTAGTACCCTTATAATGAAAACACTAACTGCTTTAAACAAGTTATATGAACAGCTACGGCATTTACCAGGGATTGGCTCCAAAACAGCAATGAAGCTTGCCTATCACATAATCGACCTGCCCTTAGCTGAAGTTCAAACTTTAGCTGCTAGCTTAATAACAGCTAAGACCACTATTAAACTTTGTTCGCGTTGTTTCAATTTAACGGAACAAGAACTATGCGAGATTTGCAGTGATACGAAACGTGATGCTAAATTACTTTGTGTGCTCGAGCAACCGCAAGATATTCTCCCTTTAGAACGTAGCCACAGTTTTTTAGGTAATTATCATATTCTTCACGGAGTACTTTCGCCACTTGATGGTGTGGGTCCAGAAGATTTAAAAATCAAAGAGTTAGTTCGTCGTCTCAGCGATAGTAAGATTGAGGAAGTAATAATCGCCACTAGTTCTAGTGTAGAAGGTGAAGCTACTGCAACTTATATTGCGCGGCTCCTAAAACCACTGGGAATTGTAGTTAGTCGTATTGCTCATGGGCTACCAATCGGCAGTAATCTAGAGTACGTCGATGAATTAACCCTACATAAAGCTTTAGAAAATCGTAGAATTCTGTAACAACCAAAGGAAGTGACTCTCTTGCCAGAAATATTTACCTACCTGATCGCCGTTGTGATTTTAATATTAGTCGTTAAATTATTATCCCTACCTATTAAATTAATATATAATGCCATTTTAGGTGGCATTGGTCTATGGCTTTTTAATTTTGTAGCGGCCTTCGTTCATTTTCAAGTTAGTATAACAATCATTAATAGTTTAATCGTAGGCTTTTTCGGAGTTCCGGGACTAGTGGCTGTTATTTTCTTGAAATTAGTCGCCTAATAATTTTATTCACATGTATATAATTGTTGGTATTGAGCATGATTTGAAAATCCTCTTTGATTAGGTTCGCAACTTTATCATAAAGGATTTTTCAAGATCATGCTCATTTTTTTGTAAAAAAATATGCTGTGATATGCAGAATTTTTCCACACACCATAACTTATCTTATAGAGCCGGAACGGAGTCCAGCTTTATTAAATCGCGTGTTTCCAACCAAGAATCCAGGCCATCTGCAAGTACTGATAGTTCAATCCTTACTTATTGTAATACTCTAGTATTATCTATTGATGCTTTAAGTTCCTCACAATTTGTAGTACTTTACCACAAAATATTCTGTAACCTTCCTAAATAGTGTGAGCGGCAAAAATTATTGCTAAGCACACTATTTTTCGTCTTTGTAAAATATTAGACGTTAAACTAAAGTTTCTTTGGTTTTTGCGTTTCTTTACCAAATATTTAGGTATTAATAATAGCACAATATATATAATTTGAATGTTTTATTGTAATCCAGCGAAAACTTTCGTGTTTATTTTATTTTGTACAAAGTAGTTCTGTATACAAAATCCTCTAATCATCCCATTGTTTGCGAATTATATTGTATACTTGTCCTTTTGGGGCAGTTAGCTATTTTTTTTTCTTATAATTTATTCTATAATTAAAAGGCGCAAAATGCGTTATTATAAAAAAATTATGAGAGAGGTGTCTTGAATGAACTTATCAACCAAAATTCTTGTTGGTTTGGTTTTAGGTGTTATCACGGGTCTAGCTCTTGGACCAAGCGGATTACCTTTCGCCACTACCTGGATTGCTCCTTTTGGAAGTATTTTTTTAAGCTTGATCAAAATGATTATTGTGCCACTAGTATTAGCCTCGTTAATTGTCGGTGCAGCTAGTGTTGGCGATATTAAAAAAGTTGGTCGAATTGGCGGTAAAACCCTAGCTTTATACTTAGGAACTACTGCTATCGCTATCGCTCTTGGTCTAGTTTTAGCAACAGTATTACAACCTGGTAGCGGCTTGGCTCTTAGTACCAAAGCTGCCGCTAAAGCAGTAGCTTCCCCTTCAATATCTTCAGTTATCGTGGGGATTATTCCAGCTAATCCGATGGAAGCACTGTTAAAAGGTAACATGTTGCAAATAATTATTTTCGCGCTGTTTATCGGTATTAGCATCAATGCGGTTGGCACTAAAGCTAAAGTTGTGCATGACTTCTTTGAAGGCCTAGCCGAAATTATGTACCAAATTGTTGGCTTTATTATGAAATTAGCTCCAATTGGAGTGTTTGCTCTGATTGTACCCGTAGTTGCCAAAAACGGTCCTCAAGTTCTCCTACCTTTGATTAAAGTTGTCTTTGCTGTTTATCTTGGCTGTTTGTTACATATTATTATCACTTACTTACCTTTGGTTAAAGCCACTGGTGTTAGTCCGATGAAATTTATCAAAGAAATTTTCCCAGCACAGTTAATTGCTTTTTCAACTTGTAGTAGTGGGGGAACGCTCCCTGTAAGTTTAAAATGTGTCCAAGAGGGTCTTGGCGTATCTCGTCAAGTTTCTAGTTTTGTAATGCCGCTTGGCGCTACAATTAACATGGACGGAACTGCTTTATATCAAGGGGTTTGTGCTTTGTTTATCGCTCAAGTTTATGGGATTGATTTGACGATGAGTCAATATATGATGATTATCTTGACGGGAACGCTTGCTTCTATCGGAACTGCAGGTGTGCCTGGCGCGGGCTTAATTATGCTAACACTGGTATTACAAACAGTAGGCTTACCCCTAGAAGGCTTAGCCTTAATCGCTGGAATTGACCGGGTTCTCGATATGCCTAGAACTATGGTTAATATCACTGGCGATGCGGCTGTTTGTGTAGCCGTTGGTAAAAGCGAAGAAAAATATGAAACTATTGCCGAATTAGCTACAGAAGAAGCCTAAGTAGCTTATTTAGCCATTTAAATAGTTTTTTAGGAATATCCAATTGCAAAGTTGGATATTCCTTTTTTATATTCTGTGGGTTCTCTGTCAAATTTTGTAGTTTGAATAATAAAAGTTCACAGTCTAATGTCGTGGTAAATTTCACTCGCACAACTGATTTCTCCCATTGACTGGATACGTTTATGCGCCTCTATGCTTAAAGAAGCTGAAAGTCACTCACTTACAAATTTTATCTGTACCCAACAAAAAAGCAAAAACAATAATCGTCAGGTCGATTGGTTGTAATCGTTTCGTGTATAATTATTTCTTAACTAAAAGAAAAAACCTATACGCAAATCATATAGCTTCTACAGAACTTCTATTTTTGGCTTAATGCCAATAAACTATAGGAATTACGGGGATAGCTTGGTTAAATACTGGCATTGGTTATCGTGTTTCTAAGAATCCACTCCTTCTATAAGTGGTAGTAGTTCAAATCGCAGCTTTGTTCACTAGTAAATCATCTGTGCCAAATATCTTAATACTCCTTAACTGACTAATAAATCCACTTACACAATTTTCCTAACTTGCTTACTCTTAGCCCCTTTTGTTATAATTAGCCCATAATGTGAGAAAGGACTGAGCTTATGCCACAAACTACTGTTGATTTAATAATTATCAATGCCCAAATTTATAATAGCTTTAGCAAAAAATTTATTAAAAACAATCTCGTCGTAAAACAAGGAAAAATTCTATATATCGGCCAAAATATTCAAGAGTTTACGAGCTCCCAGATTGTTGATGCCCAAAATAACTATTTAATTCCCGGCTTAATCGATATCCATATGCATATAGAGAGCACAATGGCCACGCCCCAAGCTTTTGCGCATGAATTAGCGCGTCACGGCGTTACAACCATCATTTCCGAGCCACACGAAATTGCGAATGTCTTTGGTCGCGTCGGCGTAGAAAGCATGCTTACCGCCTCGGAAAATGCGCCTATTGATATTTTCTTCGGCGTTCCTAGTTCTGTCCCTTCAACTAATAGTGATTTAGAAAGTACTGGCGGGAAAATCACGCTAGAAGATTTACAAATCTTACTTAAACAACCGCAAGTAGTTTGCCTCGGTGAAATTATGAATTATATCGATGTGATTTACCGTGAGCAATCTAAAACTTTAGATTTAATTAACTACACTAAATCAAACTATCCTTATCTGGCGATTGAAGGGCATTGTCCGCGAATTGGCGATGTTGAATTAGCAAAAATGCTGTTTGCGGGTGTTCATTCTGATCATACCCAACAAACTGTCGCGGGCTTAATTGACCGCTTTTTACAAGGCATGTTTGTTGAAATTCAAAGCAAATCCTTAAAAGCTGATATTATTGCCTGTATTCAAGAATATCAAATGTATGAGCGCCTAGCCTTAGTTACTGATGATATTATGGCCGATGAATTTGTTAGCAAGGGGCAACTAGATAAAAATCTACGTAAATTAATCCAGTTAGGTATTAAGCCCGAGCTAGCAATTTATCTGGCTACCTATACCCCAGCGCTACACATCGGTTGGCGGGATCGCGGTTGTCTAGCGGCGGGTAAAATTGCTGACTTTTTTATCACGGATAACCTAACCGAACTACCGATTTTAGCTACATATAAAAGTGGTAAAAAAATCTATGACCATACGCAAGAACATATTTTCTCAGCCAAAAGTTTAAACTTTCCCGCACACTTTTATCAAAGTGTACATTGTCACCCCTTAACCGTACAACAACTGCAAATACCTGTTAAAACTACGGCCGCCAGTGTCCGCTGCAATGTCTTTGAACTAGTCGCCGATGCTACTTTTACGCAAGCTAAACAAGCTGATATTCCCGTTAAGGATGGTCTGTTAGATTGGCAAGCCAGTGATTTTGCTCTAGCTTTAGTCCTAGAACGCCATGGACGAGGTCAGTTACAACCAGCTTTAGCCTTAGTCGGCGGGGTATGTCTCCAAAGCGGCGCGATTGCCACCACCTATGCGCATGATCATCATAATTTACTGGCTATTGGTCGTAATATTCCCGATTTGTTGTTTGCCGTTAACCGTGTAATTGAGCAACAAGGAGCTTATCTAGCCGTTTTAAATGAAACTGTTTTAGCCGAAGTACCTTTACCAATTGCGGGAATTCTCTCGCCTCTATCAATGCCCGAACTAGCTCTAGAAGTTCAAGCCCTAAAGCAAGCGTTTGCGCAATTAGGTTACGCCCATAAAAATCCACTGATGTCCCTAAGTACTATTAGTTTACCGGTTAGCCCGGAGCTAAAACTAACTGATAAAGGGCTAATTGAAGTAAAGTCGCAAACTATTTTACCGCTCATAGTTGAATAGCTTTAAAACTGATTTTATTAATGCTTATACTGAAGGTTGTAACAAGCGTTAAAAAACTAAAACGTGTTTCTTTTGGTCTTAGAAATTTCAATCGTTTCCGTAATAGATTATTATTCATTGCTTCTTCAAAAAGTTAAAACTGGATTAAGAACTTTTTCATTCTTAATCCAGTCTAAATATACTTCTTTATTATTCACACCACAACATTTGACATAGAACCCAAAAAAGGGACTTCCAATTGGAAGTCCCTTTAATTACTTGCTTAGTTTTTTCTAGAAGAAGAATTGTACGAATGCAGTTGTAGTTTGTTGATCTTCTTTAGACATACCTGCAGCAGCTTCTTTTTGTTCTAAATCACTGTAAGATACTTGTAATTTAATATTTTTTTGGACAGCATAGTTGAAACCGATTTCATAACCAGTAACACCACGATTATCGTTAAGATCCCAATCCAAACCTGCTGGAGCATAAAGTACGCCTGCTGGAGCATCGAAGCCCATGATCCATGCGCCCCAAGATCCTTTATCAGCTACGTTCATACCTTTGTAGTCTAAACGTGCAGTGTAACCTGTTTTATCAGTGCCATTTACTTCATCGCCAGCCATTAATAATTGAGCTGCTAATTTGAAGTTTTTATCAAATTTGTAAGCCGCATAGAATTGACCGAAAGAAGTATCATCCACTCCTGTAATCGCATTATCATTTTTGCCTTTTACATCATAATAAGCAGCATTGAATTGCCATTTATCTTGCTTGTAGTCAAGAGCCAAACCTGCAGTATCAACATCTTTTTGAGCCCCAGACTTGAATGCACCATATTTATTTGGAGTCATACGACCATAAAGTACTGTCGCTTTTAATTTATTACCGAAGTCTAAACGCACCCCATCAGTTTCAGCAGAGTCGAATAAGAACGCATTAACATCAGCATAAGCAAAACGACCAGCTTGTACTTTTACATCATCAATGCTACCAGCTACCCAAGCACGACGCATTAATGTGCTATCTTCATCAGCACGGCCATTTGTTTCTAAGTTTTGTTCATTTTCTAACATCATGTTAGCTGTCCATTTGTCGTTGATTTCGCCTTTAAGGTTTAAACGAGTACGAAGTTTAGTTTCGTTTTGTTTGTCGTTACCATATTGGTCGCCATCAAAACCTCTGTAACGGAAACGCATTTCACCAGTGATTTTCACGTTATCAGCATTTTTTTCTAATTTTGTTACACGTACGCCAAGATTGTCTAATTCTGCAGAGAATTCAGCAGCTAATTTTTCAATCATAGCTTTTTGACTAGCGTCAGCTTTGTCAGATTTAGCCATAGCTTTTGCTACCATTTGAGCCATTTCGTAACGAGTAATGCTTTTGCCACCTTTGAAAGTGTCATCGCCGTAACCTTCTACGATACCAGCTTGAGCTAATTTGCTTACAGAAGCATATGCCCAGTGGTTAGATGGAACATCAGAGAATGGGTTAGCAGCAAATGCTGTACCAGCGATACCTAGAGAAAGAGCCATTGCTAATACTAGAGATTTTTTCATAATAATTTCCCTCCAAATTTGTTTTTTGCTTGGTTTATTTTCGCCAATCAATAAAAACAAATTTTCAGCAAGCCCGCAACATAAGTGTCCTTGTTTCCTTAGCTTTGTTTTTGCCTAATTTTTCATCTTTAAAAATTGTCTTTCATAACCAGCTAATATATATATTCTACATCCTTGCGGAAATTCCTGCTAAACTTTTTAAAAATATTTTATTTTTTTGTTTTTATTTTGTATTTTGTATTTTGTAAAAATCGCAAAGCAATCGCCCAAGCAGCATACGCGTCTACAGGCTCTGGCAAACTACGCCAGCGGATTGGTAGCAGGCTCTGCCAAAAGCTTGGTTTATTTTTGTGCCAATATAGTTCACTGGCTTGCAATGTAGTATTGCGTTCATCCACTAAGATTACGGTTTGATTCAAACTGGCTAAGCTGTGTTGCACTCCCGCACTTTGTGTACCATCGCCCAATAAAATTTGGCTTTGGGGATATTTAGCTAAACAAATTTGTACTTGTTCTAGTAACTCCGTCGCTCTTACTAAAAACAGTTCTAGGACTTCGCCATCAGGCTGTACTATTGCTAAACCACATTTATCTCGTCCGGGATCAATGGCAATTAGCATTTTTTTCACCTCACAACAAAAAAGGCGAGCTCTAGCTCGCCTTTGCTTATATTTTTTCAAATTCAATATCAATACTTAATAAGTCGGAAGTATAAATATCTCGCTTAGCGCGCACAATTACATTTACCAGGCCATTTTGATATTTTTGGAGATTTTTAGTTAGCTCTAACATTTCACCAATACTCAAATTGCCAACTGTGCCATTAAGTGGATCGGCAATTACACCATTATTAATCGCCTTAGCATTTATTTCTTGCAAAAGTTCAATCAGCGCCACTTGCACATCTTTATCTTGTAAATCCAATTGTTTGGTCAAGATAACTTCTTGACGTTTATAAATTAATTCATTCGGTAAAATTTGCGGCCGCACAATAATCGGATCCCCATAAACTAAGTTACTACTAGCTAACAGCCGCACAAAAACTTTCCCTGATAATTGGCTCATTTTATACAAGGTATTTTTGACTTCGTTTTGTTCGATAAACACTACTTGCAACTGTTTATTTTCAATTCCTAACTTATCTATTAATAGAGCATTGGTCGTTTTCATTAAGGTGTCTAATTCTTTGGCACTTTCTTCCATATTTTTACCCGCGGTTAAGCGTCCTGAAGCTACTAACTCTCCCGCCCGAAAAATTATCTGGCCTTCTCTAACACTAATTAAACCCTGTTGTAGGCGCTCCGCAATACTCGATAAATGCACAATATCAGTTTCCAACTGTTTCTTGGTTGTCAAGGTTTCTTGCAAACTAGTTTGAGCTTGTTGATACTGCTGTTGTACTTCAGCGGTAATAGCCTTAGCCGCTTGCATATCCTGTTGCGCCTGCTCTTTTTCTTGCTGTAAAGCCTGCATTTGCGCTTGATTAGTTTTAATTGTAGCATCTAACTGGGCCAAATTTTTGTTTTTTTCTAGAATTTGAGTTAAGGCTTGTTGAATTTCTTGGTTTTTACTAGCAACTTCATTATTTAAATTACCCAACTGAGCTCGCAATTTTTCCATACCAAATAAGGCCACCCGCACATCTTTGGAAATAGCCGCCATGCTTGCCAAAGTTACCAAGGCAATTAAAGTTCCCGTAATTATGGTCATCAAAATCGAGGTGTGTTTCGGCCGTAAACCAAAAACACTAATTCGTTTTTTACCAATTTTAGTGCCTAATTTATCACCAATATAAGCGATAGCACCACCCATAACAATTAACACTAGTATTAACACTATACCATACATATTCCACCTCACCCTCTCCCTAGCTACTTCGGCTTTTAATTTGAGCTTATTTAGAAACGCGTCGCATCAAATAGGCGCCCACTAACAAACCTACAATATTGGGAACCCAAGCCGCCAAAAACGGCGATATTACTCCGCCTTGGCCAATTGCCGTGGTTAAAGTCATTATTGTGTAGTAAATAAAGATAATAATAATACTTAAGCCCAAGCCAATAGAAGAGCTTGAACGTTGTGGCTGTAAACCTAAAGGCGTACCAATAACTGCAAATACTAAAGAAGCCATCGGAATGGTTACCCGTTGATACATTTCCATCTCATATTTAGAAACTGATAAAAATTGTCGTTTTAAAATGCCAATTTGCTGTTTCAGTTCCTTAATAGTCATTTGATCAGGTTTTTTTTGCTCTAAGGCAACATCGTTCGGGCGAGTGTTAACTGGCATCACTTGTTCTTCAAATTTTGCTGTACGCGCAATTCCTTCTTCTTTAGATAATTCGTAAACCATGCCTTGTTTCATAATCCATTTATCAGTATCCCAAGTAGCTTCTTCAGCTTTTTGGACACTCACTAACTCACCTTTTTCAAAAATCTCCACGGTTACACCGTGCATTTTCCCCTCATGCTCATCAAATTTGCGGGCATAAGTCAAGCGCTCAATATCGCCACCCGTAATTGATTTTAAAATTATATGCTCTTGCGAACGGGGCTTGGTGTTTTTTTCAATTTCATAATACAGTACGCGACTATAAGCTAATTTAGAGGCCGGCACAACTTTTTCAGCAAATACGACTGAAAAAATGCTCACGCAAAAAGCCACTACAAAAACGGGCAGACTTAACCGCCAAAAACTAATTCCGCCTGATTTCATCGCTGTTATTTCACTACTAGCCGACAAACGTCCAAACGCCAACAATGACGCCAAAAGCATCGACATGGGAAAAGTGAAATTGATAATTTCTGGCAAACTATACACAAAAAGTTTAGTTAAAGAAGTTACGGACGCTCCGTACTTGGTCAAATATTGCGCAATGCGAAACAACACACTACTAGCAATAAAAATGCTTGAGAAAGAGGCTATGCCAAAGATAAACGGTCCAGCCAATTCTTTTAAAATATATTTATCTAATATCCGCATTACATGCTCCCCTTCTACAAAGTAAATTTATCACCTAAATAAAACTTACGCGCAATCTCACTACTAGCAATTTTTTCGCGATCGCCCGCAACCAAAATTTCACCATTATTTAAAATATATGCAGTATCAACAATATTCAAAGTTTCACGCACATTGTGATCAGTAATTAAAACTCCAATGCCCCGCCTAGCTAGATGCGCAATCATTTCCTGAATATCGGCTACGGCAATTGGATCTATGCCAGCAAAAGGTTCATCCAACAAGATAAACGAAGGATCTTTCGCTAAAGCCCGGGCAATTTCAACCCGCCGACGCTCACCCCCTGATAATTCTGAGCCTTTGCGCTTACGCACATGCCCTACATTAAACTCACTTATCAGGTCCTCTAATTTTTCTTGCCGCTCTGGCACAGACAAAGGTGTAGTCTCTAAAATCGCCATAATATTTTCTTCTACCGTTAGTTTGCGAAAAATCGAGGCTTCTTGTGGTAAATAGCCTAAGCCATTTTCTGCTCTTTCATACATCGCCATTTGCGATACATCACGGCCATCAATTAAAACATGTCCACTATCGGGACGTTCTAAGCCGACAATCATGTAAAAGGTAGTTGTTTTGCCCGCACCATTCGGGCCTAATAAACCGACTATTTTACCTTGTTCTACTTTAATACTGACATTGTTTACAACTACTCGTTCTTTAAATTTTTTAACTAAATTTTTTGTTTCTATATACATATTCTTGCCACTTTTCCCCAAATGAATTTTTTAGCTTGCTACACTGGGTTTAGTTTTTTGTTGCGGAGGCAATTGTAGCACAACTTTGCCTTTGGCTTCACCTTCACTGCTCTCTGTTTTAAAAATTAAAGTATTACCCGTAATTTTATTGCCATCTTGGATAGCCCAAGCATTGCCTGTTAAAGTTATCACCGGTTCACGTCCCGCTTTATTATCTAAGTACACAGCATGATCACCCGCCGCTATTAGTTTTCTTGCCGGCGCATCAATTTTCACTTGTCGTTCCGCAATCGCTTGCCCAGCTTGCATATCATAGCTAATATATTCCGCAGTCAACACACTTGCATCTGCTGTAGTTAATTTCGCCCAATCGCCAATCGTTTGTGCAAATTTACGTTGATCAAAGTATTCAACTTTAGCCGCATTTAAGGTATCTCCAGCTTTTGTCAGGTAAACATCGCCCCCACTAGCAATTAAATGTTTACCCGCCAACAAATCTAACGTCTCGCATTTAATTGTCACATCATTATATTGCATGCGCACATTGCCAGTAAGTTGTCCAATCTCCTGTTTAAGATTATATTCAGCGCGTGCCGCCTGCGCATTTCCATCTACCCGTTTAATATTTACATTGCCAACCGCCGTAGTAATTTGCGTTTTAGAATTGTACTCAATCGTATCACCACTTATCTCAACAGGCTGATTTTCCGTTGTCTGCGCTGAAACCAAGGTCGCACAGAGCATACCTACCGTAAGTACTGCTGCTAATTTTTTCTTCATCTTATTCTCCCCCTTTTCGTACTAGGGCATTACCAATAAGTTTAATTTGTTCTAAGCCACGGTCAGCAACAGCTTTATCAGCCTTGGCATATACTCCAGGCTTAGTGATTACTACCTCACCACTGGCCGTAATTAAACTATCAACATTGGTAAATCTTAAATCTTGCGCAACTAGTTTTTCTGCTTGTGTGGTCACTACAACCACATTCCCAGTTAATTGCACATCTTTACTCTTTAGATGTAGGGCCCCTTTATCAGAACTAATATTGACAATATTGCCGTTTTCTAAAAATAGTTTTCCCTTGACACCTGTTAAATTATTAATCTGCTGTACAGCGTCTACTTGCATTGTATCTGCAGTTAGCTCCCAGTTCTTCTTACCTTGTTTTTCTTCTACTAAGTAAGCATTTTTTATAGTTACCAGGTTTGTTTCTGGAGTTTGCTGCACCGCTTCTTTTTCTACACCATTGTCATAGAAAAACCACGCACCACATAACAGCAAAAAAATCACAACCCCGAATAACGGGGATTTAAGGTTTATCTTCACAACCTTCTGCCTCCTTTAATTTATAAGGAGTATTCCATCTTTTTTGAAACCATAGCCAATTGTCTGGATACTGCTTAATAACATCTTCCGTAACTTTAACCATCTTGGCTGTAATTGCTAGCATATCTGCGGCCTCATTACCTGTATCTTCGTAATAAAAAGCTGGTTGCATAATAATTTTATGCCCACCTTCTGGACAACGCACTATAAACATCGGCACAATCGGCGCTTTAAATTTTTTAGCAAAAAATGCCGGTCCTGCTGGCGTAGAAGCCATTTTACCTAAAAAAGGCACAAAAATACCTTCTGGTCCAGCATCTTGGTCAGCAATAAAACCTAAGACCTTACCCTTTTTAAGCGCACGCGCGGCGGCAATAATATCATTAGTGCCACTCAGGAAAGTTTCTATTCCTGTCATCTCCCGATATTCAGTCAAAATTCGCGTGTGTTGCTCATTTGGTTGCCGTTTAACCATACTAGTTAAAGGAAAGTTGTTTAAGGCCAAGGCTGCCCCTAGCCACTCCCAGTTGCTAATATGTGCCGCTAAAGCCACTACCCCGCGCCCCTTGGCCAAAGCTTGGTGTAAATATTCAGGATGCTCAATTTTTACAAATTGTTGAATGTTCTCTTTGTTAAGGTTAGGAATATATAACACTTCTAAAAATGTCTTGCCTAATTTTTGGCACATGCTATAAATTATTTTGCGCGCTTGCACTTCATCTAACCCTAAGCACTCTTTAATTGTTTCTAAGGCTCTATTAACTTGTTTTTTTGCAAGCAAGTAATATAAACCGCCTGCCCACTTGCCCAATAAAAGAATTACCGAGTATGGTAACAGACAAACCAGTTTACTTACTAGCTTAATAAAATGATATTGCCACATTACTGCACATCACCTTGTCCCTGTTGTAAATATTCTTTAATCACTTTTTTCCATAAATCTTGTGCTTTTAGGAGTTGCTCTAATAATTCCCGCACTGCTCCTTGCCCGCCGGAACGCTGACAAATATATTGCACGCGTTCTTTTACTTCCACTACGGCATTGGCTGGTGCAGCTGACAAGCCTACCACCTGTAGCACACTTAAATCATTCAAATCATCGCCCATATAAGCTACTTCTGCTAAAGTTAACTTTTCTTGTTGCAGAATTTGCTCTAGGGCTTGCTTTTTATTACTAATACCCATATATAAAATTGTAATACCCAACTCTTGAGCTCTACGAGTGATAATTTCACCTTTACGCCCCGTTATAATTCCTATTTTTATCCCTAAGCGTTGCGCAATACTAATTCCTAGGCCATCAGCTACATTAAATTGCTTACAGAGTTCCCCTGTTGGTCCAATAATTATCTGTCCATCCGTCAATACGCCATCAACATCTAGTAAAACTAACTTTATTTTTGTTAAATCGGCCATTACACAACCCCTTGACGTAATAAATCCGTCATATGTAGCATCCCTAAAACATAGTTATCGGCATCTACTACTGGTAAAACTGTAATCGGGCGGGGTTGATTTTTTTCCATAATATGTAAGGCTTCCGCGGCCAGACGGTCTGCTTTTATTGTCCGCGGCGCTCTAGTCATAAAATGAACTATCGGCTGTTTCAAAAACTCTAACCCTTTTTCTAGACCGCGACGGATATCCCCATCCGTTAATACGCCTACCATCTTCCCTTGATTATCAACCACTACAGTTGCGCCTAAACCTTTAGAAGTTATGACAAATAGAGCTTCTTGGACTATTTTATCTTGAGCAATAATCGGTACTTCTTCACCACCATGCATGATATCAGCAACCGTTAACAGTAATTTTCGGCCTAACGAACCCCCAGGATGGAAAATAGCAAAATCATCTGCGGTAAATTTGCGTTTTGATAACAGCGCTACAGCTAAAGCATCACCATAAGCTAAACTAGCGGTAGTACTTGCCGTAGGTGCTAAGCCTAGCGGACAAGCTTCTTGGGCAATACTAACATCTAAGGCGATATCAGCATTTTTAGCTAAAGTTGAATTTTGATTACCACACATACTAATAACCTGGGCGCCAATTCTCCGAATGGAGGGTAAGATCTGCAAAACTTCTGCGGTTTCACCACTATTTGATAATGCCAAAACGACATCATTGACTGTTACCATACCCAAATCCCCGTGAATACCTTCCGCTGGATGTAGAAAAAAAGACGGAGTACCTGTGCTAGCGAGGGTCGCTGATATTTTGCGGCCAACAATTCCTGACTTCCCCATACCCGTTACAACTACGCGGCCACGACAAGCTAAAATTAACTCTACAGCGCGCACAAAATCTTCGTCAAGTTTCGGTATCAAACTGAGAATTGCTTCTGCCTCTATTTTTAGAACTTCTTTTGCTTTATCCAACATAACTATCAATCCTTCTTATTCTTAAGAATAACCTTATTTATGTGCAATTTTATAAATTGCTAGTACATCTGTCAATAGTTCTTCTAATTTATCTAAGCTAACCATATTGGGACCATCTGACAAAGCTTCTGCTGGATTATCATGCACTTCTAGAAATAACGCATCTATGCCAACAGCAGCAGCGGCACGCGCCATATGCGGTACATATTGACTTTGTCCACCCGAAGCTGTGCCTAAGCCCCCAGGTATTTGTACACTATGAGTGGCATCCATTACTACTGGGTAGCCTATTTCTCGCATTATTGCTAAACCACGCATATCGGTTACCAAAGTATTATAACCAAAACTTGAACCCCGTTCCGTTAATAAAATATTTTTATTCCCGGCTTCTAAAATTTTATTTACCACATTTTTCATATCCCAAGGAGCTAAAAATTGACCTTTTTTTACATTTACAACTTTTTGCGTCTGAGCTGCTGCATAGACTAAGTCAGTTTGCCGACATAAAAATGCGGGAATTTGTAAAATATCTAAAACCTGAGCTGCTTGTTCAACTTGAGAAACTTCGTGAATATCGCTAACCACTGGTACTTGCAATTCCTGTTTAATACTGGCTAACATGGCTAACCCTTCTGTTAGTCCAGGACCACGAAAGGAATTGAAAGCAGAACGATTGGCTTTGTCATATGAAGCCTTAAAAACATAATTAATTCCCAATTTGTCCGTTATTTGCTTCACCCGCTTGCCAATTGCTAAGCTGCGTTCATAGCCTTCTAATACACAAGGCCCCGCCATTAACATTAACTTTTTTCCATCCCCTACTTGATAATTTCCTATTTTTACAATTTGCATTTTTACACCTTCTTTATCTTATCGCAAGAACTTTGCGAACTTTTTCCAAATCTTCTGGGGTATCTACGCCTACCGCATTATAAGCAACTTCTAAAACTTTTATCTTATAACCATTTTCTAAAACACGGAGTTGCTCCAAACTTTCAATTTGCTCTAAATAACCCACTGGTAAACTAGCAAACTTAAGCAAAAAATCGCGTTTATAGGCGTAAACACCAATATGTTTATATATTTGTGTTGTCGCTAATTTATTCCGAACATAAGGTATTTGCGAACGCGAAAAATACAATGCATTATTATCACAATCAGTTACCACTTTTACACAGGCTGGATCAGCATATTCAGATGCTGGCATTACCGTTTTTAGCGTCGCCATTTGCAAATCTGGTTCTTGTAAAAAGGCTGTAACCAAACGATCAATAATTTCACTAGGAATTAAGGGTTCATCGCCTTGAACATTAACAATTAAATCCACTTCAGGATAATGTTGTGCTACCTCTGCTAGTCGATCTGTACCACTAGTATGCGCAGCACTAGTCATACATACCTTACCCGCAAAATTTTGCACAGCTTCATAAACCAAACTATTATCAGTAGCCACAATCACATCTTCCAACAATTTCGCTTGTTTAGCCTGCTCATATACCCAGCGAATCATCGGTTTCCCACAAATATCCGCTAAAGGTTTCCCGGGTAATCTGCTTGATGCGTATCTAGCTGGAATTACACATATAACCTTCATTATTTTCTTTTCCCCTTTTTAATCTTTTCTTCCACAATATCTAGGAATTCTCGCTCACCATTGAGCATTTTCACCTCGATACCTAAAATGTATAGGGGCAATTCCCGTTGTGAATAAATAAATTCCGAAGGAATTTTTACAGCATCTTTTTCTGTAGTAATCAACGCTCGTACTTTTTGACTTAAAGCGCGTTCCGTAACATACTGCATTTCTACCATCCCATAATCATGATGGTCAGGGTAGCGAATAGTCTCCACTAATTCTACGCCAATATCCGCTAAGGATTGTTCAAAAGAAGATGGGTTGCCAATCGCAGAAAAAGCCATTACGGCGCAACCTTTCAAGTCTTGTAAATCTTTTTTATTATCTTTTATCCCTTTATACCAGTCTGCAATCTCCACAAAGTAGCAGGGGCTATGAACACTTTCAAAAACTATAGCGTGTTGATTATTTTTCGCTAATACTTCTTTAACTTTTTCTTTGGCTGCTTCTGTTGATTGATTAGTCTTGGTCAACAAAAACATATTTGCCCGATCTAAGTTCTCTAATGGTTCCCGCAAAGTACCGCGCGGTAATAGGCAATTATTGCCAAACATATTTAAGGTATCTACTAGTACAATATCTAAATCCCGAGCTAGTTGCCAATGCTGATAACCATCATCCATGATAATTACATCGGGGCGCATACTATCTACTACATATTTACCTGTAATCGCCCGATCTTTACCAATAACAACTGGCACTCCAGGAAGATTTTTAGCTAATAAATACGCTTCATCGCCAGCTTCGAAAGCCGTCATGTAAATTCTTTTACCATCTGAAACTACCCCAATCGGATCATCCCAATGAGCTCGATAACCACGATTTAAAATAACTACACGGTAACCTAAATCTCTAATTAAGGCCGCCATTTTTTGAGCAGTAGGTGTTTTACCTGTGCCCCCTACTGTAATATTACCAAGACTAATGACCATACAATCCAATTTGTTTTGTTGTAAAATCCCAGTACGATACAGAGCGAGTTTAGTCCACACGCCCAGCTCATAAATAACTGAAGCCACTCGTAAAAAAATTAAAATAAAATAATCCCAATAGTGGTTGATTTTACCATGTACCAAGCGATATAAATATAACTTCACGGCTTCACGTTGCCGCATTCGCTCGCCACCTTCTATTGTTATATGTCTGCTAGTTGCATTATTAATCGAATAATTTAAGTTTTTACCATGAATGGCATCGCCCGCCAATAAAGCTTGTAAATATTCAATACTCCGTTTAGCCGCACCACGATTATCAATAATAACCTGCAAAGAACCCTGCCCCATACTATTTCTTAAATTATCATCGCTCACAATTTTTAACAGACTTTCTGTTAACTCTTGTTGATTGTTAACAGTGTGACAGGCCTTATTTTGTTTTAGCAAGGCATGAGAATCTTTAAAATTAAACATATGTGGTCCAACAACAATCGGTTTGGCATGGGCTGCTGGTTCTAAGACATTATGACCACCATGAGTTATCAAACTCCCACCAACATAGACAACATCGCCGACTGCATAAATTCTACCTAACTCACCAATAGTATCAATTAAAATTACTTGACTAGCCAACCGTTCTGCCGCAGGTTGAGTTAATAACTCTTTGCGGAAACCCACACTATAACCAGCTTTTTGGGCTAAATGTGTTATTTCTTGCACTCTACCTGGTTTACGCGGTGCAATTACTAGTTTGGCTTCAGGAAATTTAGCCAATATCTGCGCAAAAGATACCAGAAGCATACTTTCTTCATTGGGATGTGTACTGCCAGCCACAATTATCGGATAGCTGCCAGTTAACGCCATCTCCGCCAAAAATTTTTCCTTATCTTCGGGCGTAACTTCTGCATACGTTTGGTCGAATTTTGTATTGCCTGTTACCACAACACGTTCTTTAGCTGCACCTAATTTTATAATATATTCTGCATCCAACTTAGATTGCATGCAAAATTTATCTACACTTTCGAGCATATCTGTTAAAATTCCAAACAGATATTTATAGCTTTTCACGCTTTTGTCACTAATTCGTCCATTAACCATCATTACCGGGATATCATTTTGATTAATCGTGCGCAAAAAATTAGGCCATAATTCCGTCTCTACTGGCATAAATACCCGCGGTTTTATTCTCTCTACTACCCAATTGGTTATAAAACAAATATCTAAAGGGAAATAGATAATCGCAGTCGCTTCAGGAATTATTTGTTTAGCCATCGAATACCCACCTGTAGTTACAGCCGAAACCAAAATCGGAGTATTGGGAAATGCCTGCCTTATTTCCTTAACCAGCGGGCTAGTTGCCACAATCTCCCCTACAGAGGCACCATGTATCCATATACAGTTTTTTTCTGCTACCAAAGCAATATCTTCTGGGCGCAGAAATCCCAAACTCTGTTTGAAACGTCTTTTAAAGCCATCCTCTTTCAATGCCCGTAAGCCGAACATTGGTAAGACTAAGAAGATAAATACTATTATTAGTAAAAGATTGTAAATTATATACATTACTTAATATCATCCTTTATTTAAGCATGCTTTTCTGCAAACTGCACCTGATGCAAGCGTGCGTATAAACCGCCTTTGTCTAGTAACTGCTCATGTGTACCCGTTTCTACTAATTTGCCTTTATCTAAGACCAAAATCATATCGGCTCTTTGAATGGTGGTTAAACGATGCGCAATCACAAAAGAAGTCCGTCCCACCATTAAGCGATCCAAAGCTTCTTGAACTACATGTTCACTTTCAGTATCCAAAGCGCTAGTCGCTTCATCTAAAATTAAAATACGTGGATTTTTCAAAATAGCCCTAGCAATAGCAATCCGTTGCCTTTGCCCACCCGACAAGTTTACGCCCCGATCACCTAACATCGTTTCATAACCAGCTGGTAGCTGTAAAATAAATTTTTCAGCATTAGCATCGCGCGCCGCTTGCTCAATTTCTTCTCTTGTGGCCTGTAAATTACCATAACGAATATTATCGTACACCGAACCATTGAAGAGCATCGTTTCTTGAGGTACTATTCCAATTTGTTCTCGCAAAGAGTCTAAGGTAACCAACTTAATATCTAAATCATCAATAAAAATTTTGCCGGCTGTTATATCATAAAAACGTGGCAATAAATTGGCAATTGTTGACTTACCAGCACCACTCGGCCCCACTATTGCTACCATTTGTCCTGCTTTATTGGCAAAAGACAACTCCGTAAGTACTGGCTCATTGGGATTGTAACTAAAAGAAACATTTTCAAAACGCACATCCCCTTTAATATAAGGTAGGGGCTTAGCATCTGCAATTTCTTGAATTTCCGGCTGTAAATCTAAAATGTCAAAAACCCGTTGCGCCGCAGCTAAAGCACGTTGAATATTGCCATAAACTCGACTCAAACGCTTTATCGGATTAGAAATATTAACTGCATAAACTAAAAAAGCAATCAAAGATCCTGGTGTCAATACTCCACTTATAACTTCTCGGCCCCCATACCAAATAATTGCTGTAACACCTAACGCCGCTACAAATTCAATGGTAGGTGTTAAAGCTGCCATTTGTTGAGAATTTTTTATACTCGCTTTGAAATTGAGTACGTTCTCACGATCAAAGCGTTTAATTTCATAGTCTTCACGAACAAAAGATTTTATAATCCGCGCCGAAGAAATGCTCTCTTGCAAAATCGAGGTTATATCGGCTGTCCGTTCTTGAATAAGGCTACCCGAACTACGTATTTTTTTACCAAAATAATCTATAACTATCAGTACTAAGGGGAAGGTCGAAAATGTAAACAAGGTCAACTTCCAATCTAAGTAAATCATCGCTATAATTGAGCCCAATAAAACAAAACCCTCGGTCAATAACTCAATTACATTGTCAATTAGAGCGCCTTGCAAAGCGCCTACATCATTAGTTACATAACTCATAATTGTGCCAGTTTTGCGTTTTTCATAAAAAGATAAACTTAGCCTTTGTAGTTGCCTGTATACCGCTAAGCGGATATCTATTATTACTCGTTGTCCAGCATAAGCCATTAAGTAAGTCTGTCCATAAAAAAATATTCCCCGCAAAAAAAACACCACGATAATTCCTAAAGAAATAGTATTTAGCATCATCGCATCTTTTTCAGCTAATACGCGATCGATAACATCTTTAATAATCCAAGGCACATACAGATTTCCTGCTGCTGCTAATATCGTACAAAGACCAGCAATTATCAAGCGCGGTAAATATGGTTTTACATAATACAATAATCTTAAATATAGATTCATTATGTACTCCGTTTCTCATTTTTACTTATTCTTAAAACTAATTGTGCAACTTTATTTATTGCACCTCCACTACCTAATTTGTCTCGCATACGCTCTAAATTATATTTTGCTTGCTGCAAATTTTCGCCTTGTAGCAAGTGCAGTGTTTCTTGAGCAATCCGTGTCGGCGTGGCCTGTTCTTGTAATAACTCTGGCAAAATACGTTCGCCCATGACAATGTTCGGCAAACCCACATCGGGAATATTTAGCAACCGTCTAGCAATAAAGGCCGTAAGGGGCGCAGTTTTATAGACAATAACACAGGGTAATTTACATAACCCCGCCTCTAAAGTTACCGTGCCACTAGTTGCAATTGCAACATCTGCAACACTCATTATATCATAATTATTTCCGCTTATGATATTTATCTGCCCAGAAAATCCCATTAAATATTGCTCTAACAATTCTCGGGAAATAGTATTGGCTTGAGGCAAACAAAAAGTCACCTGCGGTAACTGCTGCCTTATTATTTCACAAGCCTGCAACATCACGGGCAACATTTTTTCAATTTCTTGTTTGCGACTACCCGGCAAAATAAGTACTAGCGGCTGACCATCAACTTTTCCTGCCTTAAGTTTCGCGGGCGTCAAATCAGCACTAGGTTTCACTATATCTACTAACGGATGACCGACATATTCAACCTTAGCACCTGCTTGCAAATAAACATCGCGCTCAAAAGGAAAAATAGCGGCTATAACCGTAACTATCTTTGCCATGGTTTTCGCCCGCCCTTTCCTCCATGCCCAAGCCGAAGGGCTGATGAAAGAAATAACCGGTATTCCCTTGGCACGTGCTACTTGTGCAAGCCGCTTATTAAATCCTGGGTAATCAATTATTACTAAGCAATCTGGCTTTCTTTCGTCCATCAGCTTTGACATATCCGCTTTAAGACGAAAAAGAGCTGGCAATTTACAAATTATTTCTACCAGCCCCATAACTCCATGCTCTTTTATGTCATAAATTACTTCCCCGCCAGCTGCCCGCAAATTGTCCCCTCCCATACCATAAATCTGTAACTGGGAATTTAGACGTAGCAATTCCGCGGTTAGGGCCCCAGCATGCAAATCTCCTGACGCTTCGCCTGCGGAAATCATAATTCCTGGCATAAAATCACCTCATTTACTTTACTACTATACAAATATTGTGTTCGTTCGCCAATTTTAAAACACTCGTTTGATCAACAAACAAAGTTTTTTCTGCCTGCATTACCAACACACTGGCTTCAGCCTCGATCATCGCTTCAATTGTTTGCACTCCTACACAAGGGATATCAAAGCGATTATCCTGTGCTGGTTTAGCGGTTTTAGCCACTACAGCATTGCCACGTGCTAATTTGCCACCCCGCAAAATGCAAGCATCAGTGCCTTCAATCGCTTCTACTGCCATTATTGCTTTATTTTTAACCACAACTGTTTGGCCAATATCCAGTTGCCCAATTCTCAATGCCATTTCATAGCCATAGTCAATATCTGCTTGCTCTTGCTCTGTAGGTTTGCGTTCGGTTAACACTCCTGCCTTAGGCATTAGTCCTGTAAGCAATTTACTTTGGTCCATTACCCGAATGCCTTCGCTAGCTAACTCTTGTACCAAAGCTAACATAATCGTATCATCATTTTGATTAGGTAAACTTTGCAGTAACTTCAGTGCCCGCATATCTGGTCGCACACTACCGTTAAATAAATGTTCTTTGGTTACTTTGCCAATCATAGTCACAGCAAAAACTTGCTCTTGCTTCAATAAATTAATAATACTATCTAGTTCACCAATATGTGCTTGATATAAAACACTTACATGTTCTTGTAAAGATTTTTCATAGTCTTCCACCACTGCAATCGCCACTACTTGAAATCCATAATTTTTAGCAACTTTAGCAAATTCACAAGGTAAATTGCCAACTCCTGCAATTAAACCAATTTTAAACATTTCACACCATCCATTATTTATCAGTTTTATTGATTTTCAGAATTACAACGTTTATTGCCCCGACAAATACCGCGTTCAACATTCCGCAGAAATCTCAATAAATGCTCAATTTCTTCACTCATCTCTAATTCTTGTTCCATTGTTTCAATCGCTTTTTCTAAAGTTAGGCCCGAACGATATAAAATTCGATAGGCTTTCTTTAAATTACTTCTTACCGCTGCAACAATCCCCGCCCGTGCTATGCCTACATTATTAAGCCCAGCTACAGTCGCTGGATTACCATCGGCTATCACAAAGGGAGGAATATCTTGAACTATTTTGCTCGCGCCACCAATCATCGCATTACGACCGATTTTCACAAATTGATGCACACCACTTAAACCACCAATAATTGCCCGATCTTCTACTACAACATGTCCAGCTAAAGTCGCACAGTTTGCCAAGATAACATTATTGCCAACAATACAATTGTGTGCTACATGAGCATAGGCCATTAATAATACATTCGAACCAATTCTAGTTTCTGAATCTTCTCCAGTACCCCGGTTAATTGTTACACATTCTCTAATTTTAGTATTATCACCAATTACAACATAGCTACGTTCATCAGCAAATTTCAAATCTTGTGGTTCGCCGCCAATGGACACGCCTGCATATATTGTACAATTTTTGCCTATAGTAGTCCATCCATCAATAACTACGTTTGGATATATTTTAGTATCATCGCCAATAACTACATTTTCACCAATAACTACATAGGGCCCAACTTTTACGTTTTTTCCCAATTTAGCACCTTTTGCGATTACTGCCGTTGGATGGATTTGTTCATCTATGCCTAACATTACTTCACTCTCCCAAATTTCGCCTTTAGCATTCTTTATAAACACACAGTCCTAAATAACTTTTTTTTTTAACTAGCCATTTTTGACCTTTAAAGAACTTTATCAGCGAATAACGGCTACTTTTTTGTTTTTTTTAATCTATTGCACTCTTTTTCAATTTTTTATTTTTTTTCAGAAATAGCAAACATAAATTCCCCTTCAGCAACTAGTTCCCCAGCTACATGAGCTACAGCAGCTATTCTCCCCATATTGCCTCGAGTCTTAACAATTTCCGCAGTCATAATAACTTGATCTCCAGGTACTACAGGTTTGCGGAATTTAACTTTATCAATTCCCGTAAAATAAGCAATTTTACCACGATTTTCTGCTGGATACAACATCGCAATACCACCGACTTGTGCCATAGCTTCAATAAGCAATACCCCAGGCATAATTGGTTCGTTAGGGAAATGACCCATAAAATGTGCCTCATTCATAGTTACGTTTTTTATGCCTACACCTTTTTTCATTGGTTCCAATTCTAGAACTCTATCCACTAATAAAAATGGATATCTGTGTGGTATAATTTCCTGAATCTCTTGTACATTTAAAGTTATCATCTTATTTTCCCTCCAAATTTTTTAATTCGTTAATTTTTTTCGCTAATTGTATGTTTAACGCATGACTAGACTTAACAGCAATTATATGCGCTTTTATTTTTCCTACTAAAGATAGATCTCCAATCACATCAAGAATTTTATGCCTTACCAATTCATCTTCAAATCTTAGCGGTGTCAATACACTTTTTTCATCATAAACCACTACGTTTTCTAGACTGCCACCTAACCCTAAACCCATTTTCTTTAGCATTTCTACTTCATGCATAAAACCAATTGTCCTGGCTGGGGCTATTTCTGTTTTGCAAGCCGCCTCACTTACTACTAAATCATAGTGTTGCGTACCTAATAAGGGATGATTGTTAATTGATGTAAAAGAAATTCGAAACCCATCATAAGGCAAAGCACAAATATATTTATCTGCATCGTATACTGCCACAACCTCTGGCAAGCAGAACTCCTGAACTGAGGCAACTTGTTCCTCAATCCCAGCTTGTTCAAGCAAATCTAAAAAAACTTTAGCGCTACCATCGGCTACCGGTGGTTCGGGGGAAGATATTTCCACTAAACAATTATCAATATTTAGCATCGCCAGTGCTGCTAAAAGATGTTCCACTGTAAAGACATGCGTCCCTACGGCATTAGCAATTGTAGTCGCTCGTAAAGTATCAGTTACATTCGTCACCTTAGCACTTATCGGTTGTGCTTGGGCAATATCAGTGCGCAAAAATTTTATACCATAATCTATCGCTGCTGGTAATAGCCTGATCTCCACAGCTTTACCAGAGTGCAAACCAATCCCCGCATAAGCAATAGCTTTACTTATGGTTCGCTGTTGCCGCAAAGATTTATCTTCTTTATTCAATCTTATACCTACTTTCATTCTTATTTTTTTGTTTTCCACCGATTATGTAACCAAAACCATTCCGCTGGTCTGGCTTGAACTGCACCTTGTAATACTTCCACTAATTCTTCAGTCATCTTACGAATATCTGCTTCACGATCTGAAGTTTTAGTTACATGCATACTGGGATAACAATAAATCTCATGTTTTCCAGGTCGCTCTTGGTAGATTAAAATTGGTACAATAGGTGCACCTTTCAACCTAGCTAGCGCTGCCGGTCCCTTGGGCGTAGATGAATTTTTCCGCAAAAAGTCGACCATAATTCCATCTGGTCCAGCATCTTGATCCATCAATAAGCCAATACAAAAACCTTCACTTAAGTACCGTACCATTTCTAATACGCCACTTTTATAAGTTACCAGCCCCCCAGCCAAACTACGATATTCATTAATAAATCGATCCATAGCCACATTATTTTGTTTGCGTGCTACTGATAGGAGCGGATAACCGTTTAAGGCTAAGGCATGGGCCATTAATTCCCAATTGCCATAATGCGCTGTTGCCAAAATAACTCCTTTACCTTCAGCTAAGGCTTGATCGAGAATGTCTTTATTTTTAAATGTAACAAATTCAGACAAATTTTCTTGCTTGATTTTAGGAAAATACAGTACTTCGAGCAACATACTACCAAAACGATATACACTTTGTTTAGCAATTTGTTGTGCTTGAATTTTATCGACCTGCAAACAATGACTAATATTATCAATAGCCATTTTCTTGCGCCACTGCGGTACTAAAAGCCAACCTAAGTGACCTAAGGCAACGCCAATAAAACTTCTCATTCCTTGCGGTAGGCAACAGACAAATTTACTAACCAACTTTGCCATATAGTAACTAATCATTTTATCTCATCATCACTTTCTTGTTGATAAACCAAATACACCTTCTTATTATACAATAAAATGCCAATTGTTGACTAGACAACAATTGGCATTTTATCTACAAATATATTTATTAGCTCTTTTTTTCTAACTCTGCTAATCTTTTTTCCAATTTCTTAACTTTGGCATTTAAATCTGGCAACTTTGATTTATAAGCTTCCAATTTTAACCACTCTTTATGGGGACGAGCTGGAAAACCCGCACAAAACGAATTGGCAGCAATGTCGTTCGTAATGCCACTACGAGCTGCAAAAACACAATTATCACCAATTTGCAGGTGTCCTGCACTGCCTACTTGTCCGGCAAAAGTACAATTATCACCAATGGTCACGCTGCCAGAAATTCCGACTTGAGCCACAAACAAGCAGTTTTCTCCCACAATATCATTGTGCGCTAAGTGGACCAGATTATCGATTTTAGTCCCCGCACCAATTATTGTACTAGTTTTATAGTTAGTTGCACGGTCAATACAAGAATTGCAACCTACTTCAACATCATCGCCTAACACAACATTGCCAACTTGTGGTACTTTAGTATGTTGGCGATTACTGGTAGTATAGCCAAAACCATCGCCCCCAACTACCGCACCATTTTGTAAGGTAACACGCTTACCTAAAATGCAAAATTCGCGCACCACACTATTGGCATGCAATACACAATTTTCGCCTAATTCTGCTGCTTGCCCAACATAAGCATTAGAAAAAATAATACAATTGTCACCCACTACAGCATCTTTTTCAATTATTGCATAGGCACGCACACTAACATCTTTACCTAACTTAGCTGTAGGGTGCACATAGGCTAAAGGGTGCACATAGGCTAAAGGATGCACACCACTTTCTATCTCAACTTTAGGTGCAAACAAAGCTGCCAATTTAGCAAAAGCTTCCTTAGGATTTGCCACCGCAATTGCTGGTTTAGCAAAAACTGTAACTGTTTCTGGTACAATTACCGCTCCTGCTTCACTGGCTAGAGCTTTTTCGAGATATTCTTCCAAGGCGAAAGTTATACTTTGTTTAGTTGCTGTATCAATACTTGTTGCCTCAACAATCTCCAAACTTTCCGTTCCAGTTATAATTTTACCAGCTAGCAACTCTGCAATTTCTTTTAAAGTTTTTTTCATAACGCTACTCCTACTATTTCAGCCTTTTTATAACTTCGTCTGTAATATCAACGCCACCTTGAGCCACACCTTGCTTAACTAATACTGCGCCAAGATTTTTTTCTTTGGCAATTTCCGCCATGATTTTTTGCACTTCTTGTTCTAACTCATCTTGCATTTTTTGGCTTAGGCCTCTTAGTTCGGCATCTTTAGCTACTTTCTTTTTGTTAAACTCTTCTGGTTGCAGAGCTTGACGATCTTTGTCCAGTTCTTCAGCTGCTAGTTTAATTTTCTCTTGCATTTGAGTTTGTAAAGATTTAACTTTTTCACTGCTTGTCGCTACTTTTTCCATATCAACAACACCAATTGCATTATTGCGTCCCGCACAACCTGATACTAACAACCCTATAACCAAAATTAATAATATTGTAAGTCTAGAAAATTTCTTCACTATTTTTTCCCCTTTTCTTTTTTATGTTTTTGCAATTCCACCTGAACTTGCTTGGTAATATCTGTTGCCGCTATATTCAGCCGCACATCCTTAAAAACTACTGTGAACCCCTGTTCCAAGGCCACTTTGGCAGTCTGATTTTCCACATCTTGATAAATTTCTCGATACAAATAGTCCTTGCGACTTTGTAAATTATCTATTTCGGCTTGCACACTCAACAAAGTATCTTCTACCTGGCTTGGTAACTTTTGCATATTTTGTTCTAAGCCCTGTAAATTTTTCTGCGACTCTGACTTTATTTGTTGCCGTAACTCTTGGGCATAGTTTGCTAATTCCTGCTGTGCTTGCTGATAGTAAGGTTGCATAGCCTGTTCTATTTCTTGTTTCTGTACATTTATCAGCTCTAATAACTCTTGCTCAATTTTTTGTTTTAAGGCTAATTGCTCAGCTTGCAAATTTTTTTGAGTCTCTTTTACAGCTGCTAATTCTTGCTCACTTCTAAATTTAGTGGGCGCATTTAAAAGCAGTTGTTGTTGTGTGCGTAAATTAAAAAATTCCAACTTATATTTTTCTTCAAGCTCTGCTCTCTTAGCCAAAAGCTCTTCTTTACCTTTAAGTTGCAAATCTTTTCTTTTTTTATCCAACTGTTTTTCTAATGCTACTTGCTTTTCTAAGAGTTTTGTTTGAAATAAAGCCTCATTAAACTTTCCTTGGTTTAATTGGGTTTGTACATAAAACTTATCTAAACCACTTAACTGCTTACGGCTCATTTCTTTTTGCATTTTTTGCAAATTTTGCAATTGAACAAGCTTATCCTGCACTCCTTGATATTCCTTGTATAAGTGATGTTCCTTAATAACTTCCGTAAGTGAAATTATGGCAAAACTATCTTGTGTAACTTTTTCTTGCTTTTGTTGTGCACAACCATTTAGCAATAAAATACAGCTCAGGCAGAAAATAAATTTCATTATTTTTGACATTGCGCCTATCCCCTATTTGCCATTTCTTTAAAAAAGGACTGTGGCAAAATATTCTTTTGCACAGCCCCTAAAATTATTTATAAGCTTTAATAACGTCTTCGGTAATATCTGTGCCGCCATAAATAACACTTTGTTTATCAACTACTACACTTAAGCCTTTAGTAGTGGCAACTTTTTTAATTGCAGCATTAATCTTATCCATTAATGGCACCATTAATTCCCGTTCTTTATTTGCTAAACGTTCTTGTAATTGCATATAGTAACGTTGTTGTTCTTCTTGGTTTAAAGTTTTTGCTTTTTCTTCAAATTCTTTTTTAGCGGTTGCTACTTCAGTATCCATGCTAGTTTTCAAAGTTGCCATATCTGGATGTTGCACTACCAGAGATTGCCAATTAACAACACCCACCCCTGAATTTGCCGCTGCCGCAGAACCTACGCTAGTTGTTTGCGATAAAGCCATCCCTAAAATTCCTAGCACAAAAAATGCTGCAATTACAAGGGAAACTATTTTTATATTTCTCTTGTCTCTTAATTTGTCCATACTCATAATATCTTGCCCCTTTTCAACTTAAATTGTTCTTATACTTAACGCACTTACCTGAAACTTGCTGCGATTTTACTATTTTTTTAGATATTACAACAAGTTACTGCACCATTATATCAAGCAGTACAGTTATTTTCAAGTAAATCCTAGAGTTTTAAATTTTTTCTCTGACTATTTGTCGCCAACCCAGCTTTATTTTACAAGCGTGTTACAATTCTAAAATAGCGCTCTTTGTTAGAAAATACATATTCCGCCGTAAAAAATTCATGGACTCGATAACTAAGCGCAAATTCATTTTCATGCTCCGCTGGCTTACGTTCAATCCGCAAACCCCAATCGCGATTAAATTGATGTTGCAGACGAAAAATATCCTCATGGCTATTTACACGCCGCAGATATGTTACCGTTGTTTTCTTATAGCGTTGTGCTATGCCCAAATCGACATCAAACTGCATACTATCAGTATACAAGCTCGTTTCTAAGAGAATTTCGTTATTCTTCGATAAGTCATAACCAATATGCATTTTGCCCGATGAAGATTTTTCGCTTCGACCTAAATCTAAATAACCTTCCAGCCAAAAATTATAATCTGCCAGATCTAATTGCACTTCTACTTGTAAATTCTCTGCAATAATTAAATTTAGACTATTAAAAAGTTTATAGCGGGCAACAAATTTGTCTTGGAGTAACTCTTTTGTTAAAATTTCTTTTATCGCTACTTGATTTTCCCGAATAAATTCTAAAGGCAAGCCGCGCAAAGTATTTGCTGTCCTTTGAAACTTATTTTTACTCTCCAACATTAATAATTTGGGAATATTTTTGGAGTACATAGTTAAGTTAACAGTTTGAACCTCTTGACCTACGGGAATAATCGTCACATCAAATTCCGGCTCTTTCTCACCATGTAACTGAGTTACAACCTTAAATGCCGGCAAATATTTTTGTGCTTGTTGATAAACACGCTCTCGGGCCACACTATTTAACCAAAAGGTTGCCTCTATGGGCATCCCTTGGAAAATGAGCGGTACTTGCGCTGTTGCTTTTAAAGCTTGGGCGGCTATTAACGGTTGCCACAATTCTTGAACTCCTGAATAATCAAAGTTCATTTTTACTCCAGTAATTGTTTCTCCCCAAGCTTGTAATTTTACTTGCAACCGACTTTGCTCTGCTAAATCCAAATTAATGCTCGCCACTTGATAACCAGTAAAAGTCCGATTAACAATATCTTTAAATAGCTCCTGATAAACCATTTTATCAGGTATAATTTCTTGGACTGTTCGCCCGACTAATACTTGCTCGGTAATCGGCAATAAACTTGCTTGCATCCTTTTTTGCACGGCAACATCAATGTTTTGCGGATAACTGATTTCCAGCTGCACCGTTTGAATTTCCCGTGCTTCAACTCCTGAACTTGAGTAACCGATTAAAATAATTAGCATTACCAGCAATTTCCAAAATTTACCCATGATCGTCTAGAACTGACCGCCAAAGCTGAAATGGAAGCGACCTTCTTCTTCACCAATCGCATAATCTAAGCGCACTGGACCTAAAGGCGAGGTAATTCTAAAGCCCACACCAATACTAGTTTTTATATCACTTAAATCCATATTCACGCCTTTATTCCAAGCATAACCAGCATCGGAGAACACTACCCCTTGTACTTTTTTCACAACTGGGAAGCGATATTCCAAGGTACCTGACATCATTTTATAGCCTTTAAATTGATCATCTTTATAGCCGCGCAAAGTTTCTGCCCCACCCAAAGAAAATCTTTGACTCAAGGGCATTGTCCCATCCGCATAGCCCGCGTCAAATTTAACCGCAATAACATGATCATTGTTTTGCTTAAAATACCAGCGACTGTCTAAGAAATATTTATTAAAGTTAAAATCACCAGACATTCCTGCAAATTCAGCCCCTACGGAAACTTTTGTGCCTTCACTAGGGTTATGTACACTATCTCTAGTATCCACTACTCGCATCAAAGTAACACTACGAGTTAAACCAAAGTTTTCAGAAATTTTCCCAGGGTTATCACGATAATATTGAGGTTCATGACCTTCAATCGCTTTTACATAAGTATCTTCCCGATCTTTATAGGTCACAAAATTGGTTACATGCTCTGATTGTGGACGACTTAAGGTTAATTCATAACCACGACGTTTTTTATCATAACGAGCTTTATCACTAGAATCATCATTATATTCTTGATATTCATTTGTAGCATCATAAATTGATAAACCTAAAGCTGTTTCTTTTTTATCTAGCCAAGGGCGTACATAACCAAATTCATAGTTTTTATTGCTTTCGCCGCCAAATTCCCAACGAATATTAACTTTATCGCCCGTACCACGGAAATTCTTATCACCCAAGCTTACAATACCGACAAACCCATCACTATTGCTATAACCGGCACCAATACCAAAAGTACCTGTATTCATCTCCACAACGCTAACTTCAACTTCTACGGCATTCGGATTACGTCCAGGATTAAGCTTTACATTAACATCTTCAAAGTAGCCTAAATTGTAAATCCGTTGAATACTGCGGCGCGCATCTTTCGAGTTAAAAGGTTTCCCAACTTTTAACCGCATTTCTCTAGTGACTACGTAGGCTTTGGTTTTTTTGTTGCCCTTCACACTAAACCCTTCTACATTACCTTCATTTACAGTAAGTTTCAAGGTTCCATCTTCGTTCATTTTTACATCGCTAATCCGCGTTAAAATATACCCATCTTGCTTATATTTAGCTTCAATGGCGCGAATGCTTTTATTTAACTCCACCGAATTGATAATCTTATTTTTAGGTAGGGTTATCATATTAGCCAACTCTACATTTTTATATACAGAGTTACCTTGAATTTCTAATTTAGAAAAAATGGGGTTTTCTAATACCCGATATACAACTTGAACGCCTTCGGGGACCAAATTATATTCTGGTTGCACATCATAAAACCAGCCTAAGCTATATATTGCTTGCAAGTCATTATCTAGTGCTTGTTTAGTCAAACTCATGCCCGGTTTTAAAGAGACAACACTCTCCAGCAAACCACTTTCAATCAATTTATTGCCTTGAACCGCAACTTTAACTACAGTTTTCCCTTCCACGCTTTCTTGTTTAGTTGTTTCTTGTTGGACAGCTGTAGTAGCCGCATTTATCGTTTCTGGTTCTGCCGCTAAAATAACATTTTCCCATACACCAAACCCAATAGCTGTAGTTAAGCAAGTCGCCAATAACGTCTTTTTTAATCTACTTCCGATGATAACCTTTTTCATTACAGTCCCCCTATGTTTTTATTATAGCCTTGCAAACCTTTTTGCGCTTGGCGTACCAAAGCTTGTTTTTCCTGTTCCGTAAATCTAGTCTTTAGCTCTGACGTTTTTTCTGTTCGAATTTCTGGTTGCGGTTCACGACTAGCTGTTTCCAGTCGCTCTTGCGTTTCTAACAAAACTGGTTGTTGCTTGACTTCGGCTTGTATTGGCTGTGTCTTTATATTTTTTTCAGAGTTTAACAATCCCCTCTCCACTGTAATACTTTTATCTACAATATTAACAATTTTTTCTTGTTTCGTAAAGTACCAATAAGCAGAGGGCATAATTAAACAAACCGCTAATAGTAAAATAAGCTGGCGATATTTTTTTTGCAAAACGCTTGTCGTCCCTAAGCGCAAATGCTTCATCTCTGCTTCCGCTAGCATTAAATCCAAATGACCGCGCACAGCATTGTCCTTAGCAAAGCTATCCTCTGCACTATTTAACCATTGTTTTACAATTTTTATTTTGGTGCCTATTCCTTCTTTAGCTTTTACCATGCTGTCACCTCCACAATAAACAAAGTCTGAGCAACATCTTTTTTTGATAGTAGCTATTTTTCTTATTTTTGACTATATTATCCAGTTTTATTACATTAGCTCGCTTATAAACCCTTAGATAACTATTTTTTAAGTTATTTAAAATTTTGCCAAACTCTCGCTAACATCCCTCTTATTCGATTAATTCCTTGTTTGCGCAACTTATAAATATAGGCGGGGGTAACATTAATTTGTGCGGCCAAAGCCGCGACTTCTTGTTCTTGAAAATATATACCGGCCAAAACTTCCTGCTCTTTAATTGGTAATTTTGCCAAAGCTTCTTGAAGTTTTTGCGCAATATATTCTTCTTCTAAGAGAGTTTGGGCACTCTTGCCAGGCTCAACTAAACTTTCCTGACTAAGTTCACTCCAACTCTCTACCTCACGGGAATTCTTTTTTAGATAATCAATCATTTGCCCACGAATTCTATGTAGGGCAAATAAGCTAAAAGCTACTTCTTTAGTATAGTCATAGCGTTCAATACATTCTATTAGGGCTAAATTACCTTCTTGCACTAATTCCAATGTTAAATTTTCCGCAAGACCAAAGGCTAAGGCCGTCTTAAAAACTAAGGGTTGATAGGCTGTTGCTAATTTAGTTCTGCTTTCAATGCAACCTGCAGCATAAGCTTGCCACAAAAGTTGTTCCTCAGCCTTTTCTAACAAAACAATTTTTTTTAATTCCTGCAAATATTGTTTTAACAAGCCTATCCCTCCTTAAAAATTAATTTTATACTCCACCCCATAGCGGTAACGCCGACTTTCATCCCAACCAACATTGAAATTTATACGTTTATCTACCTCATACTGCATATAATAATTATAGTGCTCGCGGTCTAAAGTTGTTGTATAACCTAACAGTACTTTATCGGTTATATATTTACTTACTAAAACATTATAGCTTTCATAATCATCTTTTTTCGCGCCAAATTTTTTACCATTATTCCCAAAAGTTGTGCCTGTTAATAACTCCCCTTGATATAGGCGAAACTCATCAATACCTATCGTATCCCGCACTGCACTTTCTAACTCGCCAAACACACTCATTTGCAAACCCGCTGCTAACAAGGCTTTAGCATCTTCGCCCTCTACCGCAGTTGTATTCGTAGCTTGAGTACGCAAGGTTAACATTCTAAATAATTCTTGCTGACTCATAGGGGGATTAGAAGTTAGCTTTAGATCCATTTCATCTACTGGGCCACGCACATTTAAGAATATATCCGTTCTAAACAATCTGCTAGTGGCATATAGATTAATACTTGGTATCAATGATCCCTGCAAAGGAAAGCCCAAAATAGCCGACTTAACTTTAAAAGGTGTGCGCAAATAGTTTATGGTGCCGCGCGTTACTCTAATTGTCCCATCGATATTAGGATAACGCAAACTCCCCAAAACTTTTAAATTGCCTTCTAAATCTAAGTCATATAGCAAGGGATTATACATTTTTAAATTTTTTCCAATGTCAATGGCGATATCCAAACCGACAGCAGGTAAAGTTCCCGCCCCAAATTCAGGAATTGTCGGAATGTTGATTATTAAGTTATCCAACAACACTTGCCCTTGAATAACTGGTCTTGATTTTTGCGGTTGCGGTTTTACTACTAAATTAGCCGTTAGAGGCCCCGCCGTATAAGCAGAATCAATTGCCAATTTATTCAGATTAATGTCTAACTGGTAATTATCCACCCCGTTGCCATTGATATTTAAATCCCCTACGGCCAACAAATTACCTTCACCCATTTGCGCCGATAATTCTTTTAAGCGAACTTTTTTACCTAGAAAATCAATGTCCAAATTAAGCTCTAAAAGTGGGTTTTTAAATGCAGCTAATTTTACTACGGCCTTATCGGTCTTAATACTACCGTATAATTGTGGCGCATTAAAATCGCCCGTAACACGCAAATCACCTAAAATTGCACCTTTAGCATAAGCAACCTGCTTAGTTAAAGTTGTCAAAATCCCGACATCAGCATTATCTAATTTGAACAACACATCCATTTGTGCCGCTTTATCTTTGCGTTCTGCGTAAGGTTTAAAAATATCCATGGGTATATAACCATAAGCACTGGCCTTATAACCTTGTTTTTGAATAAAAAGTTGTTGAATATTAAGCTTTTGTAATTGCTCTACTGTTAATAATGCATATAGGTTATCAAAAGCAACGCTATTTAGAGCACCATTGGCAATTTGCACAGAAGTCGAGATGTCTGGCTTAAGAGTTTGTCCCGTAACCTGCATTAATAAATCTAAATTCCCCGTCAAATCCACTGGTTCTTTACTTAGTACCGTGAGCAATTTAGCATCGAGATTTTGACCTGCTAATTCTAAATTAACGGCCCCAGCAAACTCGGCATTGCCTAACAATACCAATTTACCCTGTTGTCCTTGTAAAGCTTCAAATTTATTAATTTGTACTTTGCGCTTATCTAACAAAATATCTATTTGAATGTTTTGCAAAGGAATTTTCCGCACCGAACCAGCTTGAATTTGTCCTAACACCTCAATGCCTGTTCCTTTACCGCGTCTATTTAAATTTATCTCCCCAGTTAACAGGCCTGTAGCTTCTAAATCAGATTTACCTAAAGCTAACAACGAAGCAATATCCGCATTTTCTACAGCTAATTGCCCATAAAGATAAGCTTGCAACAAGTCTAATCCACCATAAAAGTCAAATTGACCTGTACCTTGTCTAAAGTTAAGATCGAATTCTGTTTTTAAACCAATTTCACTTTTAAGACTACCGCTAACGTCGGTAAACTCTTGGTTCAACAGTTTGATTTTTTTAGCTTGAACATTACCTTTAAACACTGGTTGTCTTAAGTTACCCGTAAGTTTCCCTGTAAAATCCGCATAGCCCTGCGGCGTATATTCTTTATTTACTGGCAAATGGCGTAAATCAATATTATTTGCTTGCACAGAAAAATCTAAATCCCCCGCCCTGGACATTTTACCATTAATTCGCGCCAAAGCCTGCAACGAAGCAACTTCAACATCTTTAAGCAACAATTCGCCAGCTCGGTAATCATAACTTCCCACTACCCGATCTAGCAAGAAACCATTGGCCGAACCTTCCCACAACTTAAATTGCCCTGCAATTTGCGGCTGATTAAGTTTTCCCGTAATTTTAATCTGGTTATCAAAAAAGCCTGTAACCTTGATTGGCAAAAAAGCTGTCGCCAATTCATCGATTCTGGCACCACTGGTAACAACTTCTATTTGTACTTCTGGGACAGTTGTCGTGAAATCAAGTACCCCTTGGCCCCGATGTTTACCCTGCGGTAAATTCATAATCTTGCTCGTGGTAATTTCTAGGTTGGCTATTTCTAGCCGCGACCCTTGATACCTGCCCTCAGCTACTACAGCATCAATATTTTGTCCCGCTAACACAATTTTGCCTGAATTAATATTGGCCCAAACTGCAGGCTTATCAAGTGTACCCTGAATTTTGGCAGTAGCATTTAATTTGCCTCGGGCTTCAACCCCCCCATAACTTGCCAACACTTGCGCAGGTATTCCTTGAGCAGTCAAGTCTAAGTCTAGTTGTTGCTGCTTAATGCCGCCTTGCAAGGTTATTTCACCTGTTTCATCAACACTTGCCTGAGCATTGTATAGTTTTAATTCATCATTGTTTTTCGTAAAATCTAAACTTGCTTCCTTAATTGTTAAACCATGATATTTTAAATTAGCAACGCTAATATTTCCTAATAGCTCAACTTTTTCCGCACTTAGAACACCCGCAGCCACAAAATCTAAGTTTACACTGCCTGTTAACCCTTGGACTTGTTGTATAGCCCCCAATTCTATATTTTCTGCACTAGCTAGGATATTTATTTTATTGTTGCGCAATCCATATTCAGCGTTTATTTTAATTTTGCCCGCACCCGCTGTAACTTCCCCTTGCTCTAAAAATAATTGATTTTGCTGTAATTTAAATGGCAATTTAAGACTGCTATACATCATTTCCTGAGCTAATAGCTTATCGGCAGTTATTAAGCCCGTAGCCACTAAATTATCAATTGAGCCATCCAATTGGACACTGCCTTGCATTTGTCCTTGCACGGGTAGTTCCGGGAAAAACTTCTGCAATTCCACCGCTTGCACTTGCGCTGTTAAAGCTCGAAAGCGTAAGCCATTATCCAAAAACACTTCCCCATTTAGTTTCGCTTGAGCTTCATTGAATTTAACTTGTGTCCCCGCAAACCTTAACACATTGTCAGTTAATTGCAACGGACCCTGCACCGCAAAATCCACCAGCATATTTTCGATTTGTTTTTTTCCGGTTAAATCCTTTGCCTCTAATTTACCTGATAACAACTTGCCTTTATCTGCGTTTTGATAAATTAAGTTTATCTTTTGCAACGAACCAGCAACATTTTGTAGAGTTGTATATTTGGCAATTAATTTTTCCAGTTTAGCAACTGCCAAATCCGCCGCAATAAATTCAACCTTACCTCTACCTTGTTCATCTAAAATGCCTCGAGTAGTTAGTTGTCCAACTTCTTGCAAATCAAGCTTTAAGTCTAAATTATATTTTTTAGCAACCCGAGTGTCTATCGTACCATTTAATTTAGTTTGTACATCCTGCTCAGGAAATTTAATATCAATAATGCTATCTTGAAAGATCACCAAGGCCTGCAATTTATTTTGTGAAGCTTCACTAGGCTTTAGTAAATCTTGGATATTCCATTCTTCTTGCGCATTAACTTCTAAATTAATTTGCGCTTGAGTCAGCTCAATTTTTTCAATCACCTGTAATTTATTGGCCGAAAAAATATTACTAAAGGCGATAGTTAAAGTTGTCTCTGGTAAAGAAATTAGTGTTTTATCAGCTTTGTTAATGGTCAACTGTTCCAACCTAATTTTATTTATGCCCACCATGGTTAAATTCCCAACCTCCAGTTGGGCATTTAATAACGGGCGTGCTTCCGCAACAATATTATCTCTAATTTTCAGTAACAAACTTGGTAGCAGAGCATAACTGGCTATTATAATAACAGCAATTATTCCTGCACATATTGGAAATATTTTGCGCTTATCTAGCACTGTTGCTCCCCACCTTTCTAAACTACTTAACTAAAATATTCGGCACAACTTCTATTTTTCCTTTTTTGCAAAAAAACTGTACCTAGAAACAGGCGATGATAATTGTCAAGTAGCATTTCTGCAAATATTCTCCAATCAATCGCCTAATCTAAATACAGTTTAGAACTGTCAGCCTTTTGCTATTGCTTTTTGTTGTTTCTTTATTGGATCTTTAGCAATTTCTTTTCCAGTTGCTAAGCCTATTGCCTCATCTAAGCTTGCTTTACTAGTATTATAAGAGTATAAGGCTTGAATATAGTTGTTTTTAGCTTTCGTCAAAGCGACTTGCGAATCCATCACATCAATATTCGTGCCCACACCAGCTGAATAGCGAACTTGCGCAATTTTATAATCTTCTTCCGCCTTTACTACAGCTACTTTCGCTGTACCAATCCGCTTTTCTGCTTCGCGCAAATTTAAGTAAGCGCTTTTAACAGCCAAATTAACTGTTAAGACGAGTTGTCTTTCTAATTCTTGTTGTTTAAATAGTTCTGCTTTAGCCTTATTTACATTACCTGATGTTATACCCGAATCAAAGACATTTAAGTTCATACTTGCTCCAACCATCCAAGTAGACTTATCATTGCCTGGGAAATTTTCTCCCGTCCAAGAGTTCGTAGCACTTAAATATACTTTAGGTAGATAATCAGCACTAGCTACTTTAACCGCATCATTGGCAGCATCAACATTCAGCTTTGCCGCATGAATATCAGGGCGATGTTCTAACGCATAGGCTAAACAATTTTCCAAACTCTCTGTATATGGTTTGTATTCCAATTCTTCTTGCAAAGAAATTTCTGTGTCTAAGGGATTGCCAATAATGTTATTCAAATTAGCAACTGCTAAATCATAGTCATTTTTGGCTTTAATTAATTCTTGTTCAGCATCTGCTAATTCAACTTCTGAACGCAATACATCAACTTTCGCTACCGTACCCACGGAAAATTGAGCCTGTACGTTCGTCAAATGCGCCTGTAATCTCTCCACCGATTCTTTAGTTAATTTAACCGTATTACGGGCTTGCAAAACTTTATAATAGTTATTAGTTGTATCTAACAATACTTCTTGCAAAACTTTGTCATAACTGTACTCACTAGCCAGCATTGCTTTTTCACTTTTATCAATATTCCCGCTAACCGCTCCACCTGTATAAATTGGCAGTTTCGCCGTAAGTAAATTGCTGTTGCTGTTTTCTATCGAATCCGCTATCGAAGGTTTAGTTTGCCCCGTTTTTTTGAAAGTATAATCATAATCAACTGTAACACCGCCTCCAGCTCTGGCAATTCTTCTGTTGGCCTTAGCCGTGCTAATACTAGAATCGGCAATAAAAACCCTCGGTTCACTTGCTAAAGCCATATCGATTGCTTTGTCCAATGTTAATTCCATTGGTGCCGCAAAACCAATTTGGGAAAACCAAAAGCTTCCTGCCAAAATAGCACTTATTGCGATTTTTTTTCTATTTACAATACTCATCATAACCCTCCAAATTTATCAGAAATCCTAAAAACCCACTCAATCTTATTTATCGACTACATAGTCAATTTTATTTTTTTTTATGGTATTTGTCAATAGCCCCCGTAAAGTTTATCAACCAAGTAGCTTAGTAACACTCTAAATTTAGAAGGTAGCACTTGGAGCAAAAATAAATCAATTTTAGCACAACGCGGTTATTACAATTGCCAATCCAGCACAAGTCGCGCTAATAATATCTTTAAAAATATTGTCTTAAGCCAATATAAGTATTTTTATCATTACCTTTTACGTCCATACTTTGGCCCAGTAAATACAAATTATTAGCTAATTTATATTCCCCCCCAATACGCAGATAATGTTCTTTGGTGTCATACAATTCCGTAAACAAAGTTAATCTATTACTTAAGCGATAATCCAAGCCAACACCAGCAGCACCTTGCATCGAGCCCATCCTTAGATTAAGGGCTTGAAAACTTTTCCCTAGCTGTAAATTCAAATCATTACCTTCACCCACATCACTAATTCCTACCAATAAAAAATCTTGTCCACCATTGGTTACTTTGACATTCAAATCCGTGCGATAAGAGTTCTCAGCTTTACCTGCATAACTAAAGTCGGCACTGGCTTTAGCATTAATCTTACTAATATTCCCGAGTATTTTATTAGCTCGCTCACTAGCTTGATGTGCATTTTCCAAGGTCCCTTTAATAGTCTTGCTGGTCTTTTCATCTGTTACTACCTGTTCAAGCTTTTTAGCCATATTATCTATTCTTTCACTCGTACTCGCAATATTGCTAAATAAACGGGCAATGTTCTCTCCCGTAGCTCCCTGAGCTTCAGCCCCTACCGCAATTTTTTCTACCTGAGCCGCACTGTTATTTAAGCTATGGGCCATGCTATTTAGCTGACTAATCATCTCATTAATTTGTCCTTGATTAGTATTTAAAATGTCATTCATCGTTAAAGTTAATTTATCTAGATTAGCGGTTATCCTAGCTGTATTATTTATCGTTTGTTTCAATGAATCTTGCACTTGCTTATCACCAATAATATTATTTATCGAATCCGCCATGCTTTCCATCTTCCCTAATACATTCGACGAGGACTCCAAAAATTCATCAATCCCTTTGGCACTTACACCTTTAACTTTACTATCCGCAACCAGATAGTCAGGATTCTTAGTTTTACTCGGAATTACGTCGACAAATTTTTCCCCGAGCAAACCATCGGAGCCAATAGTAAAAATAGAGCCTTGAGGAATTTGATATTTTTTATTAATCTGCAAGCGTACATTTACTTTGCCTTCTTTAAAAGAAATATCTTGCACCTGCCCAATATCAACACCCGCATAACGCACTACATTATCTGGTTTCAAGCCTTTAATCTGCTCAAACTCGACATTTAAATTATAGCCATTGCTAGTAAAAGAAAATATTCCCAAAAAACTAATTACTACTACCAATAAGCCTAGCCCAATCAGCGTGAACAACCCTACTTTTGCTTCATCTGTAAACTTCATGTTCCAATCGCTCCTTACTTCTCAACACTCGCATCTCATCCCATCCATAAATAAACTCTTGGAGGATTAGATTATCTACGGCAAACACCTTGTTCTTAGGCGAATCAACAACAATTTTACCATCATGTAATAAAATTATTCGATCAGCCACCATTAAGGCACTTTCAATATCATGTGTAACGACAATCGAGGTGGTCTGCAAGTCTTTTTGCACCTTCACCATTAAACGATTAATCGTGCCAGCCATAATAGGATCTAGTCCGGCTGTTGGTTCATCATATAATAAAATTTCTGGACTGGTTGCAATAGCCCGAGCTAAACTTACTCGTTTCTTCATCCCACCCGATAATTCATTCGGCATTAAGGAGCCCATATCTTCTAAACCAACAAGTTTTAATAATTCTATAACCCGAGCCTCAATTTGCTTCTCAGATAATTTAGTATGTTGTCGCAAGCCAAAAGCAATATTTTCTTTTACATTTAAAAAATCAAACAGGGCTGAATATTGAAATACCATACCCATTTGCGTTCTAAGTTGCTCTAGTTCTGCTTTGGTGTAACTTGAAACAGCACGATTTTTCAAATAAATCTGTCCAGTTGTTTGTGCTTGCAAACCGATAATTAAACGCAGTATCGTGCTTTTCCCTGAACCACTAGGCCCCAATAAAGCCACACACTCACCCTTATGCAAAGTCAAATTTATGTCCTGCAGCACCTGTTTAGAACCATAGGCGACGCCTACATTCACTAGTTTTATATATTCTTGCATTTCGCCACATCCTTAAACATACAACAATACCGATAGAAAATAATTAAATATGAAAATTAAAATTATCGACAAAACCACAGAAGCAGTAGTTGCTACCCCTACCCCTTCGGCACCCTGTTGCGCATTCATGCCTCTAAAACACCCCACAAGAGCAATTATCACGCCAAAAAACATGCTTTTTATCATCCCGCCAAACAAGTCATAAAATTCCATAAAAACCTTAATGGAGTTTAAATAGGTATAGCCACTAATTTTTGCATAACTTGTAGCTACAAAATAGCCTCCTACAGAGCCTAATATATTCCCGTAGATAACTAGAATTGGTAACATTAACAAACACGCCCAAACCCTAGGCACAACTAAATAACGCACGGGATTAACCGCCATTACCCGCAAAGCATCAATTTGTTCTGTAACCTTCATGCTTCCAATTTCCGCGGCAATTGCTGCGCCCACACGGCCAGCAACTACTACACCTGTAAGAACTGGTACCAACTCCCGCGCCATAGCAATGGCCACTACACCACCAACCGAAGCTGCGGCCCCAAACCGCACAAATTCTTTTGCGGTTTGCACCGCCAAAACCATTCCCGTAAATAAAATAGTTAATGTTACAATTGGCAATGATTGTACGCCTAATTTATACATTTGCCGGAGCATCTCTTTTAAATTAACCTGATTTAAACGTCGTAAACACTCTAAAAATAGTAACATTAGTTGCCCTACATAGGAGCAATATATTACTGTCATCTTACCAAGCGCATTTAAATAGTCCATTTTCTCATTCCTCATAAACTTTAAAATTCCTGCATACTTGTCCTAATTATATCACTGCTCTTCCTCACTGCCTAGACTCAACCTTACAAAAACAGCTTTTCAAAGCAAAAAACAGACCACGGCTATTAAACCGCGGTCTGCTCTAAATTTTATTCTACCTCTACCATTACCATCGTATCACCATTAACCAAGTATTCTGTTGGCACTGCTTTTTTAAAGGGACTGCCAAACAAAATCGAGCTGAAAGTTTTGTTATTATTAACGCCCGCTAAAGGGTTTAACATTTCTAAAGGATTATTCTCATTTTGAGTATTACTTAAAGCTTTTTTAATTTGTTTACCATTATTTTTTTCCTTAGGGAAATTCGGTAAAATATCCACTACAATATCTTGGTTATTATCTTGGTTATTAAATTCATCCACGATTTGAACCAAACTTTTATTTCTGGTCATCTCTTCTTGCAAGAAACTACTATCGCGTTGTTGCTGTTTAATCATCGCTTGAATCCAAGCAATCGAAGCACCGCCCCGTACCATTAAAGAAGCTTTTCCTTTAGGGAATTTTTCTGGAATAGTGTATTCAATAATTTTAGTTTGAGCTTTACCGCGATAAGGTTGGATTTTAACAGCAATTTCAAATTTTTCGCCCGCTTTTACTTTTTCTTGTCCAGGTTTAGCGGAAATAATTTTCGCCAATTTACATTCACTGGTAACATCTACATCTACATCTACATGCACAATATTAATTTTTTCAAAACGATTATCTGCTAATAAATTCATTCCCGCATATAGTTCACCTGTTGTCGCCCCAGTAATATTATTTTGACTATAAAACATGTTTTTTCGGCTAATTTTTCTTTCAGCCGGTAAATTATCCGCCACAATATTAAAACTTACCAAGGCACTGCCTTCACCATTGCGGTCTAAAACTCGATCCACTAAATTATAAACGCTACTTTCAATTAGAACTTTGCTCAATAATTCACTCGACAAAATTTGTAACGCAAATTCACGCTCCGTACCTTTATCACGATCGTGAACTTTCACTAACACCGGAATAATCTTAGGACTTCTCCCCAATACTCCTGCAATACCTGCGCCTCGATCTTGTTTAATTCTGCCAATTGGTTCACCTACTACGCCTAATTTAAAAGGCGAGGCTATCGACTTAACAGAAGTTAACATCCAAGCACGCGACATAAAATAATCTACATCACCTAATTTTAAAAAAGGATGACCAAAGGCTAACACCCGTCCCTGATCTACATAAGTTACTGTACCTAAAGCACCTAAATTCAAATCCCCTTTTACCAAATCAGCACTTACAGCACTTCCAGGTTCCAAGGGCTTGTCACTAACACTACCAGCAACATTACCTACCTCTTGCGCCGTTAAATTATAGACTTTGAGGCGTTCTTGCAGAAAAGACAAACCACGTTGGGTAAAACCACTAGCCATTAGCGCAGTACTCTTCGGTTGCATTTTATTTATCAGCGCTGCCTTTTCAGTTGTCTCCGGAAAAAAGTCTTGAACTGCCGCCGCTAATTCTTTGGTAATTGATTTTTCTTCCCCTTGAGCAACACTAGAAGTTTGCTCTTCCTTATTTTGCTCCGTCTTTTTTTCTTGTAATTTAATTTTTTCCAACTCTAAAGCCTTAGCATCAGCCTGGGCCATGGTATCAAATAGCTTTAACATCTCCCCAATAGGCGTCAACATGCCTACTGTTGAGTCTGTCATCCCCCAACCATAGGCAATAGCACCTACTAGCTTACCATCAATATATACAGGGCTCCCACTCATACCTTGGGCAATACCACCGGTCCGTTCAATTAGCGGTCCCGAAGTTTTTATTAAAATTAAACTGCCTCCTGTTGGTCCTTGTTGTGGCATAATCCCTAAAATTTCCACATCAAACTCTTCGATTGTATCGCCAGTAATAACTGTACGCGCTACCCCTTGCATGCCTGGGCGCAATTCTGCCACCGACATAAACTCTTGAGCTTTAACCTGGGGAACTACTAACAGTACTAATACCGCTACTAACATTCCCGTTATTATTTTTTTAATTTGCATCGTTTATTTTTCTCTCAACTTTCATTGCTTAATTTTTTATCACGGCAACTGCTTGTTGCACTTTTACTATTTCCCCTGGTTTAACCAATACTTCCACAACCGTACCATTTACAGTCGCTCTACTAGCTACAGCAATTCCTAAGGCTGTTTTTACACACACTAATACTTCGCCTTCTTTTACCTGTTGTCCCACTGCTACCAATTGCGTTGCCACAACCTCGCCTTGCAAAATGCTTTTTTGAACAACTAACGCTCCATTCGCTTTAGCTACGCCAATTACAGAAAATAATAGAACGAAGGCTATTCCTAGTAAAAATTTATTTTTACAAATTCTTTGCCACATAAATATCCCCCCTCTTTACCTAGATTATAGCTTGTGAAGCTTTATTTATCAAGTTTTCGGCGAGTAATTCCTAGAATATTACCGATGGCCCGTTCCTGTCGATTACCATCTGAAGGGTTATTCAGCAATTTATTCAAAACAACCAAGGTGCTCGAACCACCGCCATCGAAATTCATAGCCTCTACCGCACCTAAATCCAAGAGATATTGTGCCAACTCTTCCAAGGTAACACCACCACTATAATCACTCCGTCCATCAACAGTAACTAACAGCAATTGTTGATCGGCGGTAATCCCCACAGCACTACGCGGTGCTTTGCCTACCGCAATATCCGCCGGAAAACTTTCTTTTTCCGCAGTTACTAATATTTTTCCAGCTTTTACTAAGAGCGGACCCGCCCCCAAAATATTGTCATAGGCATCCGCTTTTTCACCTAAGGTTTGTCGAATTATTACCTTATCGCCAATTTTCAATTTACTTAATTCTGTCTGCATCGTGCCATGCGCCGATAAAATTTCTTGGCCGGCTTGCAAGCTAGTATTGCCTTGGGGATTAATGCTTTGCACCACCCCGTTACACACAAGTACTTCCAAGCCATAGGGATTTGTTTTGGTACTACTACCATACCAGGAATTATATAAAATCAAATCATTGTCCAGGCGTTCCCGATTAACAGCGCTAATATCCAAGCGTTTGCCACTAGGTAAAATCACTTCGCCTTGATAAGCAGTTTCCAAAATTTTATAACCCCATTTATCACTAATAGCTAAACTAGCTCGGGGCATGTCTTCCGTAGAAACAATTTGTCCTTGCAACTTAGTATTGCCAATAATTGTGCCATCAGTATCAAAATAGGCCGCATTAATACCCGCTAGTAAATGTTCTCCCGCTACTATTTTACTAACTGTCTCGCGCCCTAAAATTTGTTTTTTAGCCAAAAAAGGGCGGGCTTGATATTGGCTACTATCCACCCTTAAAATGTGGAGCCAAATTTGGCGGCCGCCTACAATATTCCGCCAAGACGTATATTCCAACCCATTTAAAAATTTTATCTGTTCTTTTTTTTCTAATTGTTTATAAATGTCAACAACTAACCTTTTAGGGTTAATCAAATTCAGAGTTTTATACGGACTATTTTTTTTCAAATTAATCGTAAGTAGCTTCCTTTGAGCATCTAAAACTAAGCTAGACACTAATTCATCCTGCACAAGCGTATTTACATCGCTTAATTTTTGCTTAGTACTAATTTTATACTGTATTTTTTGCGCCTGAGCAGGCAACTCTACATAACTAGCATCAGCGGGCAATTCCAAAACCAGTCTAAATTTATCAGCAGCGGTGCTAAAACGCAATTCCGCTGCACTTGCAAAATTTTGGGGCAAGATAAATACAATAGCCCACAAAAATAATATACTGAAAACCCTAAACTTTCTCTTCACAAAATCACCTTTTTCCTAACTTACAGATAAAGACAGAGCCATCTTTACTAAATAAATTTCTCATCATTTAGCAAAGATAGCCCCCTAAGTTTATTTTTCTGCCTTTATTACTTTTTTATTATCCGTGCTAAGTTGCTGATAAAGCAAATCTGCTAAACCAATTCCCCCAGCGCGCGACATCTTTGTCGCCATTTCTTGGTCTAACATCGAACGCATAATTTTTTCACCCATACTTTCGGGTAAAAGCTCGCTCCGCTGTACGGTATTGCGCATATTCGTAAACATTAAATTAATAAATACACTTTCCATATCTTGACAAGTTTTACGTAATTTTTGTTGTTCTTTATCATCAGCTGGCAAAGTTTGCGCGTCAACCTTGTTGTATTCTTTCTGTAATTTTTCGGCAAAAGCTTCTGTTTGTGCCAATTTATTGGCAACATCAGCTTGTTCAAAATTAGTGGCACGGTTAACTGTGCCTAAATTATCGATTTTCATACCGTCACAACCTTTTATATTAGCTCAATTTCCGCATGCAAAGCTCCTGCGGCTCGCATTGCTTCTAAAATCGCCATAATATCACGCGGTGTTGCGCCAATGGTGTTTAACGCGGCAACTACATCGCCCACCTTAGCTGTCGCTGGCAAAGCCACTAAGTTAGCTTTCTTCTCTTGCACATCCATAGTGGTATTATCACTTTCTACCGGATCTGCATTACTAAAAGAAGGCGGCATATAGACTTTAGTATCCTTATTTACCGTAACTGTAAGTCCGCCTTGTGAAACCGCAACCTCACTAATCGAAACATTAGCACCCATAACAATTGTCCCCGTCCGCTCATTTAATACAATTTTCGCAGCTTGATCAGGACTAATTGAAATATCTTCAATCGAAGCAATAAAAGATACCAAATTATCCGCTCTACTTCCTGGTACATCTACTTCCACCGTACTAGCATCACGCGCAATGGCTATATTTCCCCATTCGCCATTAATAGCTCGCGCAACCCGGTTTGCGGTAGTAAAATCAGGGTTTAATAAGCTCAGCTTAATACTACCATCTCTCACTAAGCTAGTTTGCACGCCTTGTTCAACAATCGCCCCATTAGAAATTATTCCCGTAGTTGGAAAATTTTTCTGCTGACTATTGCCCCCCGCACTCGCTAGATAGCCTCCAATTGACAGCGGACCTTGACCTACAGCATAAACTTGGCCATTAGCAGCACGCAAAGGAGTTTGCAATAACACGCCCCCCTCTAAACTTTTAGCGTCGCCTACAGAAGCCACATTAATGTCTAAGCCATCACCTTCTTTAGCAAAGGCTGGTAATTTTGCCGTTACCATAACTGCAGCGACATTTTTAGGTTTAATTTGTTTAGAATCTACTTCTAAACCAAATTTTTGCATCATATTAATTACTGATTTAATTGTAAAATCACTTTTTGTTGAATCTCCCGTACCGTTTAAGCCCACAATGATTCCGTAACCAATCAATTGATTATTACGAACTCCTTGAACTTTAGCGATATCTTTTATTCTAGCGGCGTGAACCGTACTACCGAAAAATAATACTCCCAGTAAAAGCCACAACCCTATACGCTTATACAATCTATTCCCTCCCATTTAGAACAAAAAGTTCACTAACTGTGTAAGAATTCCTTGTTTTTGTTTATCTGCAATTGGGCCTTTACCTTCAATAGCTATTTTGGCATTCGCTATTTTTTTCGAAGATATCGTATTTGCCGCAGTTATATCAAGAGGCCTTATTTCTCCAGTAATAATTATTTTTTGGACATCTTTATTTTGTTTTATTTCTTGCACACCCTGAATAGCTAAGTTCCCATTCGGCAATACATCCATAACTTGTGCGGTAATGCTCGCTTGCAAATTATTAGAGTTTGTTGCGGTGCCTTGAGATTTAAAACTATCGTTCGCCCCTAAAGAGTGTTGGGTTAACCAATCTAGCAAAGAGCCTTTACCGGCATCCACACCTAATGAAGCTGTTTTCGAGTTCGAAGCCGCTCCCGAACGTGTAGCCGAAGTTTGCTCATTTACCACAATCGTAAAAATATCACCTTTATGTCTAGCTTTGTTATCAGCATACAGACTACTATCTTGCCATAAAGATTCCGCTGCTACCAATGACAAATTCATTGACAAAACTATCAACAAACATATTAGTTTTTTAAGCACAAGTAACACCTCCCTCTTAAATTCTTACATTATTGGCGTCCATTACTTCACCCACTACAATTTTGCCCGAAGAACTATTGCGCACTCTAATCTTATCGCCCAAAACTCCATTTTGCAGCGCAATTCCTGGCGCATTAACTTCAATATTACCTTGACGCGAGATAATCATCACGGGTAAGCCGCGTCTAATTAATTGTGGTTTATCAAGATAATTTTTCAACAGGACAGTATCCACACTCACAGAACGCTTTAATTTTAGACCAACTACTTCTTCTATCGACTTAACATATTCCGCATCGCGCGTGCTTTCGCGTTTTTCTAGTCGGACATTGGTAAAATCAATTGTTTCGCCATTAGACAAATTTTTATTAGCTACTAATAATAAATCATATTTTTTTATTTTATACGCTAAGGAAATATTTAAAAATCTTTGTCCATTAACATATACTGATACTGGAACCTGTGTCGGCATATCATAACGAATTATCGGTTCACTGCCTACTTGTAATTTTACCTCCCCGGCGGGCAAAGTAAAATCTACCGTTAAACGAGTCAATAATTCCAACTGATAATCTAACAAGGGATCCTGCTGTAATTTATTATGCAGATGATTTTCGGCAAAGGCATATAACATTTCTACTGGAACTTGTTGTGTTGCCGCTTGCACTGGTCTTAAACCAGTTAGAGATAAACAACACAAACAAATAAGTAAAATTATCTTCCGCATCGGCTATCGTTTTAAGCCCGCAGCAATGCCCAGCATATCGTCGGAAGTAGTAATTGCTTTAGAGTTTATTTCATAAGCCCTTTGCGCCACAATCATATTTACCATTTCTTCTACTACTTGTACATTAGACATTTCTAGATAGCGTTGTAAAACACTACCCGCACCATCCACTGTGGGATTGCTTACGGTCGGTACGCCCGAGGCTGGTGTTTCTTTAAATAAATTTTGTCCAATAGCATCTAACCCAGCTGGATTAATAAAACGTGCAATTTCCAATTGAGCAATTTCTTCACTAGTCGTTTGCCCAGGGATTTTTACCGAAACACGCCCATCAGCGGAAATTGTAACACTAGTTGCGTTTTCTGGAATTACTACCGCTGGCTCTAAAGGATAACCATCGGCAGTCGTTAAACGTCCATCTGCATCAATTTTAAAGGAACCATCCCGCGTATAAGCGATTTCTCCATCCGGCATCGTAATTTGAAAAAAACCATCGCCTTGAATCGCCATATCTGTAGCATTCCCAGTTTCTTGAAAATTGCCTTGCGTATACAGTCTGGTATTGGCAACATGCTTTACCCCATGTCCCATTTCTAAGCCAGTAGGTACTTGGTTATTATCCCCACCCGTAGTTGTCCCAGCTGGTCGTAAGTTTTGATACATTAAATCTTGAAATTCTGGGCGATATTTTTTAAAACCTGTAGTGTTAACATTCGCCAAGTTATTAGAAATTACATCAATATTAGATTGTTGTGCCCGCATGCCAGTGCCTGCAGTCCATAGTGATCGCATCATAGTTTTTTGTCACTCCTTTAGCCTTTAGCTACTTCATTAATCGCCCGATCGGTTATTTGATCTTGGCTTTGTACTGCTTTAGAGTTGATTTCGTAAGCCCGATAACTACTAATAAGGTTAACCATTTCTTGGACAATATTAATATTAGACGTTTCTAGAGACCCTTGATGAATTCTACCGGTAAACGGTACTTGATTAGCATTTTCTGGAGCAACAAATAAGGTACCAGCTTGCTTGCGCAGTAAATTTTTATTATCAAAATCCACAATTGCCAATAACCCAATTTCTTGATCGCCGTTATATACAGTGCCATCAGTAGATATGGTAAGTGGTAACTCATCATCAATTTTTACTAAAGGTACGTTGCCCGCACCTAGAACACGATAGCCTTCGGCATTAACAATTTCTTGATTACTATTTAAAGTAAAATTACCCGCTCGCGTATATCTTAACCCCTGGGGAGTTTCGATTGTAAAATACCCAGGTCCTTCTATCGCGATATCTAAGGTATTATCAGTAATCTTCATAGCTCCAGCCGCATGGCTGACAAAATTCTCATCATTTATAACGCCAAAACCCATGCGTCCAATTGGTGGTTTTTCCCCTTTATCAGCCTGATCGTTAATTCGCTTGATAAGTTCATTATTAAATTCTTTGGTAATGTTTATGTCCTTTTTATAACCCGCAGTATCAGCATTAGCCAAATTATTAGCAATTGTATCGGTACGATAACCTTCCGCAATCATCCCTGAGCCCGCAGTATAGATTCCTCTTAACATAAGTCACCCCTTATTTTGCAGCACTTGCCTTTTGTAAACTAGTTAAACTATCTTGTAATTTTTCAATATCTTCTAACGCTTTGCCCGTCCCTAAAGCAACACATTCTAAAGGGTTTTCCGCCAAATAGGTAGTAATACCTGTTGCTTCTTGAATAACCTTATCTAAGCCATTTACCATCGCTCCACCACCAGTCATTACAATGCCACGATCAATAATATCCGCAGCTAATTCTGGCGGAGTATGCTCCAACACATACTTTACGCGTTCTACAATTGCTTGCGTAACCTCTGCCAAAGCTTCGCGTGTTTCTGCCGAAGTTATTCTTAGCGTTTTAGGCAACCCTGATACTAAATCACGGCCTCTAATTTCAATAGCTTCGTTTCTCCCTGTTTTAGATACCGTGGCCACACTAATTTTTATTTCCTCTGCAGTTCTTTCGCCAATCAAAACATTATATTCTTTTTTCACGTAGCGGATTAAGGAATCGTCAAACTTATCGCCACCAATACGCAAAGAATCACTTACTACAATCCCACCCAAACTCAATACGGCTACATCGGTTGTCCCACCACCAATATCAACCACCATCGAACCATATGGTTCCGCAATATTTAAACCAGCACCCAAAGCTGCCGCTAATGGTTCTTCAATCAGATAGGTTTTCGATGCCCCCGCTTGAATCGTTGCTTCTAAAACTGCCCGCTGTTCTACAGTTGTAACTCCTGAAGGAATACAAACCATAATCCGCGGCTTGAAAAACAAGCTCTTGCCAGCAACTTTTTGAATAAAATGTCTTAACATGCTTTCTGTGGTATCATAATCAGCAATAACCCCTTCCCGTAACGGCCGAATCGCTACAATATTCCCAGGAGTTCTACCTAACATTCTTCTAGCCTCTTCACCTATTGCCACAACTTTATTGGTATCGCGGTCTAAAGCTACTACCGATGGTTCATTTAAAACCACACCTTTACCTTTAATAAACACTAATACATTCGCTGTTCCCAAATCGATCCCTATATCTAAAGATTTAAACATCTTTGTTTTTCCCCACTTTCATTACATAAGTTAACTAATTATAACATATCTATCATACATTTTATCGTAAATAAAGCATTTTTTCTATAGCACCAAAGTACACTTTTCTGAAAAAAATATAAAAAAGTTATGAGCATGTTTGTATGCCATAACTTTTTTATTATGATTAAGCTTTAACTCTTCTAATGTCCGCTCCTAATGTACAAAATTTATCTACTATTTTTTCATAACCACGATCAATATGATGAATGCAACTAATTTCGGTTTCCCCTTCAGCTACCAAGCCCGCAATAACTAAAGCTGCCCCAGCTCGCAAATCTGTAGCTTTTACCTGACAGCCTGTTAAGCGCTTCGTGCCTTCAATAACAGCACTGCGACCATCTATTTTGATGCTCGCCCCCATTCGTCTTAATTCATCTACGTGCATGAACCGATTTTCAAACACTGTTTCCGTAACCAAGCTAGTTCCTTGCGCAATGGTCGTCAAGGCCATCACCTGGGCTTGCATATCTGTAGGGAAGCCTGGATAAGGCAAGGTTTTAATGTCAATTGCCTGCAAAGGTTTGTCTGCACTTACCCGAACCCCATTAACATCTTCTTCAACAACTGCACCAGCTTCACGCAACTTAGCAATTAGTGGTTTTAAATGCTCACAATACACGTTATCTACGCGCACGTCACCACCCGTCATCGCTGCCGCAACCATATAGGTTCCAGCTTCAATTCTATCAGGAATAACGGTATGTTCCGAACCTTTTAGTCCGGCCACGCCATCAATGCGAATCACATTTGTACCTGCGCCCCTAACTCTAGCACCCATTACATTTAGATAGTTGGCTAAATCTACAATCTCTGGTTCTTTAGCTGGATTTTCTAAAATAGTTTGCCCTTGAGCCATCGCCGCCGCCATCATGATATTTTCCGTAGCACCTACACTAGGAAAATCCAAATAAATATTAGTGCCAACTAAACCGTTCGGTGCTAAGGCTTCGATGTACCCATGCCCAATTTCTATTTTTACCCCTAAAGCTTCAAATCCTTTTAAATGGATGTCGATTGGCCGCATTCCAATTGCACAACCGCCAGGTTGAGAAATTTTAGCCCGACCACAACGTGCTAATAACGGCCCCATCACTAAAAAGGAAGCGCGCATTTTGCGTACTAAATCATAAGGAGCTTCACAACTAGTTATTTCACTACTATCTATATATAACGAGGAATTGTCTCTTTTTTCTACCTTAATTCCCAAGCACTCTAGAACTTGACAAATTGTATGTACATCATCTAGATCTGGAATTTCACACAGCAAGCTCGGTGTTTTTCCTAAAATTGAAGCCGCGATAATTGGCAATACTGCATTCTTAGCGCCACTCGCCTTAACAGTGCCAACCAATCTATTTCCACCCTTAACTATCAGCTTTTCCACCAATAAATCCTCCCAAATTTTAATAGCAACCTTTTCTTAATACTCTAACAATCCTACAAACTAGAGAAATTTAAGAAAAGAACAGTTCATCTAGGAATTATAACATAATAAAAAAAATTTTTCTACGCAACAATTAATTTTTGTCAAGAAATTTAAGCTTATTTTAATATTTTTTAATTTGCTAAAATACAAAAAAGTTGCAATGTAAAATTGCAACTTTTTAAATATGTATAACCGTGGCAAATAACCACATATAAAAAGGGATAACGAGCATTGCTAATAACGTTGAAACTGTAGTTAGCATCGCCGCATATTCAGCATCAACATTATAATATTTAGCAATAATTGCACTTTGCGTCATTACCGGCATCGCCGCTTGAATAACAAACACCTTAAACATTAAAGTATTCGGTACTGGCCACAGTTGATGCAAGCCAATAACTAAAATTGGTGCAAGTAAAAATCTCGCCCCTAAAGCTAAAAAAATGTCCTTATCAAAATAAGACCAAGTCAATTTAATCCGACTAATCGCAATCCCAATAAATAACATTGATAACGGTGTCGTCATACTCCCCAAATGCTTGCAAGTTTGTAGTACTGCCTCAGGTAAAGGAATTTTAAACAACACAATTATCACCGCAATTATAAAACCTAATAGTGGCGGTGAAAAAATTTTTTGCACTGTGGCTACAGACAAAAATTCGCGCCAGTTTTTGTGCGGCTCCTTCTCCGTAGCAATAATATTTACGGCAATCACCCAAAAAGCCACAGTATTGACAATATAATAAATCAAGACATAAGGTACACTGCTTTCCCCAAATAAAGCCAAGTTTATTGGCAAACCAATAAAAATTGTATTGGAAACATAGAAAGTGGAATGTAACAAGCCACGCCTGCCAGCGCGCACCTTTGCAATTTTCACAACTATCGCGCCCACAATAATACAAATTGCCGCGGCCACAATCGGCAAGAACATCCCCGCACTCAACTCAATCAATTGTTCTTTGGTAAAAGTATGAGAAATGTTATAAATCATTAGACAAGGCAAAGCCACCCCGGTAACTAGCTTGGCAATTAGCTGGCTGCCTTCATCGCTAAACCACTTCAATCTAGCTAAACCCCAGCCCGTACTGATTAGAAGCACAATGCTCAAAATATTATTTAAAGCTCCAAAAAAGACCTGCATTTCACGCCTCTTTCATTGTTATTCTTGCTCAGCAAGTTTTGCTTTCATCCATTCTGTCATTGCCATTTTCCCAAAATCATACCACTCTTGACAAACGGTATATTTGGCAATATAGGCATTCCAATTTTCCTTAGGAATTTTTTCCACCTCGGAAAGACTCATAATCCCAAAACCGCCTGTAAAAATAAGCTCATCTAAGGATTGTAGTTTGCTGTTTTTTTGCATGAACTCATCGGTAAATAAATCACGATATTGCACTGCGGCCAATAATTTGGCTAAATTTTCATCTTCACTAAATTTTTTTAATAAATCTTTAAATTCTTGTTCTTGTACATCAGTTAGCATTTTTACTTTTCTCCTATAACTATCTTCTATTACTTAGCAAAAACAAAGTTTTGTTTTGCGCTATCCCAGAATATTTTTATTTCAGCAGCATTACTGGCTAAATTCATAATAATTTCGCTTTTTTCATTGAGTTGCAACGGCATTTTCATAACTTCTGTTTCTGCAAAATTAACCAATTTCAAAACCGCTAAATTTCCCGCTTGATTTTCGCCAATAATACTTATAGTTTTCAAAAGTTGCTTGCTATTACCCTTTTCTTCATAACCAATAATTACTAAATCCTCATGTTCTGCGTCACGCAACTTTAAATTATAAACTAGATAGTTTTCACTGCCAAAAATATGCTGTAAAAACAAACTATTGTTTTGTTGCCAAACTCCTACTGCTAAAAAAGTTTCCGCTTTCGGAGTTTTTAATTTTTTTAGAACTATTTCCGGTGTATAACCTGGACTAAACTCTACTTGTAAATCATTTTTCAAAACACCAGCTACACTAAAAGTATTCGCTGCTAAAAAATGTTTGCTTGCAGCTTGGGCCGAAACTGGCAGAAATATTAGGCAACAAATTAAAAGGCCTACTCTAAACATTACTCAACCTCCCTTTCCAGCGACACATTTTGTCGCATCTGCTTCTTTAATTTATTTTCTTGACGACGTTGTTGGAAAAAATTTTTCAAGAGTTGGCGACATTCTGCTTCACACACCCCACCTTGCACTTCAATTTGGTGATTTAAAAGTGGGTGCGTTAAAATATTAAACAACGAATGTACTGCTCCTGCCTTAGGATCTAAAGCTCCATAAACTACGCGTTCTACCCGACTTAAGACTAAAGCTCCCGCACACATAACGCATGGTTCTAAAGTCACATATAAAGTACAGCCCGTAAGCCGCCAACTATTAAGTTGCTTGCAAGCCGCCTGAATAACCATTAATTCTGCATGCGCCGTAGCATCTTGATTATTTTCTCGTAAATTGTACGCCTGCGCCACTATCTTATCGTCTTTTACCAACAACGCTCCGATTGGCACTTCCCCTTGGGCTTGTGCCTGCAATGCCAATTGTATTGCCTGTTGCATATATTTTTGATCGCTATCACCCTTTGACATTGCTATTATCCAACTTCAATTTATAATTATAACGCATATACACGGCAACGGCTAGAGCAATTAAGTATAAAATCACAAAGACATATAAAACTTGTGTGTAACTGTGAGTTACTTCCCGCAACCAAGCAATAAACAGCGGAGCAAACAATCCTGCCAACGCCCAAGCCGTTAAAATATGCCCATGAATAACACTAAGTTCCCGCATCCCAAAAACGTCACTAATATAGGCAGGAATAGCTGCAAATCCGCCTCCATAACAAGTCATTACAAGATATAAAATTGATGTAAACAAATGCACATCGAAATCACTCATTAAATAAAAGCCCAAAATTTGCAACAAGAAAAATATTATATAGGTATTAGGACGACCTACATAGTCCGAAAAAGAAGACCAAAGAATTCTGCCTAAGCCATTAAACAAGCCAATAAAACCCACCATCGTAGCCGCAGTAGAACTATTCATCCCAATCATTTCTTGCGCCATAGGTGAAGCAATAGAAATAATTGCAATCCCACAAAAAATATTAATAAATAACATTAACCACAAAGCATAAAATTGCCAACGGCGTAAAGCGCGTTTCGCGGTATAACCTTTAGAGAGAATTCTGCTTGCCGCATGATGTTCTACAAATTGGGGCAGTTTGAACTGTAAAGCTGAAATGGTCATAACCACCAGATAAATTGCACCCATAACTACTGGTACATAATATAAAGGTAAATAGCCCATTAAAGTTTGAATTAATGGACCAGCAATCATCGCCGCAAAGCCAAAACCCATAATTGCACAGCCAGTCGCAAAGCCTCGATTTTTAGGAAACCATTTAACTAAAGTACTAACCGGCGTAATATAACCAATCCCCAGGCCAATACCACCAATCGCACCATAAAACAAATATAAAAGTGGTAAACTTTTTAGATAAATAGCTAAGCCCGTGCCAAACATCCCCGTTACATAAAAAAAGGTAGCCGCTAAACCAGCTTTTTTCGAACCATGTTTTTCCACATATTTACCTAAAAAAGATGCCGAAAAACCCAAAAACAAAATGGCAATACTAAATGCGAACTGCACGTCTTTTAAGCTTACACCCATGTACTGCATAATGGGTCGCGTAAATACCGACCACGCATACACCGCGCCAATACAAATATGTATTCCCACAGCAGCCAATACAATTATCCATTTTTTGTCCATAGGAACACCTCCGTTTCCTAAAATAATTATGCCTAACATTATAACACTTTCTCTCCAACCTCGCTATATTTAGCCTCGAAGATACAATATTCTTTGCTTATCCAAGCAGTTTGTTATTGGAAGCAAAATAGCTTATAATTAAACAAAAACTATGTTTAGGTGATATTATGCAAAAAATACAATTAACTTTCCCTTCGAACCGTTCCCTTTTTTTCTATTTGACTAGAAAAAAAGTAAAAAACATAAACCTCAAAATAACTGCCGATGCCCTGGTGCAAGTTTCTGCGCCCGCCAAAACCAGCTTAGAGTTTATTAAATCTTGGTTAATTAGCAAGGAAAACTGGTTATTTAAAAATCTCAACAAAGTTACTCTTAATCAGCAAGTAGCCAACCAGCATAGCAAAATTTCCGCTAATACCATTTTACTTTTAGGAGTTCCCAAATCCCTTCAAATAGTAGCCGCTCCTAAAGTCCAATTACAAGTTCAAGAAGATAATATTGTGCTAAAATTACCAGAAAATAAACTTGCGACTCACCCGCAATTTTTAGCTCGTGAACTACGCAAATTTGCCTATCAAACCTTTCAACAACTTTTAGATGAATTTGAACCACTGCTTAGGGAGCATCAACTTCCTTATCCTAATTTAAAAATTCGCAAAATGCGAGCTCGTTGGGGTTCTTGTCATCTATTTAGCCAAACGATAACACTCAATACTAGTTTAATTCATGCTCCCAGTGAATGTATCCGCTATGTGCTTTGCCACGAATTTGCGCACTTAAAACATTTTCATCATCGCCAACCTTTTTATAATTTTTTAAGCCAACTTTATCCAAATTGGCGCGAACAACGTAATATTTTAAATCGCCACTACAAATTTATCTTAAACTAGCTCCACCGCTCAGCATCGGACTACACAAGAAATACTCGCCAGCTGTAGTTATAGTTTTTGCGCAATTCTGCGCTAAGGAATAGCCCCTACTTGTTATGCTAAATGTTGTATTGGCCTAACAAGTAGGGGCTATTCCTTAGCGATATAAAAATTGCTCTTTCTTTTTTGCTATTTTTCAAGCTAGATATAAGGAAATTTAAAGCGAAAATGGCGTCGCCCTAATTTTTTAGGCGGCGCCACTTAACTTATTGTTCAATTTTAGAAGAAAAATCTTAGATAAGAGTAAACCATTTTTACATCTTGATCTGTACCTGCTTGTTTGTCTTTACCATCAGCGTAAGCTACATGTAATTGAATATTTTTTTGCACAGCATAATCAGTACCAATTTCAAATGCTTTAATGCCTACATTATCATACATTGGTAAATCTAAAGTAGTAGATAATGTTGTTCCAGCTGGTAAACTATAGTAGCGCGCATAAGCACCCCAACTACCTTTTTTGCTTAAATCCATGCCTTTATAATCTACATTAGCAATCCAACCTGTTTTACCAGTGTTTTGCAAATCTTTTTCAGTTTTCAAATATTCTGCCCACATACCTACATTTTTATCAAAGGTATAATTTGCAGCTAACTCATATACTTGGTTATCATATACATTAGCACCTACTTGATTTACGCCCAAAGTCGCACTTTTAGAATCTAAATCAAAATAAGCAGCTTTTAAAGCTAATTTATCAGTAGCTTGGTAGCCAAATTCCACACCCATAGTTGTTACATCACGACCAGTTGTAAAGTCCGTATAGCCAGCTTCACCACTGCTCATCCGTCCATATACTAGTGTTGTTTTTAATACATTGCCAAAGCTAGCAGTAATACCATCCATATCATCATCGTAGAAAATACCATTTACTGGAGTATAGCAGAAACGACCAACATTAACAGCCACATCGTCAATATTACCAGCTACATAGGCCCGTTCTACAGTTGTATTGCTTTCGGTACCTCCACGACCATTCGTCGTCAAATCTTGCGTGTTTTGCAACATTGCTACCGCTTTAAAATTTTCATTTACTTGGCCGTTAAAATAAAGTCTACTCCGCATTTGAGTTGCGTCAGTTTTTGTAGTTACACCATTAACTTTGGTTTTAGTATTTTTATAGCTAAGACGCATATCACCATTAAGCGTTACATTGTCCGCATTTTTTTCTAATTTAGCCACACGCACACCTAAATTGTTCAATTCTGCAGAAAATTCTGCGGCTAATTTTGCCAACATTGCTTGTTGAGCAGCATCAGCCTTATCAGCTTTCACCATAGCCTTCGCTACCATTTGTGCCATTTCATAACGGGTAATACTTTTACCGCCCCGGAAAGTATCATCACCATAACCATCAATTACCCCTGCTTGAGCAAGTTTGCTTACAGATGCATAGGCCCAATGATTAGCTGGTACATCAGAAAATGGATTAGCAGCAAACGCTGTACCTGCAATCCCTAAAGATAAAGCCATTGCCAAAACTAAAGATTTTTTCATGTAAATAACCTCCACAAATATCTTATTCATCTTTTCCCGAGCTTGTAATCAGGGCTATTTACAATTATAAGTTTCCACGTTTCCTTATATTCGTCAAATTCGCAAACACTAGAGTTACAGACACCACAGAAAAGATGTTGTTATCTTAACATATTTGTAAGCGTTAGGCAATATTAATCGTTTCAAAAATACATTTGTTCCTGTTTTGCATAAAAAAATACTGTATTTAGAAAACTTCTAAATACAGTATTTATAAATTTCAATTCAAATTAGAAGAAGAATTGTACATTTGAGTAAATCATTTTGGAATCAGTATTATTAACATCTTTTATGTTAGTTTTGCCATCAGCATACGCTAAGTGCATAGTAATGTTTTTTGCTAACGCGTAGTCAGTACCGATTTCAAAGCCTTTAATACCACTCATTGTATTACCATTTGGATAATCAAAAGTAGTAGCTAGCATTGTACCTGCTGGTAAATCATAGTAAGTTACATAAGCGCCCCAGCTACCTTTTTGCGCTGCATTTACACCTTTATAGCTTAAGCTAGTTGCCCAGCCATCTTTACCAGTGTTCGCAAAATCTTCTTTAGAATTAATATACTCTGCCCACATACTTACATTTTTGTCGAAAGCATAGCTAGCTGAAAATTCCGCTACTTTGTTATCATTGATTGCTAAACCATTATTATAACCAAGCGCTTCATTCTTTTTAGCATCTATACTAAAATAAGCCGCTTTAACTCCTAATTTATCAGTTACATCATAAGCCATTTCTACGCCAGCTGTATTTACTGCTGCAGCATCCATGTTTTGATAACCTTCACCAGAAGTCATCCGACCATAGGTTAAAGTAGTTTTTAGTTTGTTACCAAAGCTAACAGCTACCCCATCCATATCATCATCGAAGAAAATACCATTTACTGGTAAATAATCAAAACGACCTGCTTTAACTTCTACGCCATTAATATCGCCAGTTACATAAGCACGTGCAAATTCGGTGTTACTTTCATCGCCACCACGACCATTAGTTTTTAGGTTTTGTGTGTTTTCTAACATCGCTGTCGCTGTAAAGCTGTCATTGATTTCGCCATTAACAAACAAACGACTTCTTAATTCTGCATTATGGCTTCTTTCTTTGTTAGCGCCAGTTTTATGTTCGTAGTTCATATAACGGAAACGCATTTCACCGCCGATAGTTACGTTATCAGCATTTTTTTCTAATTTAGTTACGCGTACGCCTAGATTGTCTAATTCAGCAGAAAATTCCGCTGCTAATTTTTCAATCATAGCTTTTTGGCTAGCATCAGCTTTATCAGTTTTAGCCATTGCTTTCGCTACCATTTGCGCCATTTCATAACGAGTAATACTTTTACCACCACGGAAAGTATCGTCACCATAACCATCTACAATACCTGCTTGTGCAAGTTTACTTACAGATGCATAGGCCCAGTGGTTAGCTGGTACATCAGAAAATGGATTAGCAGCAAACGCTGTGCCTGCAATCCCTAAAGATAAAGCCATTGCTAATACTAAAGATTTTTTCATGTACAATAACCCCCAAATAATGTTTTTTAGTCAGGCTTAGTTATTGCTTGTTTAATTATGCTCTTAGTTGCCTCTTAGAGTGTCCTTGTTTCCTCCAAAAATAAAACCATAATTGCAAAATCAACAAACTTTAATTAACCTAGACAAGCGTTATTGTAACACATTTCGCAATATCAATCAAGTTATTTTACACTAACTATTTTCTCAAACCAGTGTTTTTCACAATTTCTTCTGCCAAATGCGGTTTATTCATTGTGTAAATATGGATACCTTGTATTTTCTGAGCACACAAGTCGCTAATTTGCTGTTGAGCATATTCTAAGCCTGCCTGTTCTAAATCTTGCGGTTTATCAGCATATTTATCCAAAAGCACTTGTAATTTCGCAGGGATAGTCGCCCCACATAAACTAGTAATTCTTTGGATTTGCGGCAAAGAAAATACCGGCATAATTCCAGCGCTTAAAGCTACATTAATATTTGCTTGTTGCAATTTATCCATGAACGCATACAACAACTGATTTTCAAAAAATATTTGACTAATCAGCAACTCTGCCCCCGCTGCTACTTTTTCTTTTAAGTATAGTATATCTTGCTCTAGACTACTACATTCAATATGCCCTTCAGGATAAGCCGCCGCCGCGATAAAAAATTGTTGCCGCTTTTTAATTTGGGCAATAAGCTGTTTAGCATATACCGGTGTCGTCAAAGGGGGCGCTTCCGCTGGCAGATCACCCCGCATTGCCAAAATATTTTTCACCCCTCGACTTTGCAAATCATCTAAAATCGCTTCAATTTCTTGGGTAGTATTACTAATGCAGGTTAAATGTGCTAGGGTTTCAATTGCATATGTTTTTTTAATATACTCTGCTATCTCCAAAGTGTTCCGCTGAGTAGAACCTCCGGCACCATAGGTGATACTAATAAAATCTGGCTTTAACAAACTTAGCTGTTTTGTAGTAGTAACAATACTCTCAAAACTCGAGGTTTGTTTTGGGGGAAAAATCTCAAAAGATACTACTGGCTGTCGTTTTTTAAAAAAATCACCTATATACATAAAATCCTCACTTTCTGTGCTAAACTTAACTGTTCCTAATGACTAAAAACGTTCTTGATAAATTGCATATTGATTTTTCGCCAAAGATTTGGCTTTATACATCGCCCGATCCGCTTTTTCATATAAGCTTAGATAATCTTGTCCATGCTCGGGATATAAACTAATTCCCAAACTGCCCGAAACTTCAATTACTTCATTTTGATAACTAAATTTCTTATGGCAAATCCGTAAAATACTCTGCAAATTTTCCACCAATAGTGTCTGGTCAGAAAAATCTTTAATAAATATTAGAAATTCATCGCCGCCAAAGCGACCTAAAATATGCTTTTCACCAAAAAGATCGTGTAATTCTCTAGAAATATCTACTAATAATCTATCTCCGACTAAATGACCCAAACAATCATTTACGCGCTTAAAATTATCTAAATCCAAGAGGACTAACGCACCATTTTGTAAAAATTTATCATTATCTAAATAATCTTCAATTAATAACCGCGTAACAACTTTATTATATAACCCTGTTAACTGGTCTTTCTGAGCTTTATCAATAATTTCTAGCTCTTCCATTTTTTTATCATGAATATTTTTTATACAAGCAATAATCATTAAATGCTTAGTCGCAGTATCTAATACCGGGATAAGGTTACAAGCTAACCATTCGTAATCAGGTTTTCTTATTTTCGAACGATATTCCACATACATATCCGTATTCCCAGCTGCATAAGCTTTAATAATATTCTCTGGCAACATCACTGCTAAATAAGCTTGTCGATCTTCGGGATGCACATATTTATCGGCTATAATTCTAATGTTATCACTATGTTTAGTGCCCATCATTAGCTCAGATTCGCGTTGCCAATATTCATGTCCAGAAATCAACAAATCCGCGGTAACATCAGCTTCAAAAATCCGCCCATTTACACTCTCTAGAGCAAAGCGATATTTTGCTTCATTTTTACGGGCTTGAATAGTCACACTGGCTATTTCTTTAATCAAACGATTAAAAGCCCGTGCAACCAAGCCAATCTCATTATAACGCCGATAATCAATATGGGCTGAATAATCTCCGGCTTGCACTTTATTAATGGCCTTTAAAAAATCATCGCGAATAATATTTAGGCGTTGCCAATAAAAATAATAACTCCCAGTTATCAACGCAAATAATATTAAAATTGACCAAAATAAAAATTGCCGCACTTTATTGATCGGGGCATTGACTTCCGCCTTATCTAGCGATGTCAATACCAACCAACGTGACTGGGGAATTTTTTTGTAATAAGCAAGGTGCGCAATCTTACCAATATTGTAGTTTATAAAGCCATTTTGTTCTTCATTAAGCGCAACTTCATTCCAAATATCGGTAAAAGAATTGGTGTGCATAGCCTCTTGCACGTTATTTTGACTGTTACTGCGCATAGCTACCACACTGCCTTGAGAATCAATTAAATCAATTCGGCCGGTATTAAAAAACTTCCCCCTAGAAATATAAGCTTCTAACATATCCGTATCTAAAACTTGCACAATATAATAAGCTAATTGGCGCGCCTGATAAACGGGATAAGTATATGTAAAAGAATTTAGCTCAGCTTGGCTTTGCGCTACATCACTTACAAAAACACCGATCTGCACATCGCTTTTCAAATCTTGAAAATCATCTAGCCTTTTGCCTACCAAATCCAGCTTATCTGAGAGAATAATTTGTCCATTTAAATCCACAATTTTAATTGTCCCTAAATATTTTTTCTCTCGTAGCTTCTCGCTTAATCTTGTAGCTTGCCCTGGAGCAACCTGCTTATTTTTAAAATTAAGAACATAAGCCTCGACTTCTTCATTGGCAGCAATCGCTAAAGCGTCTATTCGTCGCTTTTCAAAAAAATCGCCGATACTAGAAACTTCGCGCGTAGACATATTAACAATATATTCATTTATTAATTTATTTTGACTATCCGTGAAAATATGCGAAAAAATTATAGCTAAACAGGCTAAGGGAAGAATAGAAAACACAATTAACACGATCATTATATGTTTTTTCAAAGACATTTGTTTATCTCCTTACTTACAATACAAAATAATACCAATTACCTATATATTATAAGGCAACAAGATAAGAATTGTCTATAAAATATTTGTTGATAATAAGTCTTATTTTGCAATTATTTTTTGCTACCACAATAACCTTTGGCAAGTTCCACGGCCTTAATTGCATCAGCGGCATACATTTGCGCTTCAATACTGTTTGCATATTCTTCAGTAACCACGGCCCCGCCAACCATTACCGCACCACTAAAGCTAATGCGCCGCAATGCCTTGATTGTAGCTTGCATGGCTGGTAAAGTTGTGGTCATCAACGCACATAACCCGACGATATCAGGCTTTTCTCGTTCTACGCAAGCAATAACTTCCTCCGGAGAAACATCTTTGCCTAAATCTAGCACTTTAAACCCATTATTACTCAATAGCGCCGCCACAATATTTTTGCCTAAATCATGAATATCGCCCTGAACAGTCGCCAGTAGTACCGTTCCTTGGCTAGGTAAATCTTCTTGTTTAAGATTAGCCTGTAACACATTAAATGCGGCCCGCATGCTTTCTGCTGACAATAGCACCTGAGGTAAAAAGGCTTTTCCCGTAGAAAATTTCTCGCCGATTAGTTGCATCCCCAAACTTAAACTTTCATTAGCTATTTTCAACAGCGGTTGCCCTTGTTCAATTGCTTGCTTGGTTAGCTGCACCGCCCGCTCTTTTTCACCCGTCATAATTGCTTGCGTTAAAACTTGTAAAATATTCTCAGCTGTAACTACCTCGGTTTTAACTACGGGTTGTTCTTGGGCATTAGCCACCATTTGGCTATACTCAAGCCCCTGCTGATCTTTGCCTAACAGTACGGCCAAAGCTGCCGTAGCCTCGGTAATTTGCGGTAAAAGTGGATTAATGATCGGTGAAGTCAACCCCTGTAGTACCGCTAAATTATAAAATGCCAAATTTAAACATTCGCGTTTCGGCAAACCAAAAGAAATATTGCTTAAACCCATTGTGGTTGGATAGCCGAACTTTTGCTTATATAACTGCAAGGTCTCTAGTACTGCTTGAGCAGCTTGGGCATCCGTCGCTACCGTTAACACCAAAGCATCCAGCATTAAGTCCCGCTCGGTTAAACCAGCTTGCTTAGCTTCTCGAACTAACCGCTCAATAATTTCTATACGCTCTGCGGCTGTCTGCGGCAGCTGATTTTCAGTGAGTGGCAATAAAATCACCGCGGCCCCATATTTTTTAGCCAAAGCAAAAATTTTACCTTTTAATTGCTCATTATCACTTACAGAATTTATCAACGCCCGCCCTGGATAATAACGTAACCCTGCTTCAATAACTTCAGGATCGGTACTGTCAATTGCCAGCGGCACGTCTACCAACATCGCTAATTGAGTTACGACCTCACGCATCACCAGTTTCTGATCAATCCCTGGCACACCCATATTTACATCAAGCACGCCTGCACCTGCTGCTACTTGATTTAAAGCTTCACGCTTAACCATACTAAAATCGCCTTGCTTAATTTCCGCGGCCATTAATTTGCGCCCTGTGGGATTAATCCGCTCGCCGATTAGCACTACTGATTCTTGCTGACCAATATTAACAAATTTACTGCGTGAAGCCAAACACATACTCGTAGATTTAATTTCTCTTGTAGGCGCTGTACAAGTTGTCAAAGCTAACTTCATTTGCCGAATATGCTCAGGTGTTGTCCCACAGCAACCACCAATATAAGTAGCCCCGGCTTGCACTAGGCGCTCTACATAAGCCGCCATCTCTGTTGGACTTAGGGGAAATACGGTTTTGCCCTCAACTAGTTTGGGCATTCCCGCATTGGCTTGAACACTAATCGGCAAGCTAGTATGTTGACCTAATTGTTCAATTAAAGGTAGTAATTGGGCTGGCCCTAAAGAGCAATTCACACCTAAAACACTCGCGCCCAGTGGCTCCAAAATTTTGGCCATAGTCACAATATCCGTACCAGTTACGGTGCGTCCATCTTCTTCAAAAGTCATCTGACAAATTACCGGTAAGTCACAAACACTTTTAGCGGCCAATAAGCCCGCCCGCATTTCTTGAATATCAATAATTGTCTCTAATAAAATATAATCCACACCCGCTGCTGCTAAAGCCTTAATCTGGCGAGCATAAGCTTCGACCACTACATCAAAATCTATTTCCCCTAAAGGATGTATTAACTGACCTACTGAACCAATCGAGCCAGCAACCTGTGCTTTGCCAGCGGCTTCAGCTTTGGCTATTTTTACCGCTTGTAAGTTAATTTCTTCCGTCTGTGCTTCTAAACCATATTCTTGCAATTTAAGTGGATTTGCCCCAAAAGTATTCGTTTCAATAATATCGGCACCCGCTTCAATATAAGCTCGATGAATACTAGCTACCACTTCTGGATTAGTTATACACGCATACTCTGGACAAGGCTTGTCGGCCACACCTGCCTGTTGTAACATTGTGCCCATCGCACCATCAAACATTTTTAACTGCATATTTTTTACTCCTTTTAACTTTTCTTAAGTTTTTTCAATAATTTCTTATAAATCTTCCTAATTCTTGAATATATTACTAACAAAGTCCCTATAAATAGTACTGGATATCGTAGTAGAAATCTGCACAGATTATTGGTCCTGCCATATTTTCTGTCCATTTTAGCACCTACCAAGCCTCGAAAAAATATCTTAGCCCAAGTATCAGCATAATAATTTGTCTTATGCGCACGCAACTCCAACCTAGCGTCTGTTCATCCGCTATTTTTTTCTTAAATTCAGCCTAACTAAGTTTGCGATAGGCACAATTTTGCTGTACGCAAGTTTTACACCCCGCTAAACTAGCTTTACCAGCTGTAAAAATCGGGATAACCGCTGTAATGCTTTTTTTCGGTTGCAAAAAACAACTTTCGGTTAAATTCAAGCCAATTTCACTTAAATCAATTAGTTGTGCCAAGTCTCGTTGCGCAGTCAGTTGCCAATCACCATAACCTGGACTAAATCTTTTGCCCAAATATCGCCCTTGCTTAAAGTAAGCCGTTTTTTCTAACAACCGTCCCGCATAATCTGCAACCTGCTCAATCAAAGCCGTGGCCGCGGCATTGGCGCATAAGCCCCTTGCATAATTATCTTGTTTAAATAGGCTTTCAATGTATTCATCGACTTTCCCACCTACAGTAGCTGCTAAAACCACTAGACTTTGGGCATCTTGCAGGTGACGCTTTAGCCCAGCACTATTAGGCTGATAGCACTTTGGAGCTATAATCATTCCACTAGTTGAGCAATATTCATAAATTTGATAAGTTGCTTGCGGTTTGGCCAAAATCAATAATTCTTGGCAAACTTGTGTCCACAACGAACTTTGCCAGTCGGCAGCCTGTTGTAAACCCGCATAGCGTTGTGCTTCACTTAAATCAATGTTTCTAATTTGCGGATAAATAACTGGCATCGCTACCCCTCCTATTTTTTATTAAATCTATTCATAACTAGATCTATATCTTCTTTTAAAAACAACTCTAACGCCTCCGCTGTAACTGTAATTGCAGTTTGAATTAATTGTTGTTCTTCTTTGTTAAAAGGCTCTAATACGTAATTCACTACTTTTTTGCGATCTTTATCAGGATGGCCAATGCCAATCCGAAAGCGCGCAAAATCCTCACTGCCTAAGTTTTGAATCAAAGAGCGAATTCCATTATGCCCCCCCGCTGAACCTTTACTTCTAATCCGAATTTTTCCACAAGGCAAATCTAAATCATCTTGAATTACCGCAATCTCATTTGGGCTAATATTATAAAATTTCGCAATTTCTCGCACCGCATTCCCACTTAAATTCATATAGGTAGTTGGCTTTACCAGCAACACTTTTTGCGGCAGAAAACAGGTGGCAATTTCGGCTTGCCATTTATTTTGCCAACTGGTTACCTGCCAGCGTTTTGCCAACTCATCAACCACCATAAAGCCGATATTATGGCGCGTTTTTTCATATTCTTTCCCGATATTTCCTAAACCAACAATTACTTTCATCTTTATCTCCCTAACCATTTATATATAGTCTTTCACTAACACAAATTTATACCCCTGGGCCTTAAGCTCACGAATAATTATTTGTACCGCTAAAATTGTATTAGCGCGTGGTAATTTATTATAAGGACTATCACCATCATGCAATAAAATGATGCTACCATTTTGCACTTGCTTTAAAGTCCGTGCCGCAATTATCTCCGGCGCAGGATTTAACCAGTCCTTACTAGCCACATCCCAATTAACAATTTGCAACTTATTTGCTGCAAAAATTGACAGAACTAAGGGATCTTTAAACCCATGCGGCGGTCTAATTAGCTTAACTTCACGCCCTGCTAAAGTCTCTAAAACTTTTTTTCCCTGTTGTACTTGATAAGTAGCCTGCTGCCTATCTAGTTTTAATAAATCTATATGGTCATAGGTGTGGACGCCCAGATCATGCCCCCCAGCCAGAACTTGCTGTACTAATTTGGGATGTTGCAAAGCGTTTTTCCCGACCATAAAAAAGGTAGCTGGCACTTGTTCTTTATTTAATACTGCCAACAACTGTTCAGTATAAGGCGGATAAGGTCCATCATCAAAGGTCAAAGCCACAATTTTATCTGAACTACCTAAACGACTCACTACAGGCCCATAAAAACTATTTCGCGGCAAAACCGCCGCCAAAATACTAGCCAAGAGCAATATTAACCAGAGCCCCAAAAGTGTTTTTGTATATTTATACTGTTTGTGAAATAAAGCATAAGCAGTGTAAATTATTATCCCAACTAAATTAATTGCGAGCCAAACTTTCAAACTAATTTCCATTTTTTCCCCTTTCCTGTAAAGGTTAGTATTCCTATTATACTAAAAGCACTGCTTTGTGTAAATCTAGTTTTCTGCTTTATCTCGCAATATTACCAAATGACTTTGTAATATCTGGTGCAATAAGTGTAACAACCCCGCAAACTGTTAGACGTATTTCTCTAAGTCTTAAAAATTCCAATTCTTTCGCTAATTGCTTACTATACCCTTACTTATTTCAAAAGTTAAAACTAGCTTAAGAACTTTTACCTTTATAATCTACCCCAAGCTTATTCTTTATTAGGCACACCACAACCTTTGAGCTAAAACCCCGCTCTATGTTTTCATGTTGTTAGAAAAAACAGTTTTTATTTTTAGCCGCGATGTACAATAGCCAAAAAACCTAGGCGCAACTGTGAGTATTGCTCCTAGGTTTTTCAGATAAAAAGGTCGCCACAATAACTTCTTATTGTGGCGACCTCTTGTAGATAGTTTATAGAATTATTTTTCGCTACTATATTTAATAGTATTAAGCCTTGCCAAAGCACGGTGTAAAGCAGCTTCTGCCCGTTGCACATCAACTTCTTTTTTCTGTGCCAAACGTTTTTCTGCCCGCTCTTTTGCCGCCATCGCCCGATCATAATCTATTTCTTCAGGTACCTCTGCCGCTGGAGTAAGGATCGTGATTTTATTATGTTTTACCTCAATAAAACCAGCTGCAATACTTATAAAGCGAGAAGTACCATCTAGCATATTTAATTTTGCCGGCCATTCTTTTAATGTAGCAATTAAAGGTGCATGATTGTATAAAATACCAATATCACCATCAACCGCACGCACTACTAATGAGCTGATATCATCAGAATACACTATTCTATCAGGAGTTACAATTTCCAGACGGAGCTTTTTACTCATCTACTAGCCCTCCTTCATGGTCTTTGCCTTTTCCACCGCTTCATCTATGGTACCAACCATATAGAATGCACCTTCTGGTAATTCATCATGTTTCCCACTCAAAATTTCCGCGAAACCACGAATAGTTTCTTTCAATGATACAAATTTTCCTGACAAACCAGTAAATTGTTCTGCAACAAAGAATGGTTGACTAAGGAATCTTTGGATTTTTCTTGCGCGTGATACAGTCAATTTATCATCTTCTGATAACTCTTCCATACCTAAAATCGCAATTATATCTTGAAGTTCTTTATATCTTTGAAGTATTTTTTGTACGCCACGCGCTACTTCATAATGTTCTTGCCCAATAACTAGTGGATCCATAATCCGGCTAGTAGAATCTAGTGGATCTACCGCTGGATAAATACCCAACTCAGCGATTTGACGAGATAATACAGTAGTCGCATCCAAATGCGCAAAAGTCGCAGCTGGAGCTGGGTCAGTCAAGTCATCCGCTGGTACATATACCGCTTGTACAGAAGTAATAGAACCAGTTTTAGTTGAAGTGATCCGTTCTTGTAAAGCACCTACGTCAGTACCCAAAGTTGGTTGGTAACCTACGGCAGATGGCATACGACCAAGTAATGCTGATACTTCAGAACCCGCTTGGATAAAACGGAAAATGTTGTCGATAAACAACAATACGTCTTGGCCTTCACGGTCACGGAAATATTCAGCCATAGTCAAACCAGTTAAACCTACGCGCATTCTCGCACCAGGTGGCTCATTCATTTGTCCGTATACAAGCGCTGTTTTGCTGATAACGCCAGACTCCTTCATTTCGCACCACAAGTCATTACCTTCACGAGTACGCTCACCAACACCTGCAAACACAGAGAAACCACCATGTGCAGTTGCGATGTTATTAATTAATTCCATGATAATAACGGTTTTACCTACACCAGCACCACCAAATAGACCGATTTTACCCCCTAATGCATAAGGTGCAATCAAATCTACCACTTTGATACCAGTTTCTAAAATACGTGTGGTAGTTGCTTGTTGATCAAAAGCAGGTGCTGGACGATGTATTGGCCAATACTCATCTGCTACAACCTTTGTATCATCATTATCAACAGTTTCCCCTAACACGTTAAAAATACGTCCTAAAACGCCTTTACCTACCGGAACTTGAATTGGCAAGCCAGAATCAACCGCTTGCATCCCCCGTACTAATCCGTCTGTAGAAGACATTGCTACCGCACGCACTGTATTGTCACCAATATGTTGCATAACTTCAGCAGTTACATTAACTTTAATGTCACCATTTTGTCCTTCTATTTTTACCGCATTATATATCGCAGGTAATTGTTCCGGAGGAAATTCAATATCAACAACTGGACCGATAACTTGTACTATTTTACCAGTATTCACTCTTTCCCCTCCTTGTTATTTTAAAGCTTCCGCCCCGCCAACAATTTCACTGATTTCTCTAGTAATACCAGCTTGACGAAGTTTATTATAGTTAAGAGTAAGTTTTGCAATTAAATCACGTGCATTGTCTGTCGCTGAACCCATTGCGGCCATACGTGCGCCCAACTCACTTGCTGCTGATTGCATTAATGCTGCATAGACAGTTATTTCTAAATATCTTGGCACTAAAGCTTCTAAGGCAACTTCTGGAGATGGTTCAAAGATATATTCGCGAATATCGCTATTATCTTCTGCAGTTTGCATTACTGCCGCTTTCGGTGTTTCTACAGGCAATACTTTAATTGAAGTTGGTTCATGGTGTAATGGCGAATAAAACTTCGTATAAATTACATGTATTTCGTCATACTCACCACTCACAAACTTTTGAGTCATCTCGTTAGCAATAGTAACCGCATGTTGGTATGTCGGTCTTTCCGAAAAACCAGTATACTGATTATCAATTGTATAATTACGACGACGGAAATAATCAAAAGCTTTACGCCCAAGCGTAACGATAGCGATATCTTCTTGTGGTGCAGTACCTACACGTTGTACTGCCGCTTTAATTAAGTTAGAGTTATAGGAACCTGCTAAACCTTTATCCGCGCTAACAATAAAATACGCGATTTTTTTAACTTCACGCTCTTCCAATAAAGGATGTGATAAATCTTTAGTATTCGCAACTACATTAGATAAAACTTCTTTTATTTTTGTAGCATAAGGTTTACTAGCATTAGCTTTTTCTTGAGCTCTTCTTAATCTTGCCGCCGCAACCATTTTCATGGCTTTAGTAATTTGTTGAATGTTTTTTACACTTTTTATACGACGACGTATCTCTCTTGAACTAGCCATGGCTCATCACCTCACTTCGCCGTGATTGCCATTTTTATCGCTTCCAAAGATATCTTTGAATTCATTAATCGCTTTTTTAAGGGCTGCTTCTGTATCTTTATCCATAGCTTTTTTCTCACGAATGGTTTTGCCAATTTCTGGATAACTTACTTTCATAAATTTCAAGAAATCTTGCTCAAATTTAGTGATATCTTTAATTTCAACATCATCTAAATAACCATTAACTGCTGTAAATAAAGCCATTACTTGCTCTTCAATACACATTGGTACATATTGACCTTGTTTTAACATCTCAGTCATACGCGCACCACGGTCTAATTGAGCTTTAGTTGCTTTATCTAAATCAGAACCAAATTGTGCGAAAGCTGCAAGCTCACGATATTGTGCTAAATCCAAACGCAAAGGACCAGCAACTTGTTTCATTGCTTTTACTTGCGCCGAACCACCAACCCGTGATACTGACAAACCTACGTTGATCGCTGGACGAATCCCTGAGTAGAATAATTCACTTTCAAGGAAAATTTGTCCGTCTGTAATAGAAATTACATTTGTTGGAATATAAGCAGAAACGTCCCCAGCTAGAGTTTCAATAATTGGCAATGCCGTAATTGAACCACCACCACACTCTTTAGTGATTCGAGCTGCACGCTCTAACAATCTTGAATGTAGATAGAAAACATCCCCTGGATAAGCTTCTCGACCTGGTGGACGACGAAGCAACAAACTCATAGAACGGTAAGCTACCGCATGTTTTGTTAAATCATCATATACACAAAGTACGTCACGGCCTTCATACATAAAGTGCTCAGCCATAGCTACACCTGCATAAGGAGCAAGGTATTGTAGTGGTGCACTATCAGAAGCACTAGCAACTACAACAATGGTATATTCCATTGCGCCATGCTCTTCTAAAGTACGCACAACCCGTGCTACAGTAGAAGCTTTTTGACCAATAGCAACATATACGCAAATAACTCCCAAACCTTTTTGGTTGATAATTGTGTCAATCGCTACGGCAGTTTTCCCAGTACCACGGTCACCGATAATAAGTTCCCGTTGTCCACGACCAATAGGAACCATTGCATCAATAGCTTTGATACCTGTTTGAAGTGGTACATTTACAGATAAACGATCTGCAATCCCTGGTGCTGGATATTCAACTTTACGAGTAAGTTTTGTATTTATTGGACCTTTACCATCAATCGGTTGTCCTAGCGCATTAACTACCCGACCAACCATTTCTTCGCCAACTGGCACTTCCATGATTTTACCGGTACGTTTTACTTGGTCGCCTTCTTTGATATCTTTTTCCCCACCAAGAAGTACAACCCCCACGCTATCTGTCTCTAAGTTTAGAACCATTCCATATACATTGTTTGGTAACTCAAGCAATTCGCCCGCCATCGCATGCTCTAGTCCGTGAACTCGAGCAATACCGTCGCCGACTTCGATAACCGTGCCAACGTCATCTATATTAACATCAACTTGGTAACGTTCAATCTGTTGCTTGATGATAGCCGTAATTTCTTCTGGCCTCATTTTCATACTTAGTTCGTCACCCCAATCTCTCTCATATCAATGCTCTTTAAACTTTTCTCCATATTCTTTAATTGGCGAGCAATACTACCATCAATAAGCTTATCGCCCATTTGAATAATGATCCCGCCCATTATTTCTGGATTAACATGTTTTATAAGTATGATATTTTTATTTAAAATTTTACCGACTTTTTCAGTAACTTCTGCGTATTCCGTCTCACTCAAGTTTCTTGCTGTTGTAACTTTAATTTCCACAATATTGTTCTTTTCATTCATCAAATTTGTATAAGCCCGATGAATATTATTAAACAAAGAAATGCGGTTTTTTCCCACCAAAACCAAGAGAAAACTCAATAGAATTGGATCAACTTCTGTTGCCAAAACTTGTTTGAGGATTTCCATTTTTGGTTCTTTAGGGATTAATAAATTCGTAACAACTGAATTTAATTCAGGATTCACTTGTAGTAAGTCCTGAGTTGCATCTAGTTGTTTTTGAATTTCGTCCAACATATTTTTTTCTTGAGCAATTTCAAAAATAGCTAAAGCATATTTCGCAGCTAATTGTTCTGCTACGCTTAACATGGTAAACCACCCTGCTTATCATCTAATTTTGATAAAACATCAGCGATAATTTGCTTGTCTTTTTGTTCATCTATGCTTTTGCCAACTATTTGAGTAGCAACAAGCATTGATAAACTAGCAACTTCATTACGTAATTCCATCATAGCTTTTTGTTGTTCACGAGCTATTTGATCTCTAGCTGCTGCGATTAGACGTTCTTGCTCGGCGCGAGCTTGTGTTATAATTTCTTCACGAGTTTCAGTAGCTAATTTATTAGCTTTATCTAGAATTACTTGTGCTTCATGTTTAACTTCAGCCAGTTGTTTTTCATACGTAGCCTTAAGTTCTTCACTAGCAATTTTATTTTTCTCCGCATTTTCTAAGTCAGAAATAACGCGTTGACGACGTGCTTCCATTAAATCCAATAATGGTTTATATGCAAACTTTTTCAGAATAACTAACAAAACGAAAAAGTTTAAAACTTGTGCAATTAGTGTCATATTAAGATCGAACACTGAGGGTACCTCCCCTTTCTAGCTTTAATTAAAGGGATTGACAATGATCATCAATCCCTTTAACTTTTGCAAAATTACTTAATGAATGGGTTAGCCATAACAAGTACAATTGCTATAACTGATGCGATAATTGGAATAGACTCAACAAGACCGATAGCAATAAGCATGTTGATTTGAAGATTGCTTACTTGCTCTGGTTGTCTAGACATTGATTCTAAAGCTTTAACTGCAACAGCAGCATCCCCTTTAGTTGCGCCCATTACAGCAGCAACCATGATAACAGCAGCAGCTAATACTGAAGAAGCAATAATAATAGCGTTTTCCACAGAAATAGTCCCCTTTCAAATTTGTTTTTCTTTTTTATATTTTGATCAAACAGTTGTTGTTTGAAGCAAAAACTAAATTAATGATGTTCTCTAAACGCCGAAGCAAAATGCGACATTGTTAAAATCGAGAAAATAATGGCTTGTAAGAAACCTACAGCTAAACTAAATAGTATCCAAATATTAGGCACAAGCCAAGGTGCCAACATATTCAACACTATCAACAGAATTTCTCCTGCTAGAATGTTACCAAAGAGACGGAAACCCATAGTAATCGGTTTTGCCGATTCATCAATCAAAGTGATTGGCAAAAACAACGGGTGCGGACTAATAAAATGTTTTAAATATCCTAAACCATGTTGCATACAACCAACTATTTGTACCGATAAAATAACCATAATTGCTAAACCTAAAGTCGTGTTAATATCATTGGTTGGTGATGTAAAGTGGAATGGAAATACCTGTGGCAACAGACCTATTTCATTACCTATGAAAATATACATAAATAAAGTAATAACGAAAGGTGCCATATACTTTCTGCCCTTATCTCCTAAGTTCGCTTGCATCAAACTATTTAGCATATCAATCAAAGTTTCTACAACATTTTGAGCGCCACTTGGCAAATATTGCAACTTTCTCGTTGCCAAATACATAACTAAAATCACAATCGCCATAGTAAACCAAGACATGTATAAAGTCTGCATATTTACCACATGCCCAAATATTTCCTTAGGATAATAATGAATCATATTCTTTCCCTCCTTTCTCTAAGTTATAACTAATCTAGCTTGTTTTTAGCACGCAAGCTGCCTGCTATGCCTTCTATTAGCAAAATTACATGGCCAATTAATATTCCTAGCAAAATTGCCCAAGGCATAAAATTTATCTTAATTGCTACTAAAGTAGCTATTAATGCAAACAAAAAGCGACGTAACATCCCTTTTCGCATCAACACCAGACTTTTTTGAGGTTGCGCTCTTAGTGCCCCTAACATACTAACGTATAATAAACTAAAATCCACTACTCCAGCAATAAAAGCCACCATAGCCAACTTTATACTACTTAACCAGTCTAGTTTTAGTAAACAGAGCCCTGCTAATAATACACAGGCAAAAAAATTTCCCAAAACTATTCGCTTATAATTCAGTGGTAAAGACTTTTGGTTTTGCATTTACTTATCCTCTTTACCCTTTATTTTTAAAAAATCGTTTTTCAAGGTTCTAATAACACTCCACACCGCAGTTCCCATGCCTAAAACGATGCCGATAATTCGTCCCCAAGGAAAATTTAACAAATAATCATCCAATAATTTGCCGATGTAGTAGCCCAAAGTTAAGTTGGCAATAAGAATACTGCTTACAGTGCTTACAAAAACTACAGCTCGAATCAGTTGCTCCCTTTTACTGTGCATCTTCTTCCCACCTAACAGCCCATCCTTATGCTCACTTTGTATTCTATTCGACATAAATTGCAAAAGTCCTGCTTTTTATTGTTAATTATTTTACATCTTACAAGTATATTCTTGGCATTTTTCTGTTGTTAAACCATACTTATTCAGAATACAATTAACAATTCTTTGGCAAGCTAAACCATCACCATAAGGATTACAAGCTGTAGACATAACTCTATAACAACCTTCATCAGACAATAACAAGCTTGTTTTCTGATAAACTTCTTGCTGTTCTGTCCCGATCAATAGTACAGTCCCGGCTTGTATCGCCTCAGGTCGTTCAGTAGTATCGCGCAACACCAAAACTGGTTTTCCTAGAGCTGGCGCTTCCTCTTGAATACCACCTGAATCTGTCAAAATCAAGTATGAATGTGCCATCAACTGAGCAAAATCTTCATATTCTAGCGGATCACACATAATAATTCTAGCTTCGCCGGCCAACTCTTCTGCGGCTACACTGCGAACTTTAGGATTAAAATGTACCGGGAACACTGCGACCACATCGGGATTTTCTTGTACAATCTGTTTAATCGCCTTGTAAACATTACGCATTGGTTCGCCAAGATTTTCTCGGCGATGAGTTGTTACCAAGATAATTTTCTTATTCGGATATTTATCTAAAATAGTTGCTTGCAAATGCGAAGAAATTCGACCCTTGCTCGTAACTTGTTTTAAAGCATCAATTACTGTATTGCCTGTTACCACTATGTTTTCCAATTTCACATTTTCCCTCAGCAAATTAGCCTTAGCTTCAGCGGTTGGGGCAAAATGCAACTCCGCAATACTCCCAGTCAATTTACGGTTCATCTCTTCTGGATAAGGTGAATAAATATCGCCAGTACGTAACCCAGCCTCTACATGCCCTACAGCTATTTGTTGATAGTAGGCGGCCAAAGCACCCGCAAAAGTTGTAGTTGTATCACCATGCACTAAAACCATATCTGGTTTAGTCTGTTCTAACACTGCTCCTAAGCCAACTAAAGCCCTAGTTGTTATATCATACAAGGTTTGTCCTTGACTCATAATATCCAGATCATAATCAGGTACTACCCCAAACAGCTCTAAAACTTGATCGAGCATTTGACGATGCTGCGCAGTAACTGCTACCACTACCTCAATTTGTTCTGGATGTTTTTGCAACTCTAAAACTAACGGCGCCATTTTTATCGCCTCTGGTCGAGTGCCAAACACAGTCATTACCTTGATTTTTCCCATCCTAATTTTCTCCCCCATCGTTTAGCTATTTTTGATAGCAAAAAACGAGTGAGAAGCATTAGGATACAATTATCCTAGCTCTACTCACTCGTCATCTATCAGTGCGTGTTTTAATGCGTCTTTGCGCTCTCTGTATCATTTAATATACCAATTTTTTTGGCACCAATGAATACCACCGCAATAATAACACCGATAATGACCATCGCCACAGAAAAACTCGCTTCTGTAAGCAATATGGCACTAATTCCCAGTACTGCACTAATGCAATACATTAATAATACTGCTTGTTTTTGTGTAAAACCCATCGCTAATAAACGATGGTGAAAATGCCCTTTATCAGGTTGGAAAATCGGTTTTCCATTGCTATATCGTCGCATAATCGCAAAAGCCGTATCCATGATTGGCAGACCTAAAGCAATTGCTGGGACCACTAAGGCAATCGTCGTTGCAGTTTTCACCGCACCCAAAATTGAAATACTCGCTAAAATATAACCGAGAAACATACTCCCAGTATCACCCATAAAAATTACAGCGGGATTAAAGTTATACTTAATAAATCCTAGCGCTGAACCAGCTACGGCCGCTGTTAAAACTGCGGCTGGATAAAAGCCTTGCTTTAAAGCCACTAAAATTACCGTAACGGAAGCAATAATGGAAACCCCAGCAGCTAATCCGTCTAGCCCATCTATTAGATTAACTACATTTGTCAAACTAACTACCCATATAATTGTAAATGGTATTGCAAAATACTCTAAGTAAACATAATCACCTATTGGATTTGCAATCCAACCAATTTTTACATCAAACAAAACTAACACGGCGGCTGCGGCAATCTGCCCCGCCAACTTTACTTTTGCATCTAATTGATAGATATCATCCGCTATACCTAAAGCCACAATCATCGTTGCGCCTATTAGCATACCAATAATTTCTTTTGTCAGGTGCATACTAGCTACTACTGCTATAATAAAACCAATATATATTGCCAAACCACCCATACGCGGTATGGGGTTCTTGTGAACTTTACGCACATCTGGCTTATCTAAAGCCCCTAACTTTATTGCTAATTTCCTTACATAAGGAACTAAAAACCAACTTGCAATCAAACCTATAAAGAACGCCACTGCATATGCTTGCATGACAATCTGCACCTCTTTTGTTTTTTCTTAACTGTTCTTCCAGTAGTATATAGTGTATAACATATCTATAATTTTTGTCAATAATGAAACACTGTTAAAGACAACTATTCTTAGGAAAATACGCAAAAAAACAAAAAGATTATACTTAAAGGCAATTACCTCTAAATATAATCTTTTTTATTTTTTATTTTTCCCAGCGAACAATTTTCACCTTGGCCGCACATAGCATTTCTTCCGCCAATTTATCTGGATAGTTGTTGGCAATAATCACTTTTTCAATACCTGCATTAATAATCATTTTCGTACAAACCACACAAGGTTGATGGGTACAATACAAAGTCCCACCCGCAATTTTTGTGCCATGCACTGCAGCTTGAATAATCGCATTTTGCTCAGCATGTAAGCCACGGCATAATTCGTGTCGTTCTCCCGAGGGAACGCCTAATTGCGCTCTTATACAACCAACCTGAGCACAATGCTCTAGCCCCTTCGGAACTCCATTATAGCCAGTGGCCAAAATATTATTGTCTTTAACAATTAAAGCCCCTACCTGCCGACGGATACAAGTCGAACGAGTAGCTACAACTTGAGCAATTTGCATAAAATAACTATCCCAATCGGGACGCGTATTATTTTGTTCCAAAAATCCGATCTCCTGCATCACCCAAGCCTGGTACTATATAACCATGATCATCGAGATAATCATCTACAGCTGCCGTATAGATATCTACATCAGGATGACGTTCTTGCATTACCGCTACGCCCTCAGGGGCAGCTACCAAACACATCAATTTGATATTTTTCGCACCTTTGCGCTTTAAAATGTCTACTGCCGCTACAGAAGAATAGCCTGTTGCCAACATCGGATCCACCAAAATAAATTCTCTTTCTGTCGCATCAGCTGGCAATTTACAATAATATTCTACCGGTTTTAAAGTTTCTGGATCGCGATATAAACCAATATGACCTACTTTCGCATTAGGAATTAAGTTTAAAACCCCACCTAACATGCCTAAGCCAGCTCTTAGAATTGGCACTACCCCAACTTTGCGACCCACTAAAATTTTACCAGTACATTCTGCTACTGGAGTTTTAACCTTGAAATCTTCTAAGGGCAGATTACGAGTAATTTCGTAAGCCATCAAAGTAGCAATTTCTTCGAGCATTTCCCGAAAATCTTTCGTGCCCGTTTTTTCATCACGAATTAAAGTTAACTTATGTTGGATTAATGGATGGTCGACAATATGTACTCCCATTTAGCAATCCCTCCTCTTATTTTTCTTCAGTTAAACCCACATACATAGGATATTTCGCACACAAAGCCGCAACTCTAGCAATCGCTTCTTGCTTAGCCGCCGCATCTTCCGGGTTTTTTAGCACCAAGCCAATAATTTTAGCAATTTCTTGCATATCAACTTCCACTAGGCCACGCGTAGTTACCGCTGGCGTACCAATTCTTACCCCGCTAGTTACAAAAGGACTTGCTGGGTCAAAAGGAATTGTGTTTTTATTGGTAGTTACGCCAACTTCATCTAATAAATGTTCCGCTACTTTACCAGTGAGATTTTGCCCGCGCACATCTACTAATAACAAGTGGTTATCTGTTCCACCCGAAACCAAAGTAAACCCTTCAGCGATTAAAGCTTGCGCTAAAGCTTGGGCATTTTTTATAATTTGTTGTTGATATTGCTTAAACTCTGGTTGCAAAGCTTCTTTAAAAGCTACTGCCTTAGCCGCAATGGCATGCATCAATGGCCCGCCTTGAATACCAGGGAAAATCGCCTTATCTATTTTTTGCGCATACTCTTGCTTACACAAAATCATCCCGCCGCGTGGACCGCGCAAAGTTTTATGCGTAGTGGTCGTAACAATATCAGCATATTCAACTGGATTAGGATGCAAACCTGCCGCAACTAAACCAGCAATATGCGCCATATCTACCATAAACATCGCGCCAACTTCTTTAGCAATTGCTGCTATTTGTGCAAAATCAATGATGCGCGCATAAGCACTAGCGCCAGCTACAATCATCTTCGGTTTATTAGCAATTGCCAACTCCCGCAACTCTGCATAATTTATTCTATGCGTAGTTTCATCTACACCATAAGGCACAATATTAAAATAACTACCCGAGATATTTACTGGACTACCATGGGTTAAGTGACCACCATGAGCCAAATTCATCCCTAAAATTGTATCTCCAGGTTTTAAAAAAGCAAAATACACCGCGGTATTAGCTTGTGCACCCGAATGAGGTTGCACATTAGCGTGTTCGGCACCAAATAATTCTTTGGCTCTAGCAATAGCTAAACTCTCCACCACATCTACATGCTCACAACCACCATAGTATCTTTTACCTGGATAACCCTCGGCATATTTATTAGTAAGCACACTGCCTAAAGCTTCGAGGACTGGCACACTTACAAAGTTTTCCGAAGCAATTAGCTCAATTTTATCTCTTTGTCTGCCTAATTCAGCTTGTATTGCTTGAGCAATTTCAGGATCAAATTTTTTTAATGTCATGTGTCTTCCCTCCATAAATTATCGCTTAAATTATTGTGGTGAATATACTGCTCTTGGCCCGCCGATCAATTTCGGACGCGTATAAGCACACGTTAACTGCGCTTGACCAATTTTAGTAATTTCTAATCGGATTGGCACTGCAACTTTTTGCAAATGCATCCCAATTAAAGTCTGCCCAATATCAATCCCCGCCTGTGCCTGAATACTTTCTACCAGCACTGGCTGTTTATAAAGTTGCATTGCACAAGCCGCCATGCTTCCACCAGCTGTTGCTATTGGATAAGCACTAACCTGTTCTAGATTATACCGCATTTGACAGTTCTTTTCTACAACTAAAGCTCTATTTAAATGTTCACAACATTGAATAGCCAAAAAAATATTGCGCTCTTGAACGCTAGTAAGTAGCGAACTTAAAATAACCTGCGCAACTTGGATTGTTCCACCCTGTCCAATATGCTGCCCGAGTACTTCACTAGTACTACAGCCAACAACCAAAATACTCTCTTGAGGCATACACACCTTAGCAAAAAACTCTTTAAGCAATTGTTCCGTTTGTAGTTTTAATTGCTCTAATAAATCCCGGCTAGCCAATTTTATCACAACCTGCTTCTAAAGCCATTATTTTTTCAATTCTTTGACTATGTCTACCTTGTTGAAATTCGCCAGTCAACCAAGTTTGGACAATCAAACCAGCATGCCCAACACCAGTAACCCGTTCCCCAAGCACTAAAATATTAGCATCATTATGTTCGCGACTCATTAAAGCCGAAAATACATCGGTACATAAAGCAGCTCGAATTCCATCAATTTTATTGGCGGCAATACTCATGCCAATCCCTGTGCCACAAATTAAAATTCCCCGTTCCGCTACCCCACTAGTAACCGCCGTAGCTACTTGCTGCGCAATATCAGGATAATCTACCGAAACTATGGTATGCGTGCCACAATCCAGCACTTCCACACCTGCTGCTACTAAAACTTCCTTCATAGCTGTTTTTAAATTCAAACCGCCATGGTCAGAACCTATAGCTATTTTCATTACTATCATCTCCAAGCTTGTGTTTTTTACCGTCTATATTTTAACACATAATTTTTCTTAGTTCGAGTTCTACTTATATTTTCTTAATAATATTGAAAGCCGCCGACTTACGCATCCGATTCATAATCGCCAAACCAAGTCCTGTTACTGGCACCCCTTGCGCATAAATTTCACTCACTTGCGCGCGATCAAATTGGCGTAACACTGCATACAACTTTGCCGCTAATTTTTCAGTCTCGCTAAGTTTACCCCAGACCTGCACCTGACAGGCTACTGCCCCTAGTTTTTCAGCTACTTCGGCACTTAACAATAAGCCAACTTCTGGTTTATGCGCTAAATTTGCGCGGATAAATTCAATAATTTCCGCATTTGTCAATTCTTCCCAAATAGACATTTTAGCTTGTGGTGCATAATGCTTGTATTTCATCCCAGGGGATTTAGGCGTAGCTACTGGCACAAAAGTTTGAATGCTAGCATCTACCGCCACCGCTCCCACAATTTCTTCGAGCATTGCCAGAGTTATCCCCCCTGGGCGCAATAACTTAGGCTGTGCGGTCGTGCAATCTACCACCGTAGACTCTAAACCAATGGCGCTACTATCGGCCATAATAATAGCCGCAATTTTGTTTTGTAAATCTTCTAGCACATCCGTCCCACAAGTTGGACTAGGGCGCCCCGAAGTATTCGCCGATGGTGCCGCAATCGGCACTCCAGCCAGTTCGATTAACTGCTGGGCCAGCTTTAAACTAGGCATCCGAATCGCCACACTATCTAGCCCTGCGGTAACATTATCGGGCAAACCTGCCGCCTTAGGTAAAACCAAAGTCAAGGGACCAGGACAAAAATTATCAATCAAAGCTTGAGCCTTGGGATTAATTTCCCTAGCAAAACTTGCATAATCAGCGACTTGGGCGATATGAATAATTAATGGATTGTCCGCAGGCCGACCTTTAGCCGCAAATATTTTTTGAACTGCCGTAGCATCTAAAGCATTCGCACCTAAACCATAAACTGTTTCCGTCGGAAAAGCTACTAACTCCCCCTGTCTAATCAACTGCGCGGCGCATGCTAAATCCGCACTACTATTTGTTAAAATTTGCGTTTTAATAAAAATCATCTACCTTTGTATAAACAACATTCTTTCAATTCCCGCATAATCGGCGCGAATTTCAAATTTATGATAACCAGCCGCTTTAAACAAATCCACAATTGCGGCCGCTTGACCTTGCCCATACTCCAAAGCTATCCAGCCCTGAGGCGCCAAATATCTGGCCGCTTCCTGCGCTAATCTAGCATACAGCGCTAGTCCCTCTTGCGGAGCAAACAAAGCCTGCTCTGGCTCTTGTAGAACTTCCCGACTTAAACTAGCTTTATCTTTTAGGGCAATATACGGCGGATTCGCCACAATTATTTGATAGTCTGCTTGCGGAATAGACTGAAATAAATCCGACTCAATAAAGTTCATGCGCTCGTTTAATTGATAAGTAGTCGCATTTTCCTTAGCTACCTGTAAAGCGGCCACCGAAATATCCGAACTGGTAATTTGCCAAGTGGGGCGATACATGGCCAAAGCGATGCCAATTGCACCACTACCCGTGCATAAATCTAAAACCTGCACTGCGTCAGGGGTCGCCAGCGGTAACTGTAACACGCCTTCAACCAGCAGCTCCGTCTCCGGACGCGGGATTAAAACTGCCTCATTAACTTTTAGTTCAAAATGCATAAACTGTTTTGTCCCTAAAATATAGGCCACCGGGCAACCTTTTGCTCTTTTGACAACCATTTCCCGATACTGACTCAGCTCTGCTTTGGTCAAAGGCTGTTCATAGCGCACATAGAGTTGAATGCGTTCATAGCCCAACACCTTCGCTAGCAAAATTTCGGCATCTAAGCGTGCACTAGGAATATTTTTTTGTTGAAAAAATTCTTCCGTCCACTTTAAAATTTTAATTATCGTCCAAATTTCTTTTTCACTATTCATTTTATTGCATTTGTTGTAATCTTTCACTTTGGTCAACAGTAATCAAAGCATCGATTAACTCCTGTAAATCTCCATTTACCACCGCTTCTAACTTATGTAAAGTTAGGCCAATACGATGATCCGTTACTCGTCCTTGCGGGTAATTATAAGTACGAATTCGTTCACTTCTATCGCCAGTACCTACTTGACTTTTCCGATCTTGAGCGGTGTTTTTGCGTTGCTCTTCTTCTGCTAGTTCTAAAAGTTTCGCCCGCAACATCACCATACATTTTTCCCGATTTTGTAGTTGTGATTTTTCATCTTGGCATTGTACTACTACGCCAGTTGGAATATGCGTAATCCGCACCGCCGACTCGGTTTTATTAACGTGCTGCCCGCCAGCGCCTGAGGCACAATATGTATCAATCCGTAAATCATTAGGATTAATATATACATCTACTTCTTCGGCTTCTGGGAGTACGGCCACCGTTACCGTCGAGGTGTGAATGCGTCCGCTAGACTCCGTCTCAGGTACCCGTTGTACACGGTGTACGCCACTTTCATATTTAAATACACTGTATGCGCCAAAACCTTTAATCATAAAAACTACTTCTTTAAAACCGCCTAAGCCAGTAGGATTAGAATCTAACATTTCTACTTTCCAACCTCGATCTTCGGCAAAGCGCGTATACATTCTAAATAGTACCCCGGCAAATAAAGCAGCCTCATCGCCACCTGCACCACCACGAATTTCGACAATAATATTTTTATCATCATTAGGGTCTTTAGGGAGCAATAAAATTTTCAACTTATGCTCTAATGGTTCTACCTGCGGTTGCAATTCTTCTAATTCCGCTTTAATCATCTCTAACATTTCATGATCATTAGTTGCCGCTTGCATTTCTTTAGCATCATCAATATGATGGCGTACTTGCTTATATTCACGAAAAACTTCTACTATTTCACTTAACTTAGCATGGGTCCGCGTTAACTTTTGCCACTCGGTTTGATTAGCAATAATACTCGGATCACTGATTTTACTTTCTAAATCTAAAAATTTATCTTCAATAGCCTGTAATTTTCCTAACATCTCTTACTTCCCCTCTATAATTTCAATTTCTTGTTCTTGTTCAACACTTACTGCTGCTGGCAACACTGCTTGCAAAGCTTTAATCGCAACTTCAATTTGTTCGCCATCTGGTTCTCTAGTCGTAAGTTTTTGCAATAGCAGACCTGGCACAATCAACACACTTACCAAGCTACTTTGAGCATTACGCCCCGCATAACGAATTATTTCATAACTAATCCCTGCGATAAGCGGCATTAATAAAATTCTCGAACCAATCCGTTGCCAAATATCTGGCCAACCCATAAAACTAAATACTACCATGCTCACTAACATCACGATTAATAAAAAACTCGTTCCACAACGCGGATGCAAAGTACTAAAGGGACGCACATATTCAACCTCCAAAGGCACGCCCGCCTCATAAGCATGAATAGTTTTGTGCTCCGCGCCGTGATATTCAAATACTCGCTGAATATCACGCACTCGCGAGATTACCGCTACATAAATTACAAAAAATGTCAGTCGAATCAAACCTTCCAATAAATTTAATAACATTAAATTCTCGGTATAACTCTTTAAAAATTTTGCAATAAAAGTTGGCAACACAATAAATAGCCCAATCGCCAATAAAATCGACGTAAACATTGTTACTAGCATTTCACGATCACTCAGTTCTTCCTCTTCTTCACCTGCTAATTGTGCAGAGTTAGACAAAGCCTTCATCCCATAAACTAGTGCCTCACCCAAAGCCACCATACCCCTTAATAGTGGTTGTTTTAATATGGGGTATTTATCTGTCAAACTATTTAAAGGTTGTTGTTCAATAGCGATTTCCCCATTGGGTTGCCGTACAGCCATGGCCATATTACCAAAGCCACGCATCATTACCCCTTCAATTACTGCCTGTCCACCTACAACTGGTTTATCTTGCACGCTATTTCACCTCCAAGGTTTCCCTTTTTCTTCCTTATATATACAAACAAAGCAGAGCCCATATTAAGCTCTGCTGTCTGTTTTGCTATTAATCATTCGGTTTTATTATTTACCATAACGCTTGTTGAATTGTTCTATACGACCACGCGCTGCTGCAGTACGTTGTTGACCAGTATAAAATGGATGGCATGCAGAGCATACATCTACCTTCAATTCCTTTTGCACCGAACCACTTTCGAAAGTATTACCGCATGCGCAAGAAACTTTACAAGCTTCATACTTTGGATGAATTTTTTCTTTCATTGACTTTTTGCACCTCACTTTACATATAGACTAAAATATTATGCCTAGTAAGATGTGTTCATCTATTCTAGGTATTAATCATGTGTCTGAAAAACCATGTTAATTATAGCATAGGAAAATTCGCTACGCAAGTGTATACAGCTTTTTATTGTATATTAAATTTGACAATATTGCAAGGTTTTTTACATAAAGCTCCAACCCAGCAAAAAAATTGTCACTACCAGCGTCTGCATCACAAATACCGGGCGCAAGGCCTTGAAAAAATCCGCCTTAAAATAATCTAAAGTCACAATAAAACATAAATGCGTCGGGGTAATCATTTGCCCAGCAACACCCAGCACTAAGGCTAGACTTGCCAATTTAATATCTTGTGGGGCAATCGCCGCCACCAGTGGCATTACCATCGCCACATGCCCTTGAGAAATCCCCGTTAATACTCCAATCAAGAGCGAAATAATTCCCACCACCATCGCAATCGGCAACGGCGAATTACTTAACACCCGTACAACTTCTTCAAGAGTTTTAGTATAAGTTAAAATTTGAATAAAAAAGATAATACTCATCACATTTAAAATTAATTTTTTGTCAAACGCTTCTGTTAACACCTGAAAAACATTTACCGGCCGCCCGACAAAACGCAATACCAAAAACATGCCTAAGGTTATCACACCCATAGCGATTGCAGGATTAACATAAAAAAACACAATCAAAATAAAATTTAAGACTACCGGCGCTAACGCCAAGCTCACTTCTTTTACATCTTGCTTATTTTCTTGGGGCGTTAAAACCTCTGCCTGCACAGTTGGGATGGACTTTTGGCGTGGAATACAACAAACCCAACCTACGGCAATTGCCGCTAAAGAAACCCAGTACATACTGCCAATTAATTTACTTAAGGGAATCATGCTAATGGCACTAGCCAAAATCAAGCCCGGATTAATCGGATTAATATATTCTACCACATGCCGAAACCAAAAATTTATTACCGTTTTTCCTTGAGCATCTAAGGCAATTTTATTGCCCACATTTTCCACCATCGGCGCCGAAAAACGTGCCCCACCCAAAGATGGTAACAAGCCTAAAAAAGCGGGCATTAATACCAAAGTTAACCGCTCACTTTTAAACCAATGTTGCAAAGCACTCATTAACCCATCTAAGGTGCCACTCAACCTTAACTGTAGTTCTAGACACATGACAAAATACAAAGCAAAAATCAATTCGTAAGTGCGGGGCATAGTCGCAACCGTACTTAGCGATTTAGTCAAAATTTCAACTTGACCACCAGTAAGTAGCCAGACACTTAGGCCACCCGCTAACATCGCCAGCCCAATTGGTTGGCGTTTGCGCAAAACAAACAAAATTAAAAACATCGCCACAAAAATATTAAAAAAAACGTTAATTGTCCTTCACCCCTTGTAATCTCTCTCGTAACATTTAATTATAAACATTATTTTTATAATTACAAGGGAAAAAACAGCTTTTTTAGCAACTGTACAATTGACGCACACAAGCGTCTGCCAAAGCCCCCAGACTAGAAACTTCTCGGTTTTTATCTAAATTACTGGCTGCATAAGCTAACGGTAATTCCGTACAGGCTGTCATAATTAACAAATCCTGCTTCTGCCAAAGTTCTTGCACTAGGTTCTCCATGCGCTCAGCCGCTTGACGAAATTCATTTGCTTTAATTAAGTGAATACAGCTTTGCGCCTGCTCTGCCTGTACGGCATTCGGCAAAAACAATTTAAGATTATGTTTATCGGCATATTTTTGATATAAACCGCTTTGCAAAGTTCCCAAAGTTGATAACATCCATGCGCCTGCCGGACTAGCCTTTTTAGTAGCTAATACCGTTTCTTCTACAATATGAACTAGTTTTTTCGACAAGGGCTGCTGAAAACGATCAATAAAATAATGTGCACTATTGCATGGCACTGCCAATATGTCAGCCCCCAACGAAACCAATAGTTCTAAGTCCGCTCTAATTTGCGCTTGTGGACAAACACCTTTACCCAAAATAGCGGTACTACGGTCGGGAATTTGCGTATCTCCAACCATATATACTACTGGGTGTTCACTGTCATTACTCGCTGGCGCCTTAACCGCTAGCAAGCGTAAAAATTCTGCTGCTGCCGCTGGCCCCATTCCCCCTAACACCCCTAATTTATTCCCATTTAAATGATAGCCCATATTTACAATACTCCTTTTATCCTCTGCGTATACATTATAATGAATAAAGCCACAAGCGAGTTTTTAGTAATTAACTAAAAACTGCTTGTGGCTGAACTTGAAAACTATGTAATTGTAGTCTACTAGACCTTAACTTATCCTCAAAAAACAACTATTTAATTTTAGACAAACCCAGATCTAACGCTGGCAACTAGCTAGCTTTCAAATTTAATTTCTGTCAACTACTAACTAAGTAAAAACATAATCACGGTAGCCGTTACCACCATTGGTAACGCAGTCCGTTTGGACATTTCCATTGGATTAACTTTAGCAATTTGTGCACACACAATTGCCGCGCCTGCAACTGGAGACATCGTTCTGCCCAGTGCCCCACTTAATTGTGCCAAAGAACCCATTTGGGCTACACCCATCCCAAAAGATTTAGCATGTGGCGTAATTGCACCATTAAAGGCCAAAGTTGCCGCATCACCAGAACCACCTAAGATCGCAATAATAAATGGACCATAGCTTGCTGCTACTTTAGCAATACTTTGCGAATTTTTCATGGCAACAATCAAAGCATCAGTTAAGCCAATAGCTTTCATCCCCGCAGTAAACACACCCGCAGCAATAATAATCCCGATAATGCTACCAAAAGCTTCACCCATACCCCCGAAAAATTGTTTAGTAATCTCACCTGGGTTTTGGCGTGTCACAGCCATCGCAATTATTACCCCTAAAAGCATGGCTTGTGGTACACTAATTGCTGGTAAAACCCCAACTTGTTTACTACCTAAAACTAATAAAATCAATGGCAATATTGGAATAATCGCCCACAGATAATTAACTTTAAAACCATCATCATCTTTAATTTCATTTTCTGAATGAAAACCCATATGTTCTTTACGGTAAATAGCCAAAGCTGTAAATACCACAATTGACACTAGCGCGCCAATAATTGCTGGCACCGTATGCACCGCAATGATGCTCATTACATCAGTATTTACCATTTTGGCCATAAAAGCATTATGTGAACCACCAGGGCTAAGCACTCCACCCCAAGTACCTAACATAACTGAACCGGCCGCTATAGCTGGATGCACACCAGCCGACATAAGTGCGGGAATTAAAATCGAACCAACCGCCGCAGCACAACCCGCAGCACTTGGAAGCGCAATGCAAATCAACCAAGTAATTACAATTGTCCCTGGAATCATAATTGCCTTGACGCTATTTAAAGGTTTTACAATTAGATGCACCATATGCGCATCACATTTAGTCCACTTCATAACCACGGAAAATCCATAAACTATACAAATTACTGTTACCAAACCAGGATTCACCATGCTAGTCGTAAACGAGGTTACGGCAGCACCTATTTTGCCAGAAACAATACACATTAGTAAACCACCAGCAATTAGCACCATCCGCGTTTCATACTTTTTAACAATTCCTGCGAACGTCAACAAAACAATTAACCCACCTAGCCAAACCATTAAATACACCTCCTAATAATTTTTTATTATTTATAATAATATTAAGACAATTTAATAAGTTCGACACAGTTTAGGAAAATTCCTGTTTACAATTATGTTTTTTTAATGTTTATTTCTGCTTATTCTCACAAACCTTTTTGCTGGATATCACTATATAACATGCCCATATGCGCCGTATAGTTCAAAAGTACTATTTTCCAAAGTTGTTCGCTTTCGTTATATTCCAGTACATTTATGCAAGTATTATCCTGCTTAATTTGCCAAAAAGCATCTAATGGAGCACCCAGAATTTGCGCAACCAAGACCTTATTAATCGCATCATGCGCCGCAACGAGTACTGTTTTATCCAAATTAGCCTGCGCAATCTCATTTAGCGCCTGCCAACTCCGCTTGGCAATCAACTCGAGACTTTCACCCCCAGGCATCAACACTTGCGCTGGTTTAGTTTGCCAAAGCTTTAACAGCTCACCATATTTGCCCTGCACTTCTTCTGCAAGCAACCCTTCCCACTCACCGTGAGCAATTTCTTGCAAACGCTCATCTATTTGCACGGTTTTGCCTTGCAATTGCGCGCAAAAATCAGCGGTCATATAGGCCCGTTTCAATTGACTAGCATAAACTGCATCCAAAGGTACAACTTGCAAAGCTTGTGCTAATAGTCGACCTTGGGCTAAGCCCCGTTCACTCAAATCCGTATCTACTTGCCCTTGATAACGACCCTCACGATTCCAGTCAGTTTCGCCGTGCCGCACCAAAATTATTCTACATTTAGCCATTTTAACCCCCTAAACTTCTTATTGAGCCTGCAAAAACACCTCTTGCGCCGCCTTTACGCCCGCCCCTAAATTCACTGCTACACCTAAAGTCTGCAAAGTCATCTCGAGCATACTAATTACTACAAAGACATCGGCCATACTTGCATAACCTAAATGACCAATCCGGAAAATTTTACCCTCTAAAGTTTTTTGCCCCCCCGCAACGGTAATTCCGTAAACTTCACGCAAATGTTTTTGAATATCTTTCGCCGAAACATTGGCAGGAGCTTTAATCGCCGTAACTACACTAGAGGAAACACTTTCATCAGCTAACAACTCCAAGCCCAAAGCTTTAACTGCCGCCCGTACCGCTTTAGCCAATAGTTCATGGCGTTTAGCAATATTCTCTAGCCCTTCTTCAAAAATCATATTTAACGACTCGCGCAACCCAAAAATCAAGCTCACTGGTGGCGTATAGGGATTTTGCCATTTTTCTAAAGATTTTTTCACCTTTTGCGCATCCCAGTAGTATTTCGGTAACGTACTTTGAGCATATGCCGCCCAAGCTCTTGCCCCAAAAGCGACTAAACCAATACCTGGGGGAATCATCAAGGCTTTTTGCGAACCCGTAAACACCACATCAATGCCCCATTTATCCATCTGCATCGGAATTGCCCCTAAAGCACTAACTGCATCAACCACTTTCAAAGCTGGATGTTGCCCACACACTTTAATTACATTTTCAATATCATTAGTAACCCCTGTACTAGTTTCATTATGAGTTAGCAGAATTCCTTTGATTTCCTTATTAATATCTGCTTGCAAACGCATCGCTAGTTTTTCAGCGGCAATAGCTTGACCAGGTTCAAAAGATAGTTTTTCAACATCCAAACCATAACTAGTGGCAATTTCTGCCAAACGATCCCCAAATACCCCAATACTCACAACTAAAACTTTATCGCCAGCACTAAATAAATTAACAATACTAGCTTCCATCGCGCCCGTACCTGCTGCGGGATACAATAATATATCTGCTTGCGTATTAAAAACTTTTTTCAAATCTTGAACTACACTTTTAAACAACCCTTCATAAGCCACACCCCGATGATTAATCATCGGTACATTCATCGCATTTAAGACCCGCTCTGGAACTGGCGTAGGCCCTGGAACCATCAAATATTTTTTGTTTAACATTTTTAAAAATCCCCCTCTGAAATAATTCACTTTTTAGGTAGCACCATAATAAACAAATAGACCGCATACTTGCGGCCCGCAATAATTACGTTTATGGATAAAGCAGCTCTCCAATTTGTCAAAGTGTTAACTTTTAGAGAAAATTATATCCTAGAAACAAACCAAAGTCAATAATTTTGTTAAATAATTAGGCAATCGAAAAGTATATTATCCCGATTATATAGCCCCAGCGAAATATTTTTGAGTGTTGCCTATACCTTTCCCCATCTCTCGACCAATTTTTAACCATATGATAACTCAAACCGCAAATTATTCCTATTGCTGGTACTATAAAGCTTTTTTTCATGTTTTTTACCTATTCCCCTTTACTAGCCCCCATGTTAAAACCTGCCCTCAAATTCTATTAATTAAAATACATACAAAAGTAAATACAGCGCTATCGTAGCACAGGGAATTAAAAATGATCCTATTAAATTTGACGATAATTTTTTATATGATGCTATTAGTTCTTCATTTGTTTTATCTTCTTCTAACTTTAAAAAAGCTAATCTTTTTCTTCCGTAACTCATCAATGGTGCACCAATAGAAAATATAACTAGGTGATATAACTTAAATTCTACATAATTTATACATACAAATCCCATTATTACATAAAATGTTAAAAGTAGACTTGTGCCTAAAACCAAACTCCATAAATATTTTTTTTCATGATAATATTTTTTTCAAGTTCTGACCTAAGCACCATAATCATTAGCGCACTCATTGAAATCGCTCCCCAAACCCCAGCTTCATCTTTGGTTATAGTTTCTTTTGCCAGTAACACCAACATTACTACCGCTCCTATACAGATAAAATATCCAAACATTAAATGTCCCTCTAATCTTTCTAAAATAAAAAGCTTGATTTTATAGTTTTTCTTTCAAAGTCTAATTCCAGCTTTTTATTTTCTAGAATTAGCACTAATATTTTCTCTCACAAAACTATTCAGCCACCTATCACGTCTATAAAAATGGCCCTAACAAAAATCTGTTAGGGCTATTTTTATATTTGACAAGTAATTTGAAATCCTAATGCTGTTTTTGCGGTTTTAAAACCTTTAGGTTTGTGCAAGGGCGCACCGATAAAGGCATCATAACTGATGTTTTTTCCAACTGTGCCTCTTATCCCTACTACTGTGCCCATCAAACTGTTGCCTAGCAAATACTCTGAGGCCGCCCCCCATACTCTACCACAATCTAAACCAATATATGGCTCTAGACTACTATTTGCTAGAGGTATGCTTATTTCATTTCTTATTATTATTCCATTTTCAGCCAGCAAACTTTGTTCACCATCAAATCCTCTTACGCTATATCTACCACCAATACTAATTTGTTCACTGCTATACAGCGCATCTTTGGTGTATTGCCCCTTGATATTTAAATTATAGCGACCTTTTACTTTCCCTAATTTCAAAGGCTTAGCTAGATTTAGACTTGCTGACCACAAACTATAACGCGTTGTCAGTTTCCCAGCTTCAGTATCCGTCAAACCTGGTGCCGCACCAAACCAAGGCACACCTTTTTGATAATAAATTATCGTATCTAGCGTGCTTTCGCCAATATATTGCCGATGTTGCACCCCTAATTGATATGCTGTAGTTTCTTGTCTTTGTACCCCTATTTCTGTATCATTTATATAACTATGGCGATCTTTTTGAATAATTTTAACAAACCCTTGGTATTTACGCACTTGATCGCGATATAACAACCGTTTTAATTCAATTTCTAAGGTATCTGATTTACCACTAGAAATAAAGGGCGTTAAATTATTTACCCGTTGATGATACCGATTTTGATATTTATTGATGCTCAAACTATAATTGCCATAAGGTATGCTGTAATACAAGCTATAGCCTTTATTGCTAGCCGTAGGTATTTGTTCTTTGAAGTAATAATCATTTAGGCTATAACTTAACACATCATTTAGTCCGCTTGGATTATATAAGTTAAAGCTACTAGTTGCCTGCATTCTTCCCATATGTTCTAAACCTGCATCATCTAGCGAAACCGCTATACTCCAAGGCTTACTGCGTGTTACCTGTATTACTACCTCAGTGTCACCTAACTTTGCTGCGGGTACTAGTTGCATTTTTACATCTTGATTGGGTACCCGCTTCATTTGTTCTAAACCTTGTTCTAAATCTCGCACATTTAAAATTTTGCCTGCTTTAGTTGGAAACGCATTTCTCCAAGTTCCCGCTTGTTGTTCCTGGTCAAAACGAATTTTGCTTATTTTCCCAGCAATTAACTGTAGCTCTAGCCTGCCTGTACTTAAATCTTGCTCTGGCACTACGATTTTACTTGTAACAAAACCTCTGCCCATTATTTTATCTTGAGCATATTTAGCTAAAATATTTATGCCCTGTACCCCTAATTTCCTATTTACATACTTTTGCAAATCTTTTTCTAACCAAGCGAATTTCCTAGCTTGTTCGCCAGTTATTACTATTTTGTTGACTGGAAACATGATCTTTTCTTCAGGAAATTGCAAACTTTCAATATCTGCCTTTGACTTTTGTAAATTCACTTGTGGCTCTTGTAATCGCTTTTGCTCTTCTTCTTGTTGCCTTTTTAATTCTTGTTGCCGCTCAATTTTATTGCGTAATATTTCTTGAGTAGCCACGTCGTTCGTACTAGGCGCGGCTATACAACTACTAGCTCCCGCAATTAGTAGCCCCAAAACTATTAATACTGTTTTTATTCCCACAGTTTTTCTCCATTTATTTTTTTATCTAACACGCTTATCTTGCCTTAGTTATATCGCATTTTCATCTAAGCCAAATTTCTAAAAAACCAATATTGCAACTGAAACAATGTTTTTTCACCTATTTCCCTTTACTAGCCCCCATGTTAAAATCTGCCAAAAAACTTCATCAACAAGGTTACGCCAATTAGCAATGTAATTATTCCCTTTGTCTCAGTTTTTATTTTCTTAAGCGCTTCTTGATTATCTTCGACTATGGCTAACTTATATTGTCCATACAAAGTGCTACCTATTGCTAACACAAATACTATTGTTCTTATAACTTCTATTGCCCACATGCTATCTGTAGGAATAACCAGCCCTAACGTTCTTGCATACTCCAACTTTAACAATACCTCTACTGCCAAGAACAATCCTGACAAACTCCATAAAAAAGTCCCTATCTTTACGATTACACCGATTTCTTTATTTTTATATTCTTTAAATATCCAAAAGTTATTAACCAAAAAACTAGCGATTCCTAATAATACAAGGCCTTCATATATTTTCATTTATCCACCTATTCCTTTTTTATTTTCTAGAATTGTCATAAATTACTTTTACATTCATTATCGTTTTACCTCTAAGATGTTTTACTTTTTCATATTGAGCATTATCGACAAATTTATAGCTTAATATCAGTTTACCTTTTACATAAACATTTTCACTATTGTTATCTTGTTGCCAACCGTGCGCTTCTAGGACATATTTATATGTTTTTTTAAATTCAGCTTCAGTTTTATCCGCATAATATATAGCCTCTAGTTCTCTACCCCCGCCATAGTAGGAATGTATCTTAAATCGTTGACATTCTATGCCAAAATCTCGCCCATCTACCAAGTTCTTTTGCGCTTCAATTTTGGCTGAGTTATCCACACCCTCAAGTTGCAAACTATATATTTGTTTAAACTCAACTAAATCTGCTTCCTTTATTATTAATTTCTCTTTTTCTATTGCCCCATTCATATTTTTTAGTTCTGTCTTTAATGTCGACACTAACATTATCGTGAAAACTACTGCCAAAACGTAACAAGTTATTTTCCACGATCCTCTGGTAGCGAATGTATATCCGCCGATAACAAGTTTTCCCATTATTTTCTCCCCCTATAGTTCTTTACCTTCAACATTTCTCACATATGAGGTTATTGTTATTAATAGGGAGTTTCAACATTATCTATTCGAACATTTAATGCTATGGCGTATCTCCCCTCCAAAAAAGCTCAAATCCTAAAACTTTAACAAAAAAAACACCTACCATTATTAGGAAAATTATTTCGATTATGTCTTTTTTTATCTCCTTAAGGGATTCTTGGTCATCTTCAGCCGTTGCTACTATATATTGTCCATATAAAGTCATGCCTATTGATAGAGCAAACACTATTACTCTTACAATTTCCAAATACAATCTTTTATCATTAGAAATAAAAATCCCTATAGTTTTAGCAATTTCCGATTTGGGAAATACTGATATTGCTATTAACAATCCTGATAAACCCCAAAATATGGCAGCCCATTTCAGGACTCCTACTATTTCTTTGTTTTTATATTCTTTAAAGAGCCAATAAATTTTACTTAAAAAGCTTAGTATCCCTAATATAAAAAACCATTGCACTATTATTTCCATTTATCAACCTCTCGACCTTTTTTATTTTCTAGAATTATCATAAATTACTTTTACATTCATTATAGTTTTGCCTCTAAGATGTTTTACTTTTTCATATTGAGCATTATCGACAAATTTATAGCTTAATATCAGTTTACCTTTTACATAAACATTTTCACTATTGCTATCTTGTTGCCAACCGTGCGTTTCTAGGACATATTTATATGCTTTTTTAAATTCAGCTTCAGTTTTATCCGCATAATATCTTGCCTCTAGTTCTCTACCGCCGCCATAGTAGGAATGCATCTTGAACAGTTGACATATTATGCCAAAATCTTGACCATCTACTAAGTGCGTTTGCGCTTCAATTTTAGCTGAATTATCCACACCCTTAATTTGCCGACTATATATTTGTTTAAATCCAACTACATTAGCTTCCTTTAATATTAATTCCTCTTTTTCTATTGCCCCATTCATATTTTTTAGTTCAGCCTTTAATATCGTAATTGACAGAGCCATTAAAAATATCATAATAACACACCAAGCACCTTTCCTTGAACCAGTGCCTGGTATTGGATATCTCTCCCTAACACTTTTTTTCATTATTTGTCTCTCCCTACAGCTCTTTGCCTGTACGATTTCCTATATATGATGTTATTGTTATTCCGCCATTAGCCCCAACACTGCCAGTTATATTATTTGCTGAAGCTGTATAACCTCGAGTAATTATTACATTGCCATTTCCTGCTAAACTTACACCTCCATCAAGAACTGTAATATTTGCTGAGCCGCTAACTCCTACACCAATTAATGTGTTTATCTGTTCAAGCCGATCTTCTACATTTTCTTCATCAAAATTTTTTTTGGGATTTTTTATAAACATTTTTCCCTCTCCATATGATAAATCCCTTCCATTTATAATTTTTTCAATTCCGGAAAATTCAATAAATTTTTTATCTTTCCCATAGGATAGTTTGACTTCTTGAAACGTATCCCCGTCGGAATTTATTGATAAAGTTATGGTTGCACCAAATCCAGCTATATTCACGCCCGTACTTACATAATAAAGTTCGCCTTTGGGCAGACTTTCATAATTATAATTATTTAATGCTTTTTGCAAAAATTGCGGTGCAATAACTTTCTGATCAACTACTATTTTGCCACCATCTGCGCTAAGATATACTTTGCTACCATTGATATCTACGCCTACAAGTTGCGGAATATAAACTTTTTCCCCATTAACTTCTATTGGATTCTCATCTTTATGAGCTGCAAACCAAGCGGCCTCTTGAGCTGCATCTATTTTTTGGTTTTCATAATAAGTTTCTAATGCATTGCCTCTATTAGCTACCGCTTGGCAATCCTCTAGGAGTTTTTCATACTGATCCAGGGTTAGATAATTATTCTTCGTGCCACTAGCTGCGGTACTTGCTCCTGTTTGGGCATTACCACCTACTACTTTGGCGGCGGTTGCACCAATTATCGCACTTGCCCATTGGTGTAAATCTGGCTTGTTTTTAAATGTTTTGCTTAATTTGTCTTGGACAGCTTCATTTAAGCCTGCACCTACTGCACCAGCAAAACCATTGCCCCCACCCAAGTCTGCCATCACCCCACCAACAATGCTATGTAGGGCTATTTTATTGCTACCACCTTCCGACCATGCCGCAACTTGGGCTTGAAGTTCTTTTATTTTTTTATCATCTTGTGGCTTCTTATCTTGCGCAATTGCTAAAGCAACTTGGGCTTTCGTTAATTCTTTTACCGAAAGTTTATGTACTTGTTCATAGGCTAGTTCACCAAACATCTTGGCTAATTCTTGCCGTTCTTGGATAGTTTTTTTGTCGAAAATTTTCCCTAGTTGATTTAAGCTTCCTTTTGTATCGCGACTTAAATTACTTAAATCTTGGTTAGGGTTATCTCGAACTTCTATTGTCCCTGGGGCAATTGCTGCTTTAGTAGTAGATTGGGCTTTACCTTCTGCCCCAATTCCAATTGCTGGCGTTATCCCTTTTTCGTTATATTTGGCATCACCACTGGTATTAACATTTATGCCCATACTGCTAGCCTGATATTCCGCTTTATTGTCAATATCGCTATAACTTAATGTGCCTGTTGACAATTTGTTTTTCTCAGCTGTAGCTTCACTGGCAATTACTGCACCTTTTAGATCAGTATTCTTGCCAACTTGGATATCAAACCCTGCTTGGCCAGCATAAATACCTGCTTGTTCGGTTACACTTTGATAATCTGAGTTGATTTTTCCTTTGTTAACCCCACCTGTGATCGCGCCTTTGCCTAAGTTGCCCGTAGGTTTTACTTTAGCGCTTACCCCTATTGAAGCCCCTTGGTTTTCTTCTTTATAGCTTTCTTTGGTTTGTAGACTAGCTATCTCTAAGTTACCACCGACTTTAGCTTGTACTTGCTCTGCTGTGGCTTGAGAGCCAATTACTTGTAGGTCTTTGCCAGTTTCTAGTGCTAATTTGTCGGTTGCAGTTATTTGACTTGCGGTATAGCTCGTACCATTTTCTTTGATTTTGCCTTGTTGTTTGGCTGCGGCTAAATTTACGCCACTAATACCGCCCACACCTACTTCTACCCCAATACTTGCCGAACTAGTTTGGCTGTTACTGCTACTAGTATTGCTATTGGTGCCTGCTAAGATTTGGATATTTTCTTGGGCTTTTAAACTAATATTTTTACCGCTTAACTCTGAGCCTTGGACTTTGCTATCTGAACCAAAACACAATATCTGAAATTTTATAGCGTTGAAAATTTATCTTTGCTTATTTCTTGCTCATGAAAAAATTCCATTTTCCTTCTAAATATGTGAGATTTATTTGATATTGCTGCTTTTCATAAATCCAATTGTTTTTTTGCTCCGAAACCAATTTCCAACCGTTTTTTGTAAAACTCTTCTGATAATATTTCAACACCTCATCTTTCGCCAAAGTATAGTCAAATATTATATGTAACTTACTATATGAACCTCTTTTCCCCTTATCCATCTCATAGCTAATTAGTTTTTCCATTTCTGGAGTACCAATCATTTTCAACTCTACAAGATACTTTGAAGTGGTATCGTTGTATTCCAATTGATTATGCAAGACATTTCTGTCAACAAATTTAATAACTTCACAAAAAACAATTGAAGATAAAAATACTACTACTAAAATACTTATTGATATATTGTCCCAATATTTCTTTGTCTCATCGTTTTTTTGCAATATATTCGCCCCATTCACCGTTTTCATAAGAAATTAATTGATATATATATTCCCCTTTTTCAAAATGTAAATAAAAACTTTTTTTATTTTTATCTATAATTTCTTTTTTCTTAAAAACCCAGCCTTGGTTTATTAATTGTTTTTCCAATTGTCCTAAATTAACATTATCTCCCTTAAATACAGCTGCAATAATCGGTATTCCACTCTTTGTTCCAATTTTATTATACGAAACACCCTCACATTGATTTGGAAGTTTTACAGATAAATAAAAATTTTTTTCATCTAAATCAATTTTTTTCCATTCTTTGTTTTCTTGAAAACTATTTACTACCACTAAAATAAATATACAAAAACTAAGGATTGTTGTTATTATAATTTTATTACTCATTTTCACTCCCTACTTAGCTTAAATACGATCTCGACTTGGACTTGCGTTGCTCGCTCTAGCGGTTGTGCTACTTATTGTACTTTACTTACTAAGCCTCCACCTAGGCCGATACTTATGCCACTTTGTTTGTTTTCTTGCTGTTCTTTACTGCTATATTCTGCCTGCGCATCTATAATGTATATATTTTTGACTTTAGTCCCATTGCCATATTTATATAATTATGTTTCTTCAAATACAGTGATAAACATTTCTCCATCATTTTCCTCAAACACTTCTACTTTAATTAAGCGTTCAGGAAATCTATTCTTAAAGCTCATACCCCAAAACAGTACTAAAACATCTCCAAGCGCCTTAATTTGAGATTCCAGGTTTCCATCATCTTGAGTTTTAAGATGAAAAAAATCTCTCAATTGATATAAATTCATCATTTTTTCTATGCAACTTTTTTCTCCTTTACATTCATCTCTCCAAAGTTCATATAATTCTTCTGAAAACTTATCTTTTAATAAAATACAACCATCTACTTCAACAATTTCAGGATAATATAATTTTGCAAATCCTAGTGCAGTCTGCAAATCCGACTTTAGATTTACATAATTCCACCAACTAAAATTTTTTGGATTGGCATTTCTCCATTTAATAAATTCCGAAATTAAATTATCTTTAAACATTTCTATTCACTATGCTCCCCTCTTGCCTATTCTTCCACTTTCTATCCGCTTAACTCTGAGCCTTGGACTGTTAGATCACCTGCTGTCGCGGTAATTTCTAGATTTTCTTGGCTTTGAAGGCTACTACCTTGACTTACTTGGCTATAGCTTTCGCTGTTACTGCTACTTTTGCTTGTTCCTAAACTAATATTTAGCTTTAAATCCCGACCTGTTGTATCTGCTAGTTTATTGAACGAGCATGAAAATTCTTACATTTGAATATTTCAAAAATTAGCCCCATCACCAGCATAATATAACCCAACACTAGCTTCGTTATTTTTAGCTATTAATACAACGATAAGATTGCCTTTTTTAAATTCTAGGCTACCATCCTTAAATGTTTTATCATAACTCCAGCCTTTTAGCGATAATTCATTTCTATAATACTTTTCTATTTCTTCCTTGCTCATCTCAACCTGGTAGTCAGCTGATATCCAAATTTGCGTAACTTTAGAATATGTTTTTTTATCAATTTCCTTAGCTCCACTTGGTGGTATTATATTTTCATATTCGATTTTCATATTCGCCTTTCTGTCTTTATAGATATTCGGATTAGGAATATATTCGCCTAAAAATGTAAGTATGGGTATGCTAAAACCTATTATTAGAAAAATTGAAAATAAAATTTGAAACTTGCGAAATTTATTTTTCATTTATTCATCCTCCGTAAGCTGTCTAGATAAATAATTCGTCTTGTACTTGCTATACTTTAATTTACGCTATGCGCAATCTCTTTTTCTAGTCACTTTTCAACTTTGCCGTATTTATTAATATACCCAGTTTATGCGTTTACTGAACCTCTTATAGTCTATACTAAGCGAAAATATACTAAATATATCAACGATAGTTCCCTCTATAGCCAGCCAAAATATTATCCCAATTTATTATTACTCTTAAAATTGAAATCGGCTTCATACTCCCTCTCTTTTCGCCTATAGCTTGTACTAATTTTTATTTTCTAGAATTATCATAAATTACTTTTACATTCATTATCGTTTTACCTCTAAGATGTTTTACTTTTTCATATTGAGCATTATCGACAAATTTATAGCTTAATATCAGTTTACCTTTTACATAAACATTTTCACTATTGCTATCTTGTTGCCAACCGTGGGCTTCTAGGACATATTTATATGTTTTTTTAAATTCATCTTCAGTTTTATCCGCATAGTATATGGCCTCTAATTCTCTACCGCCGCCATAGTAGGAATGTATCTTGAAAAGTTGACGTCTTATGCCAAAATCTCGCCCATCTACCAAATTTTTTTGCGCTTCAATTTTGGCTGAATTATCCACACCCTCAAGTTGCAAACTATATATTTCTTTAAACCCAACCAAACGTGCTTCCTTTCTTATTAATTCCTCTTTTTCTATTGCCCCATTCATATTTTTTAGTTCTGTCTTTAATGTCGACACTAACATTATCGTGAAAACTACTGCCAAAACGTAACAAGTTATTTTCCACGATCCTCTGGTAGCGAATGTATATCCGCCGATAACAAGTTTTCCCATTATTTTCTCCCCCTATAGTTCTTTACCTTCAACATTTCTCACATATGAGGTTATTGTTATTCCCCCTCCAATGCCTGCACCGTCTATTGAAGCTGTACTGCCTTCAGTAAGTATTACATTGCCATTTCCAGCGAAACTAATACTTAAATCCGCACTCATCATATTTCCTGAAAAATTCACCCCTACACCTGTCATTGTATTTATCTGCTCATGCCTATTTTCTACATTGGGTTGCTCTTCCATATTTTTCAATGATTTTTTTATAACCATCGTACCATCACCATATGAAAAACCAAACTCCTTAATCGCTTTTGAAATTTTAGAAAACTCAATTGCGCTAACTCCTTTACTATAGGAGAGTTTAACTTCTTGAAACGTATCCCCATCGGAATTTATTGATAAGGTTATGGCTACACCACATCCAGCTATATTACCACTCGTACTTACATAATAAAGTTTGTCTTTGGGCAGACCTTTGTAATTATAATTATTTAATGCCTGTTGCAAAAATTGCGGTGCAATAACTTTCTGATCAACTACTATTTTGCCACCATCTGCGCTAAGATATACTTTGCTACCATTGATATCTACGCCTACAAGTTGCGGAATATAAACATCTCTACCATTAACTGATACTGGCTCCTCATTTTTATGTTCTGCAAACCAAGCAGCCTCTTGAGCTGCATCTATTTCTCTATTCTTATAATAAACTGCTAATGCATTGCCTCTATTAGCTACCGCTTGGCAATCCTCTAGGAGTTTTTCATACTGATCCAGGGTTAGATAATTATTCTTCGTGCCACTAGCTGCGGTACTTGCTCCTGTTTGGGCATTACCACCTACTACTTTGGCGGCGGTTGCACCAATTATCGCACTTGCCCATTGGTGTAAATCTGGCTTGTTTTTAAAGGTTTTGCTTAATTTGTCTTGGACAGCTTCATTTAAGCCTGCACCTACTGCGCCAGCAAAACCATTGCCCCCACCTAAGTCTGCCATCACCCCACCAACAATGCTGTGTAGGGCAATTTTATTGCTGCCACCTTCCGACCATGCCGCAACTTGGGCTTGAAGTTCTTTTATTTTTTTATCATCTTGTGGCTTCTTATCTTGCGCAATTGCTAAAGCAACTTGGGCTTTCTTTAATTCTTTTACCGAAAGTTTGTGTACTTGTTCATAGGCTAGTTCACCAAACATCTTGGCTAATTCTTGCCGTTCTTGGATAGTTTTTTTGTCGAAAATTTTCCCTAGTTGATTTAAGCTTCCTTTTGTATCGCGACTTAAATTACTTAAATCTTGGTTAGGATTATCTCGAACTTCTATTGTCCCTGGGGCAATTGCTGCTTTAGTAGTAGATTGGGCTTTACCTTCTGCCCCAATTCCAATTGCTGGCGTTATCCCTTTTTCGTTATATTTGGCATCACCACTGGTATTAACATTTATGCCCATACTGCTAGCCTGATATTCCGCTTTATTGTCAATATCGCTATAACTTAGCGTGCCTGTTGACAATTTGTTTTTCTCAGCTGTAGCTTCACTGGCAATTACTGCACCTTTTAGATCAGTATTCTTGCCAACTTGGATATCAAACCCTGCTTGTCCAGCATAAATACCTGCTTGTTCGGTTACACTTTGATAGTCTGAGTTGATTTTTCCTTGGTTAACCCCACCTGTGATCGCGCCTTTGCCTAAGTTACCCGTAGGTTTTACTTTAGCGCTTAGCCCTATTGAAGCCCCTTGATTTTCTTCTTTATAGCTTTCTTTGGTTTGTAGACTAGCTATCTCTAAGTTCCCACCGACTTGGGCTTGTACTTGCTCTGCTGTGGCTTGAGAGGCAATTACTTGTAGGTCTTTGCCACTTTCTAGTGCTAATCTGTCGGTTGCAGTTATTTGACTTGCGGTATAGCTCGTACCATTTTCTTTGATTTTGCCTTGTTGTTTGGCTGCGGCTAAATTTACGCCACTAATACCGCCCACACCTACTTCTACCCCAATACTTGCCGAACTACTTTGGCTGTTACTGCTACTTTTGCTTGTTCCTAAACTAATATTTAGCTTTAAATCCCGACCTGTTGTATCTGCGGTTTTTAAATCTTGTAGCTTATCTACCGCTTTATAGGCATAGAGTGCTTGCAAGCGTTTATCTTGGACTTGCGTTGCTCGCTCTAGCGGTTGCGCTACTTCTTGTACTTTACTTACTAAGCCTCCACCTAGGCCAATACTTAGGCCACTTTGTTTGCTTTCTTGCTGTTCTTTACTGCTATATTCTGCCTGCGCATCGGTAATATTTACTTGGCTACCACTAATTTTTAGGTCTTTGCCTGCTTTTATATTACTAGCTTGCACTGTTACTGCCGCTTGGCTTTCAATGTCTACGGTTCCTTGGACACTACCAACTACACTTCCTAAATTGGTCGTTTCTCCCTGTTGGTAGGCATTTTTATTACTTTGTTTCCCTAGCGTGATGTTTAGTCCACTCGTAAATAGGCCGGATTTTTTCTCTTGCGTATGGCTACTACTTACCAGTTTTTCTTGTCCAGCCTCAATTACTATACCTTTATCTGCTTTTAATTGTACATCTTGCTCCCCAACTACATTACTCGCCTGAATTTGAATGGTCTCTTGGGCTTGTAGTTGAACTGTTCCGCCTGACAAAGTACTAGCACTTAAACTTTGTTGGCTACTAGTTTGCTGTACGTCTTTGCTAGATTTAGAAAACATTCCCGCTTTGCGACTGCTTTCTTGACTACTACTGCTAGTGCTATTTTGACCAGCTTTTATTTTTATCTGCTCCGTTGCTTGGACTTTCAGCTCTTGTTCAGCCGTTATTTGGCCTTGTTCAACCGCAACATTTTGTCCTGTTATGCTGATATTTTTTCCTGCTAAATTGCTGGCAATACTTTCGCTGGCTTGTAAACTTTGATTAGTGCGTGTCGTTATTTTACTACCGCCACCGCTTTTACCTGTATTTAAGTGATTTTCTTGTACTTGTACTTGTGTTTTGCCAGCTTGAATAGTCACGTTTTTTTCTGCTTGCAATGTTAGTTGTTCAGAACTGCCGACATTACTCGCACGAATTTCTAAATTCTCGCCCGCTTTTATTTTTAAATTGCCAGCTGCCACTACCTGACTGCCTATTTCTTGACTAGTATAGTCTTGGCGTTTATTATTTGCATCCCATTCCAGATTATGCCCTTCGGCTACAGTCACTGTGCTAATTTTTACTTGGCCTTGGGCGGTTAAATCTGCACTACCTGCACTTTGCACATTACTAGCTTTTAAGTTCAAATCACGTCCTGCTTTAAGCAAATTTGAACTAATCTAAGTCGCCAAACAATAATTTGTTTTATCTGCAAATTAACACTGTATTACATAATCATCTACGCCAAATTTCTAAAAAAACCAATATTGCAACTAAAACAATGTTTTTTCACCTATTTCCCTTTACTAGCCCCCACAGTTAAAACCTGCCCTCTCTAATGCTTAAGACAAATACAAAAAAATTATATATACACATATTGCTAAAAATAAAGTCAATGTAAAATATGCTTTTTTTAAAGACGATGATAACCTTTTGTACTCTTCTATTAGATCTTTACTGGACTTATCATCTTGCATTTTTAGATACACTAACTTTCTTCTACCATAAATGGTTAGCGTTGCCCCAAAAATTAACATTGCTATATGATACAACTCAAATTCAATATAATTAAAATAAGATAGTGCAAATGCTATGATGCTAATTATTAGCATCAGCATGCCTAAAATAAAATTCCACATATATTTTTTTTCATGATAATATTTTTTGTCTAAATTATCAAAAAACACCTTGAAAAATTCATGAAAAACTACAATAAATGACCAAATTATTAACCACCTCTTCGGTATTACTTGTATCAGCACCAAAAATAGCATTACCAGTGTTCCAAAACCAATTAAATATCGTAGCACTATTTATCACCATTCCTTCTATCAAAATCCTTTATAATTTCACGAAATTTTTTGCCTGTTGCATCACCTAACATTCCGCATCCAATATTAATACCTACTCTTGTTCCATATATAATGACCATCGCAGTTCCAACTGTATTTTCTATTTTCAATGCATTAGAAAATACTTCCCCTGCTCCATATCCTGCTACATCAGATATCACGGCAATACCAAAATCTTTTCCGCTATGTTTCTTGGAATCTTCATTTATAACAATCATCAAATTTAATCTCCCAACAGGACCATCTATACCAGTAGCTTTTGATAAAACACTATCTGGTATTGTCGTCGCTGTATTTATAATAAGGGATTCTTTATCAATAAGATCTCCAAGTTTCATATTCTCCTTATATTCATAGGTAATTGTTCCATCAGGTTGCGTGACAATTATTGTATTTTTATCTAGTCTGGCCTCAGCCAATGCATCTATATAGTACCTGTTACTCTCTGTCAAAATTTCATAATCAGATGCACCGTTTTGAGCTAAAATTTCCTCATCCAAGTTATTATTCTTCGTGCCACTAGCTGCGGTACTTGCTCCTGTTTGGGCATTACCACCTACTACTTTGGCGGCGGTTGCACCAATTATCGCACTTGCCCATTGATGTAAATCTGGCTTGTTTTTAAAGGTTTTGCTTAATTTGTCTTGGACAGCTTCATTTAAGCCTGCACCTACTGCGCCAGCAAAACCATTGCCCCCACCCAAGTCTGCCATCACCCCACCAACAATGCTATGTAGGGCTATTTTATTGCTGCCACCTTCCGACCATGCCGCAACTTGGGCTTGAAGTTCTTTTATTCTTTTATCATCTTGTGGCTTCTTATCTTGCGCAACCGCTAAAGCAAATTTCGCTTTCGTTAATTCTTTTACCGAAAGTTTATGTACTTGTTCATAGGCTAGTTCACCAAACATCTTGGCTAATTCTTGCCGTTCTTGGATAGTTTTTTTGTCGAAAATTTTCCCTAGTTGATTTAAGCTTCCTTTTGTATCGCGACTTAAATTACTTAAATCTTGGTTAGGGTTATCTCGAACTTCTATTGTCCCTGGGGCAATTGCTGCTTTAGTAGTAGATTGGGCTTTACCTTCTGCCCCAATTCCAATTGCTGGCGTTATCCCTTTTTCGTTATATTTGGCATCACCACTGGTATTAACATTTATGCCCATACTGCTAGCCTGATATTCCGCTTTATTGTCAATATCGCTATAACTTAACGTGCCTGTCGACAGTTTATTTTTCTCCGCTGTAGCTTCACTGGCAATTACCGCGCCTTTTAGATCAGTATTCTTGCCAACTTGAATATCAAACCCTACTTGGCCAGCATAAATACCTGCTTGTTCGGTTACACTTTGATAGTCTGAGTTGATTTTTCCTTGGTTAACCCCACCTGTGATCGCGCCTTTGCCTAAGTTGCCCGTAGGTTTTACTTTAGCGCTTAGCCCTATTGAAGCCCCTTGATTTTCTTCTTTATAGCTTTCTTTGGTTTGTAGACTAGCTATCTCTAAGTTACCACCGACTTTAGCTTGTACTTGCTCTGCTGTGGCTTGAGAGCCAATTACTTGTAGGTCTTTGCCACTTTCTAGTGCTAATTTGTCGGTTGCAGTTATTTGACTTGCGGTATAGCTCGTACCATTTTCTTTGATTTTGCCTTGTTGTTTGACTGCAGCTAGATTTACGCCACTAATGCCGCCCACACCTACTTCTACCCCAATACTTGCCGAACTACTTTGGCTGTTACTGCTACTAGTATTGCTATTGGTGCCTGCTAGGATTTGGATATTTTCTTGGGCTTTTAAGCTAATATTTTTACCGCTTAACTCTGAGCCTTGAACTGTTAGATCACCTGCTGTCGCGGTAATTTCTAGATTTTCTTGGCTTTGAAGGCTACTGCCTTGGCTTACTTGGCTATAGCTTTCGCTGTTACTGCTACTTTTGCTTGTTCCTAAACTAATATTTAGCTTTAAATCCCGACCTGTTGTATCTGCGGTTTTTAAATCTTGTAGCTTATCTACCGCTTTATAGGCATAGAGTGCTTGCAAGCGTTTATCTTGGACTTGCGTTGCGCGCTCTAGCGGTTGCGCTACTTCTTGTACTTTACTTACTAAGCCTCCACCTAGACCGATACTTAGGCCACTTTGTTTGCTTTCTTGTTGTTCTTTACTGCTATATTCTGCCTGGGCATCGGTAATATTTACTTGGCTACCGCTAATTTTTAGGTCTTTGCCTGCTTTTATATTACTAGCTTGCACTGTTACTGCCGCTTGGCTTTCAATGTCTACTGTTCCTTGGACACTACCAACTACACTTCCTAAATTGGTCGTTTCTCCCTGTTGGTAGGCATTTTTATTACTTTGTTTCCCTAGCGTGATGTTTAGTCCACTCGTAAATAGGCCGGATTTTTTCTCTTGCGTATGGCTACTACTTACCAGTTTTTCTTGTCCAGCCTCAATTACTATGCCTTTATCTGCTTTTAATTGTACATCTTGCTCCCCAACTACATTACTCGCCTGAATTTGAATGGTCTCTTGGGCTTGTAGTTGAACTGTTCCGCCTGACAAAGTACTAGCACTTAAACTTTGTTGGCTACTAGTTTGTTGTACGTCTTTGCTAGATTTAGAAAACATTCCTGCTTTGCGACTGCTTTCTTGACTACTACTGCTAGTGCTATTTTGACCAGCTTTTATTTTTATCTGCTCCGTTGCTTGGACTTTCAGCTCTTGTTCAGCCGTTATTTGGCCTTGTTCAACCGCAACATTTTGTCCTGTTATGCTGATATTTTTTCCTGCTAAATTGCTGGCAATACTTTCGCTGGCTTGTAAACTTTGATTAGTGCGTGTCGTTATTTTACTACCGCCACCGCTTTTACCTGTATTTAAGTGATTTTCTTGTACTTGTACTTGTGTTTTGCCAGCTTGAATAGTCACGTTTTTTTCTGCTTGCAATGTTAGTTGTTCAGAACTGCCGACGTTACTCGCACGAATTTCTAAATTCTCGCCCGCTTTTATTTTTAAATTGCCGGCTGCCACTACCTGACTGCCTATTTCTTGACTAGTATAGTCTTGGCGTTTATTATTTGCATCCCATTCCAGATTATGTCCTTCGGCTACAGTTACTGTGCTAATTTTTACTTGGCCTTGGGCGGTTAAATCTGCACTACCTGCACTTTGCACATTACTAGCTTTTAAGTTCAAATCACGTCCTGCTTTAATTTGCAGCTTGCCGTTATTTGCCGCTACTTCTACGCTACTTACACTAGCAATATTGCGTACTTGACCTTGGGCATTGCGTTGCTCATTTACCGTACTTTCTAAATTTACATCGCCTCCCGCCTCAAGTGTAATTTGTTGCGTTGCTAAGATTTTGCCCCCACGATTATTAAAATCTTCTACCGCTTTAATTGCGATTTCCGAGCCTTGTATTTTGCCACCGTTATTATTAATATTAGTGGCCGCCAACTGCAACTTGTCTTTAGCGACAATTGTTCCTTGGTTTAAAATTTCATTAACTACTTTAAAATCTATTTCTTGAGCGCCAATTACAGCATTGCCTTGCGCCCCTTTGCTACTATCAGCTTGCAAGTATACCTGTGGTACTAAGGCTTTCACTATTTTGCCATCTGGCAAGAGCACTTCTTTTTCTACTAACCACACAATATCTTGTTTTAAGTTTTGTAATTGCGTTGCCGTCAGTGCTACGCCTAGTTGTGCACCGCTACTTTGCCCAAATTTCACAGCATTTTCCATTAGTCCTTGGTATTGTGCTTGGGCATCTTGGTAAGTCCCTAGATATTTTTGCCCAGTTATCGCCATAACTTGTTCATTTACTAATTTTTGCTCATAAAACCCATCCCCTAATTTTTTGTGCGTTACGTCAGGGTCATATTTTAGTTGCTCTTGAAAATAGTCGGAAGATAACCAAGTTTTATAATTAAATAACCGGCGCAACTGCTCCTTCGGCGTAGTTATTTATTTCCCCGCCCGCTAAAGCAATTTCGTCGGCATATATTTTACCCGTATTTTTATCCACTTCGACTTGGGATTGTTCTGCTAACACTGTACTTGAAAAAATTGGCTGTAGTACTAAATTTGCTACTAAGCCCCAAAGGGTTAACTTGGTCTGCCAGTTTTTTGAGTTGCTTTTTAAAAACATGCCGAGCTCCTTAGTTTCAGTATTTGGTTTTTATGGACAATTTCCACAATATCAAGGGGTATAGATATACATTTTTTTGTTTTCCGCACACGGCTCCTTTTAATTTCTATCAGTTACGCAATAAATGCATATATTTTACTATGTTCGTTATTTTTTGTAAACATTATGCAAAATTTCGCGACTTTAGTCCTGGTTTTTGTAGGTTTTAAGTCCTATTTTGTAGGACTATTTTTAATTTTTCTTTAATAATTTAACGCTTTAACTAATTAAAATGCAGTATTCCGCTTGTCACTAATGTATTTCTGATACATACAAACAAAAAAACAACTGATGACTTTTTGTCTATCAGTTGTTTTTTATATTTATTTAAAACCAGAGGAGATTTTACCTGCTAAAGCTAAGTTGTTCAATTGTTGTACTTAGTTGTTAGGGCATTCCTCACGGTGCATCCCATGTCCTCCAGGACCTTTGTGCATTCCTTCTGGGCCATGGCCTTTATGTTGATTGCCTTTAGGGCCTGCTTGCATAGTTGCCATACGCTCTAACATTTTATCAGCTTGCTCTTGAGTCATACTTTTATTAGCTACCATATTTTTAATATGTTCTTTATTTAGAGCAAACATTTTATCACGAAATTCTTGGTGTTGCGCTCGATCTTGCTCGGACATTGCCCCCGCCATTCTGTTTTGGAAATTGCCAGACTGCATTGCTTTAAAACGCTCTTGCATTAAAGTTATTTTAGCATCTGCTTCTGCTTGAGTCATTTTACCTGCGGCAACTTGACTTTGCAAAAACTCTTGGTGTAAATTGATTTTTCTTTGATGGTAGTTTTGCATTTCTGCTTTACCCTCTTGACTTAAATCTGCATAGTTGCAATGTACCCCATCCCGAAAGCCTTTACCGAGTTTTTCAGCTGCAAAAGCTGGTGAAGTTGCCATTACGGCTCCCCCTAATACCACTGCTCCTAAAGTTAACCCTGCCAAAATCTTTTTCATATTCATAATTCAACACTCCTTATTTTTTATTTTTATTATGTTTTAGCTATTTAAGCTCTATCTGCTTAACTTGTGTTTATTATAGCAAAAGATTTTGTCAAACCAAGGTCCATTTTGTGACTTAATTGTGAACTGTTAATTATCTTTGATTTTAATTTTAAAATTTTTCCAGTAAAATAGTTGACAAGTTTTTTAAAATATAATATAATAAACAAGTAATCTTTTTGGGGGCGTAGCTCAGCTGGGAGAGCACCTGCCTTGCAAGCAGGGGGTCAGCGGTTCGATCCCGCTCGTCTCCACCAAATTTGATAGTAAAACACACTAGTATTAACTAGTGTGTTTTTTGTTTTACCCAAATTTTTCAGTTTAAATTTTTTAATTTTTTTATATTTTTTTGCTTAATACTGTATATTTTCTTGTTAATCCTAGTGTTTTGCGATAAAATTTAACATATGAGATAAAACGTAAGCAGAAACGTTATGAGCCAGCACTTTATTTGTAAAGCGAGGTGAACGTCTGCTATTTGTCCTGCAAAGCGAGTACTAGTTGTCATTCGCTTGCAAATAGCAAACAATACTATGGCTAAACATCAAGAAGGAATTGTAATCGAGCTCCAAGAGTATACCGCCTCTGTTAAAACTAGTCGTCACAATGATTGTGATAACTGTGGTGCCTGTCCAGGGAATAATGCCGCAGTTATTCAAGCTTTAAATCCCATTAACGCACAAATCGGGCAACTAGTGTTAGTGGCAATTCCGCAAAAAAACTTATTGCTCGCCGCCTTTGTTGTCTATTTGCTACCAATAATTTTAACCACCAGCGGTATTATTTTTTTTGTAAGTATTTCCCGCTATTTACATATTTCTTTTTCCGCCTTTGAGCAAACACTCGTAGGGGGGATATTTTTTGCCCTTTCACTCTTTATCATTTTAACGTATGAAAAATATACGCGTGGCAAGCAAGCCCAATTACCAATTATTACGGCTATTCTCCGCTAAAAATTTATTAACTGAGGTGACCTATGTTTAAAAAATTTTTTCAAGGTATTCATCCGCCTACCAATAAGCACTTTACAGCTGGCAAACCTATTAAAGATTTGCCTTTGCCAGAAAAACTGTATATCTCTACCCATCAAAACATTGGTGCCGCCAGTCAACCTGTAGTCGCTGTAGGCGAGAAGGTTCGCAAAGGACAAGTAATTGCGCAAGCTGATGCTTTTGTAAGTGCTCCCATTCATGCGCCGACATCTGGAGAAATTGTGGATTTAATTAGTAAAAGTTACTCGCCTTGTGGCGAATGTGAATATATTGTTTTGCAACCCGATTTTCAAGATAATTGGCTAACTGGTTTAAATCAACCCCAAGCTTGGGAAAGTTTTAGTAGCGATGAACTAAAAGCACGAATCCAAGCGCACGGCTTAGTAGGTATGGGCGGTGCGGCTTTTCCTACACATGTCAAACTTCAACCCCCTAGTAGTAAGCAATTAGAAATTTTAGTAGTTAATGGGGCTGAATGTGAACCTTATTTGACGGCCGATCATCGTACAATGCTCGAGTCCGCGACCGAACTATTTACTGGTATTGCTATTATTTTAAAAATTTTATCCTTAAAACAAGCCTATATCGGCATTGAAAGTAACAAAGCTGATGCTATTGCCCTTTTACGTCAACTAAATCCTCCCGAAAATATCCAAATCGTGGAGTTACCTTGCCAATATCCGCAAGGTGCTGAAAAAATGCTCATTAAAACTATTTTACAGCGTGAAATCCCTAGCGGCGGCTTGCCCATGGATGTTGGTGTCATTGTGCAAAATGTCAGCACTTTAGTTGCAGTGGCGCGAGCGGTTTGCCAAAACATTCCACTTATTGAGCGTACCGTTACTATTGCGGGCGATTGTATTGCCGAACCGCAGAATGTGCGCGCTCGAATAGGCACCACGCTCCAATTTGCGATTGAAGCCTGCGGGGGCTTTACCCAACAGCCCGCGAAAATTCTCTTGGGTGGCCCGATGATGGGCATTGCCCAAAATAGTTTAAGCGTGCCGATTATTAAAAGCACTTGCGGTATTTTGGCGCTGAGTCCTAAACTAGCAGAAATTCCTGCTGAGCATGCTTGTATTCGTTGTGGTAGTTGCGTAACTGCCTGTCCTATGCAACTGCTCCCCAATATGCTTAGCATTCTAGGCGAACGCCGCTTATTTAATGTTGCTAAAGAAGAATATCATCTGTTAGATTGCATTGAGTGTGGCTGTTGCACCTTTGTCTGTCCAGCCAAACGCAATATTGTCCAATATATCCGCTTATTAAAATTGTTAAATGCTCAGAATAATAAATAAGGAGGCCTCTTGATGAAGAACGCAACTACTGATTATCCGCTTTTGACTGTGTCCTCTTCACCACATATTCGCAATCAAGAAACTATTGCGCGGATTATGTGGTCAGTTGTTTTTGCTTTATTACCAGCTACGCTCTTTAGCATTTATTTATTTGGCTTACCAGCCCTAAAAACAATTGCTTGGTGTATTGGCGCTTGTGTCGGCAGCGAATTTCTTATTCAAAAATGGCAAAATAAATGCCCCAGCATAACCGATGGTAGTGCGGTTATTACGGGTTTACTTTTGGCTATGAATTTACCCGCCAATTTACCTTGGTATATGTGTATCAGTGGCGCAGTTGTCGCGATCGGCCTCGCCAAACATACGATGGGTGGCTTAGGCTATAATATTTTTAATCCCGCACTAATTGGCCGCGCTTTTTTAATGGCCTCTTGGCCTTTAGCCATGACCACTTGGCCTAAAGTTGATTTTTACCAACAGCTAGATAGTCTCGCCTATGCTACTAATAAAGTTGATGCCCTCACCGCTGCTACGCCTTTAGGCATTTTAAAAGGCCAAGGTTATGAGGCGTTGGTACAAAGTTTTGGCAGTAGCCAAGATTTATATACTGCCTTATTTTTAGGTCTACGCGGTGGTTGTTTGGGTGAAACATCCTGTTTATTGTTGCTCTTAGGCGGCATTTTCTTAATTTATCGCGGCTATATCAATTGGCAAGTACCTGTAACCATGATTGCCACTGTTGGCGTGTTAAGCTGGATTTTTGGCGGCTCGACTTTATTTAGCGGCGATCCTCTTTTGCATATGCTCTCTGGCGGTCTGTTCTTAGGCGCTTTTTTCATGGCTACCGATATGGTTACTATTCCGATTACTAAAAAAGGTCAGTTCGTTTTTGCGCTCGGCGCGGGTATTATCGCCACACTAATTCGCCTTAAAGGCGGTTATCCCGAAGGTGTAAGTTATTCAATTTTACTTATGAATGCAGTGACACCTTTAATTGACAAGTTAATCAAGCCCACACCATTTGGGCATCGGAGGTAATTATGTCAGCAAATAATAGTATTTTTAAAATCGGCACTAATTTGGCCCTCGCTTGTATTTTATCTGGCGCAATTATTGCGGCTACTTATGCCGTTACAGCTCCTATCGCAGCTCAAGAAGCTGTCAAAATGAAAGAAGCGGCCTTGCAAGAACTAGTACCGCAAGCTAATAAATTTAAGCCGATTCCCGAAAAAGCTGGTTGGTATTTAGCGCAAAAAGATGGACAGTTATTAGCTGTAATTGCGCCCGCGCACGGCCAAGGTTATGGCGGCGAAATCAAAATGTTAGTGGCAATTTCCCCCACTTTTCAGGCTCTAGATTATCGGATTCTTAAACACAATGAAACGCCAGGTCTGGGCGATAAAGCAACTAAACCAGTTTTTCGCGAACAATTCGCGGGCAAAACGCTCGAGGAGCTAGTCGTAGTCAAAACACCTAGCAAAAATAATATTCAAGCGCTCACGGGAGCTACCATTACCTCTCGCGCCGTAACTAACTCTTTTAAAACCGCTTTGCAGGAAGCTAAAGAATATTTTGCCCAACATCCCGAACAAATATCTAAAAAATAACGGAGGTTCACTATGAAGTTGTGGTCTGTTTTTTATAAAGGTTTGTTTGAACAAAATCCCATTTTTCGTCTCGCGCTTAGTCTCTGTCCTGCTTTAGCTGTTACATCTAATGTGCAAGATGGGCTAGGCATGGGCTTGGCTGTACTATTTGTTATTACAGCTAACAACACGGTTGTTTCTATTTTTCGTAATCATATTTTACCAGAAGTTCGAGTGCCGGTATTTATTACCATTATTGCCACGCTCGTAACGCTAGTTCAATTGTTTTTATCCGCCTACTTCCCATTAATTTATGCTTCTTTAGGTATTTACCTATCTTTAATTGTGGTGTTTGCGATTATTTTAGCCCGCGCTGAAGTTTTCGCTACCAAAAATACCGTAGTGCCTTCTTTTTTTGACGGTCTCGGCATGGGGACAGGCTTTTTGCTAGCGATGGTGTTAATCGGCTGTATCCGTGAACTTTTTGGTAGTGGTAGTATTTTAGGCTATCAAATTTTAGGTAGCTGGTATAATCCCGCGCTAATTTTTATCCTCCCGCCAGGTGGGTTTTTGGTAATTGGCCTGTTAATCGGTGGCTTTAACCTCCTCCAAGCCCATCAAGAAAAAAAAGTCGCCCTGGCTAAAGGAGGCAACTAATTATGGATTTAACTGCATATTTTTTATTATTTATGAGTGCCGCGATTGTTAATAATTTTGTCTTAACTAGATTTTTAGGCTTATGTATTTTCTTTGGCGTATCGAAAAGCTTAGATGCTTCGATCGGCATGGGCATGGCTGTAACCGCAGTTATGACGGCTAGCTCCGCCTTAGCTTGGCTAATTTATAACTTTTTGTTAGTGCCGCTTGATTTAACCTTTTTAACTACAATTGTTTTTGTCCTGTTAATTGCTAGTTTTGTGCAATTATTGGAGATGGTTATCAAAAAATATGCCCCGACTCTCTATAATATGTGGGGTATTTATTTGGTTTTAATTGCTACAAATTGTATTGTCTTAGGGGTACCTTTAATTAGCTCCGAACTCGGCTATGGGTTTTTACAAACGGTAGTTTTCGCGCTTGGCTCTGGTGTGGGTTTTGCCCTGGCAATAATTCTTATGGCCAGTTTACGCGAAAAGTTACAATATGCCGCAGTCCCAAAATCCTTGCAAGGTCTAGGCATTGCCTTTATTTTGGCTGGCCTTTTGGCTCTAGCTTTTTTTGGTTTTGCCGGGATGATTCCGCTAACCTAAAGTAATTGTTAAGGGAGATAGAAACTATGAATACAGCCCTAATAATTTTATTAATTATGACGATCTTAGGCATTGCTTTTGGCTTTTTATTAGCCTATGCCAATAAAAAATTTAAAACTGAAGTCAATCCGCTCATTCATATTGTCGAAGATATTTTACCCAAAGGGCAGTGTGGTGCCTGTGGTTACCCTGGCTGTTTAGCCTATGCTGAAGCGGTAGTTTTAGATCCTAAAGTGCCCGCTAATTTATGTATTCCTGGTAAAGATATGGTCGCTAAAGAAGTTGCTAAGTTAACTGGCAAACAAGCTGCCGCCATTGAGCCCAAAATTGCTAAAATTCATTGTGCTGGCACGCCTGCTGTGGCCCAAAACAAATATTTGTATCAAGGCATCAAGGATTGCGCCGCTGCCAATAGTTTATTTAATGGTGCTAAAGCTTGTCAATTTGGCTGTTTAGGTTTGGGCAGTTGTATCCAAGCCTGTCCGTTTGAAGCCTTATCCTTAGGTGCAAACCATTTACCGGTAGTGGACGCCCATAAATGTACGGCCTGCGGTAAATGTCAAGAAGCCTGTCCCAAGCAACTAATTTCCCTAGTACCTTTAACCGCCAAAGTGCACGTTGCCTGTCATAGCCTGGGCAAAGGTGCTAGCGCAAAAAAAGATTGCAGTGCTGCTTGTATTGGTTGCACTATTTGCGCTAAAACCTGCCCCTTGCAAGCAATTACCATGCACAATAACTTACCTGAAGTGCAGCACGAAATTTGTCAAACTTGCACAAACGCTGTTTGTTTAACTAAGTGCCCGACCAAAGCTTTGCAAGCATTTTTAGTTTAGCAAATTAAATGGTGTTGGTGTCTAGCGTTAACTATCTTGTTTTCTAGCTACAAACCTAGCGTGAAAATTACTTTCAGATTTTGGGTGTCTGGCATTAGCTATATTACTTTAGCTATTTTTCATAACTATCGTGCATTAGTTCTTTGCATTAGTTCTTTGCATTAGTTCTTTGCATTAGTTGCTATTTATCTTGAGTGCACTAACGACCTGGCAGTAATTTCCTGGCATTAGCTCCGTGCATTAGTTATCTTATATTTTTAAGTTTTTGTTTTTATATTTTAAGCAAACGCTTATTTTTTCTGCAATATCTCTATAAATAGTTAACAATTCTTTCCTATTATATAGCTTTATCCAATGCTTTCTTTTATATAGTGTTCTTAGTGTTCTTAGTGTTCTTAGTGTTCTTAGTGTTCTTAGTGTTCTTAGTGTTCTTAGTGTTCTTAGTGTTCTTAGTGTTTTTAGTGTTCTTAGTGTTTTTATATTTGGTATATATGGAGTATCTATAATGTATATAAATCGTAAAATTCATTGGCGGCACAAACTAGTTATTGTCCTTAGTTTGCTAATTTTCTTATCGATAACTGGTTGTAGTCCTAACAAACAAGCTCATAAAACCACCCTGTTTGCTCTAGATACAGTTATCGAAATTACAGCCTATGGCGAGCAAGCGCCGCGCGCTCTCGAACAAGCAAGCGCTGAAATCAAACGCTTAGAAGCTTTATTCGATGCGCACCAAAAAACTAGTGAAATTAGTCAGCTAAACCAACAAGCTGGCCTAGCTCCTGTAAAACTTAGCCCCGAAACTTTTGCAGTCTTAGCACAAGCGCAACTTTATGCCCAACAAAGCAACGGAGCTTTTGACCCTACTATTAAACCACTAGTAGACTTATGGGCAATTGGCAAGGGGCAAGAAACTGTACCTAGCGCAGCGGCTATTCGCCAAAGTTTAAGCTTAGTCAATTTCAAGCGCCTCCAATTAGATGCAACCACCCAAACTGCCTTTCTCTTGGATAAAAATATGGGGGTAGATTTAGGTGGTATCGCTAAAAACTATATTTTATTACAGGTGCGTTCCCTCCTTGCCCAACAGCAAGTTAAACACGCTTTAATAAATGGTGGTGGTGATATCTACACTCTCGGTCAAAACCCGCAAGGCCAGCCCTGGACAATCGGTGTGCAACATCCACGAAACTCCCAAGCCATAATCGCTAAAGTCCGCCTAGAATCTTGGGATCAAGTAGCTACCTCTGGCGACTACCAACGCTATTTTCTCGTCGATAACCAGCGTTATCATCATATTTTTGATCTCAAAACAGGTTATCCAACTAACAGTCTGAGTTCGGCCACCCTATTTGCTAAATTTCCCGCGCCAACTTTTCCCTCGAGTCTCTGTCTAATTTTAGGCAAATCTGCCACTTTAGAATTTATCGCTCAACATTATCCGCATGTACAGGCTTTACTGGTTGATTCTCAACAACAAGTCACCAGCACTGCGGCTTTAACTGCTCAAATGACTATCTCGAAGCCGAACTAACACCCTACTAACTAAACTAAAAAATACTGGATATTGTCGAATATGAAACCTAGTTTCTTTCTACTCAGCAAATACCCCTTAAAATTAAGAAACAATTAGCTAGCTAATAGCTAGATTAACTCCCCTACGCCTACAGAGGTGGGGACTTCTTGAGACGTATCATAATGTAATATACTTACCAAGTACTTACTAAGCTATCTCCTTTTGCCCAACGACTCTTATTACAGCTTAGGATTTAAAAAGCAATTCGCTAGCTAAGGGCTAGTTCAAATAACCAGCAACCACAAAATCGAGGTGAAGAGATGCTAAAACCTGCCGACAAATTTTTAATTGTCAGCCTACTAAGCCTAGCTTTACTACTGTTTCTGCAACAATCACCCACTAACCAGACGGCTACCCAAGTATTTGTAAGTGTCGATGGTTTGATAAAATATAAACTACCACGTAGTTCCGAACCCAGTAGTTTGATTATTCAAGGCGTGCACGGCCAGCTAACCCTCGTCGCTGATGCCCAAGGTTTTTATGTGCAAAATGCAGACTGCCCCGACCATGACTGCGAACGCCTGGGCGCCATTAATCATTACCCGCAACAGATAGTTTGCCTACCAAACAAGGTTGTCATTTTCTTTCCTGAACCTCAGGAGAGCGAATTTGATGCAATCATAAAGTGAGGCCCTTATGTCTACTAAACAACTTTTACAATTGGCGCTGTTAACGGCGCTAGCTTTGTGCTTACAATTGCTAGAACGCAGCTTAGAGTTGCCACTACTATTTCCTGGCTTCAAACTAGGACTGTCCAATATTGTTTCTCTATATCTACTAATAGTAATGGGTTTACTCCCTGCTCTTGGCGTTACTCTATTACGTGTCTGCCTAAGTAGTCTACTCAGTGGTACTTTATTTGCCCCTGGTTTTTTTCTCGCTATAGCTGGAGGTATAAGCGCTTGTTTGCTTATGTATGTTGCTCAAAGTCAAAATTATTTTCGCTTTTCTTATTATGGACTCAGCATTATTGGGGCCACTAGCCACAACCTAGCTCAATTAAGCGTAGCTAGTTATCTATTGTCAACTAATTTTGTTTACTACTATCTACCTTATATGTTAGTTATATCAGTTCCCACGGGCCTATTAACTGGCTTATTATTAAGTCGGCTGCTACGCCAACTCCCGCTAGCTTATCAACATCAAAGTTCCAACTAGCGCTACAATGCTGGCCGAGAATAAAGTTAATTCAAAATAAAAAAGCACATACTTTCTTAGCTAAGCCTTGTCATTAACAAGGATGCAAAAAGTATGTGCTTATATTTTTTATTGTAACTGCCATCAGCTAACTTCGCTTTAGCTAAGCCTAAACTTAACTAATTTAAAAATCTGGTTAATTTTCACTCTTAATACGGCAACTAACTTCAAACTTCGCCTGACAACACCACAAGCTTAGCCTAGAATTAATGCCCTCCACAACAGCCATGACAATCATGATCGCAAATTTGCAAGTCGCTTACATCTTCACCTTGATTTTTTTTGTAATCAATAATAGCTGCTTTTAGCGCATCTGCGGCCAAATTAGAACAGTGCATTTTTACAGGTGGCAAGCCATCTAAAGCTTCTGCTACAGCTTTATTAGTTAATTCCAACGCCTGTTCAATAGTTTTACCTTTAGCTAATTCGGTAGCCATACTACTAGTAGCAATCGCCGCCCCACACCCAAAAGTTTTAAACCGAATATCTGTAATAATATTATCTTCAACCACAATATAAAACCGCATAATATCGCCACATGTAGGATTACCTACTTGGCCTACACCACTTGCATTTTCTATTTCCCCTACATTGCGAGGATTAGAAAAATGATCCATTACTTTTTCGCTGTACATACTTACCTCCTGTTATTTACACGCCCTAAGGCAATCATTTCCACGTTGTTCTGCACGAGCACATTGCAAAACTTTAGCATCATACAATGGTGACATCGCTCTTAACCGTTCTACGATTGGGGGCAATTTTTCTAATACATATTCAATATCTGCCAAAGTTGTTTCATGTGACAAACTTAAGCGTAAAGAACCATGTGCTGTCGCATGGTCTAAGCCAGTCGCCAAAAGCACATGCGATGGGTCTAAAGAGCCACTGGTACATGCCGAACCGCTAGATGCCGCAATACCCACCATATCTAAGCTCAATAACATCCCTTCACCTTCAATATATTCGATGCTCACATTCGCATTATTAGCTAGTCTTTGCGTTGGATGTCCATTTAAGCGTAAAAACGGAATTTTTTCAAACAAGCCACTTATTAACTTGTCGCGTAAATCGGCCACATAAGCGGAATTCTTTCCTAAATTCTCTCTAGCAAGTTCTGCCGCCAAACCTAAGCCTGCAATGCCTGGCACAGCTTCTGTCCCTGGACGCACTTGACGCTCTTGGGCACCGCCACGTAACATTGGTTGTAACCGCACGCCACGGCGAATATAAATTGCGCCCGAACCTTTAGGCCCGTGAATTTTATGGGCTGTCATACTTAATAGGTCCACATTATCGCGCACTACATCTAATTCTAGTTGGCCTGCGGCTTGCACCGCATCCGTGTGAAACAAAATTCCTTTAGCCCGAGCCAAAGCACCAATTTCTTTAATCGGCATAATTGTGCCAATTTCATTATTAGCATACATTACACTAATTAAAATAGTCTCTGGCGTAATTGCCGCCTCTACCGCAGCTACACTTACCATCCCATATTCATCTACAGGTAAATAGGTTACACTAAAACCTTCTTTTTCTAATTGCTCACAAGCATGCAAAATCGCATGATGCTCCACCTGTGTTGTAATAATATGTTTGCCTTTAGCACGTTTTGCGTAAGCCACGCCGCGCAAGGCCATATTATCGGACTCAGTCCCACCACTAGTAAAAAATATTTCATCTTTTTGGGCATTTAACAAAGCTGCTACTTGTTCCCGAGCCTTATCTAAATACACCTTAGCTTTACGACCTACTCTATGTACACTAGATGGATTGCCATAGGCATCCAACATTACTTCTGTCATTAATTTAACTATGCGCTCATCTACTCGCGTAGTAGCGGCATTATCCAAATAAACCTCTCTCACAACCGAATCCTCCCTCGCGTATTTTTCAACTTAGAAATCATAGAGTTTTTATATCCGACTATTTTACTCCACTTTCTTTGTTTATAGTAACAGAAAAACTATAATTTGTAAATACTTTTCCCGTTATTTTCTTAGTACTTCGCTAATTTTTCCACACTTTTTATTATTTTCCTCTCCAGTTCCCATCTGTAGCTATTGGACTCCCCCTAGCTGAATAAAAATTATTTGGGAATATTGGGGGACAAGTCCCCCAGCTAAGTCTCTGCCCTTAGTTCGACTAAAACTAGCGCAAGCTGTTTAGGTTGCCAAACGGTTACAAACTTTCTGCAAGTGGAGTTAAGCTAGCAAGACCTTAAAACTTTGCTAGCTTAGTTTTTAAATGCCCCATTTCCGCTCTTGAGACTATTTTCGCAGTTTACTTGCTCACCCAATAAAATTTCTTTATTTGTCTGCATCTCTGTTAACCCGGAGCCTTGCCGTAACAAGTGTTCAAAATAGCAATCATGCTTTTTATAACATTCTTCGCAAAATGCTAAGCCACATTCACTACAAATTATACAGTCCACCATATAAAAAAAATTTTTACATTTTTCGCAATTAGGCATATGGTTTCATCTCCCGTTATTCTTCTTATTTCTTATATTATATTATTTTTAATATTTAAACAAGTTAATTTACTGGAAAGCCGCCAAGTTAGCCAAAACTAACATTTTTGTCTAGCTAATTTTTTACTGGAGCTTACCTGTCTAAACACCGAATTTAGCCTAACTCAAGTCATATCTTTAGCTAAAAAACTAATTTGGCAAACTATTAATTCGCCGCTACTTGCGTTTTTAGGCAAATCTAGGGCTTGACAAAAATCTATAAAAGTTACATAATATTTATCGTTGGTAATGGTTTTCATTTTCATTAATTTGTTTTAACTGATTCTGATATTTTTTATTTTAAGCTCTTATCTTCCGAAATTTTATTTTCTTACGAAATCTTATTTAAAACAGAAGCCTGAAACAGCCCCGCCAACAATTTAACTCAAATTTTTTAGCCTTCCTAAAAGTGCTAACTTTGAGTGAGGTGAAAATATGCAAGAAGTCCGTTGTCAAAAGTGTAATCGTTTATTGTTTCGCGGTAGCGTGAAAGCTATTGAAATTAAGTGTCCGAAGTGTAACCATGTGCAAATAATTACAGCTAAGGATCACAGCGTAACTAAACCTAAAGGCACCCCTTCTCTAGAGAGCCGTTAGAGCTCCGTGACATAATACATCATGTCCGGGGCTTTTTTATTTTAAGATAAGATTAGCCTAGGCTAACTGTTTTGAGTGTCTATTTCTGCCTGTCTATTTGTAACTGCACAATTATTGTAAAAACACAAGGTATTTAATATGAAGTTTTTTAATTTTCTTATTGTCTCATATATTAGTGTTTTGTATTCCTTGGACTGATATTCCCTATAGATGAGTCTATGAAATTCTTAGCAATTAATAAGTTTTATAAAAGGAAGGTAATAGCATGAGTAGTTTTTTCTTAAAAGGCGGCCCGTTAATGTATCCGCTTTTACTGTGTTCTATTTTAGTTGTAGCTTTAATTTTAGAAAGAAGCTATCATTTTTGTCGTGCCAATCGCAACAAAAATTTTTATTCCCAGTTTAAACAATTAGTAAAAGAGCAAAATTTTTCTCAAGCTGAGCAATTAGCCAAAGAAACTCCTGGTCCTGTTGCCGCTTTAAGTTTTGTAGCTCTTACCGCTCCTGATAAAAGCCTTACGGCTTTAGAAGAATTATTGTCTACCTCTGGCTCGTTAGAATTACAACGTTTAAACGAACGCTTGCATATCTTAGAGTTAATTGGGCGCATCGCCCCCTTAATTGGTCTTTTAGGTACAGTTTTGGGGATGGTTGAAGCCTTTAGAAGTCTAGCCGAAATCAAAGGCATAGTCGATCCTTCTTTACTAGCAGGCGGAATTTGGGAAGCCTTAATTACTACTGTCGCGGGTTTATTTGTGGCAATTCCGACAATGATTGCGCATCATTTTTTAGAAGACAAAGTGAAATCTTGGGCTTTTAAAATGCAACATTGTGCCAATGACCTGGTACATTTGCTAGGGAGTGAGAAAGTTGATTAGGTTTAATGAACATGAACCCAAACGCAGTCAGCTAGATTTAACACCGCTAATTGACGTAGTGTTTCTGCTACTTATTTTTTTCATGTTAACTTCCTGTTATGCCAAACCACAATTACCTGTAGCTTTACCCGAGGCCGAAAGTGGTCAAGTTCAAGGGCAAACTACCGTAATTTTAACTATTAAAGCCGATGGCAGTATTTATCTAGCCGAAAACCAGGTAGCTCCAGAGCAAGTTTATGCGGCACTTGCGGCTATTTACCAAAACAAGCCAGGAGCTAAAACTTTAGAAATTCAATCGGATAAAGTTATTCCCTTTGGCTCAGTTGTAAAAATTCTCGATGAAGCTAAAAAAGCTGGCGCCGAAAACATTTCGATTGCTACTGAACCCAAATAACAGGCTCAGTTAGTATATAACTACCCTCTCAAAAAGTTTCAGGGAAATATCTAACATATTTTCCTGAAACTTTTCTCTCAATTTTAGATTTTTTGGAGGTATTATGTCTACGTTTGAACTACCACCACTTACAGAAGTTGTGGATTCTTGGGAACACCCTGACCTGTGCCAGAGTTTAACCAAGCTATCCCCGTAATTCCTACGGTTCTTTGGCCACTAAGCCAAAAGTCGAAGTCCTTTATAGTTAATCATCGCATCGTATTCTTCATATGCTTCTTTGCGTTTCGCAAGAAAGTGGTTATACACAAAACGATTACAACCGATTGACTTAGTTATTACTGTTTCTTGTTCTTTTGTCGGGTACAAACGAAATTTATAAGCTTTATGCATTTACTTTCACCCCCTTCACCCATATCATATGCATATACACTTACTGAGTCAATATAAGCAATTCGTTATGCGAGTTAAATTTATGAGCGCAAAAGTAAAACAACACTAACTGTAGTTTTTAAACCTAGCCGGCGATTAACATCTATGATTTCCTAGACAACTTGTATTTTGCTAAAATTAAATGCTTTGTCGTCAGTTTAATTAACTAAAAAAGCTACCACATTAGTGCGGTAAACTTATCTCTGGATATGCTCCCTTCTAGATAAACAAGTGCCATAACAAAACACTTGAATATTTGATGGGAGTTTTTTCTGTATTTTAACCATACTCTGTTCTTTATTATTTTTATTAGTTTTTTTATTTTAGATATATTTTGTTTTTTTGTATATTACTAGAAAAATTACGCTTTACCCAACTTAATTATAATAAACACTCCGCAACAATTTAGTAACTGGTTCACTTGTATTTAATTTGTGAATTTAATTTTTTAACCTAGTTGCACGCACTAGCAACGGTTTTTTCGTGCAACAAAATAAAAAAACCTGCACATTAGCTGTACAGGCTGAATTTTCGTGGTGCGCCTAGGGGGAATCGAACCTCCGACACACGGTTTAGGAAACCGCCGCTCTATCCTACTGAGCTATAGACGCATGATACATGTGGTATTATAGCAAAATTCTTGCAATCTGTAAACCAGACTTTTTTTTCAATATCAAAACTTACAAAAGTTTATCCTAATTGTATTGTTAGTGTAAATATGCTAAAATTATTAAGCGATTAGTGACTTTTTAAGTAGAATTTGCGTGAAAATTAAGTTCTTGGATTTTTTTTAGGCTGTGTATGCTATTTTTTAAATTAGCGAGGGTGAAGATATGCGTTTAGCCAAAAAATTTTTTCTTGTTTTTTTCTTGCTGGTTACCTTATTTCCCCACCTAACTTTTGCCCAAACTCCAGACTTTAAGTTAGGTGACAAAAATTGGAAAATCACTTTAGTACAACGGGCCTTATCTGATTTGAAATTTCCCGTGGATCGAACTGATGGAATTTTCACCAAAAAAACTATCAGCGCCTTGAAAAGCTTTCAAACCAAAAACAAACTGCCTAGCACTGGAAAAATTGATGATCCTACTTATAAATTGCTGATGCAATTACATAAGCAAACTACACCAACGACTAATCTCGCCGACAAACTGCTCCTTACGGCAGCAAAATATAAAGGCGTACCGTATAGATTTGGTGGTACTACGCCCAAGGGCTTTGACTGTTCTGGTTATACCAGTTTTGTCTTCCGCGAACATCGACTGATTTTAAAACGTGCCGCCGATGAACAATATACCCAAGGTCGACCTATCGCCAAACGCGATTTGCGCAAAGGAGATTTAGTATTTTTTGCTATCAACGAAAAAAGCGCTTCCCATGTCGGCATTTACGCTGGCAACAATTCTTTTTGGCATGCCTCTTCTAGTAAAGGCGTCATGCTAAGTAAGCTAGATAATGTCTATTGGAAAAAATATTATCTAGGTGCAAGACGAATTCCCGAATTTTTTAGCAAATAATTTTTTAATTTTTAGGAGGCAGCATTATGATTAGAGAACGTCGCAATAAAGAAAAACTTAAATTATATTATGAAAAATTTATCAACGAAGGTATTATTGACCCTAATGTTCATCCTTGGGTAGCCGCATCTTGGCAAAAATGTCGGGAACTAAATATCCCTAACAAAAAAATGCCGAAACTCCACCAACTCAGCAAACAAGATCTAGCGCTTCGTCGCGCCAAACACGAACCCGCTATAGAGTTTATGGACGGCTTATATGAGCAAAGTAAACAACATTTTAATATTTATAATCTCAGTATGTTATTAGTCGACGAGAATGATTTCGTCTTAAAAAACTATGCACTTCCCTTTTTCCAACGCATTTTAGATGATGTTCAAGGCGGACGTGTGGCTTTTGAAGATATCGGGACTACTAGTATCGAAATTGCCAAAGAACATGGTGTGCCCTTTTTACTATTTGGACCTGAAATGTGGATTGAAGAATGTCATTCTGGCGATGCTTGTGCTGCGCCAATTATTGTTGACGGCAAAATCCGCTATGTAATCTCACTCTTTTCTTTAGACCAAAAAGACTTGCCTTATGATATTGTTATTTCTTTACTCTTAAGTATGAAGTATTCTTTAGAAAAATATTTGGCAACTTATGATCAATTAGCGGCTACTAATATTTTGTTAGATGAACTACCACATGCTATTTATTATTTGAAAAACGGCGGTAAAATTTCTTTCGCTAATAAAGCGGCTAAATTGCGTGTCGGTAGTCATAAATATCTTAGCGATGTCTTCCTCAATTATGAACATCTTCCAATTAACAAGGGCTTTAATAACATTGCCAGCCATAATCGTGAAGTTACTTGGTTAACCCCCGAAAAAACTTACGAAGATATTACTTCCGTACTGCCGATAAAAAATGCCAATGATGTAACTAATGTTATGGTCGTAACTACTTCTATTGAAGATTTAAAAACTACCATTGCCCATGCTACTGGCTACTCAACACGGTACAGCTTATTTAGCATGGTTGGTAATAGTGAAGAATTTTTGGCTCTACAAGCGAAAGCAAGTCGTCTAGCGCGAGGCACTGGTAATATTTTATTACAAGGTGAACCAGGTACAGGTAAACAACGCCTGGCATATGGAATCCATCAGTCTAGCCCACGAGCAGCCGCACCCATGATTATTGTTAAATGCAGCAATGATGAACAAGCCCTCTCGTTAGAGTTATTTGGTAATGATTTAGATATCACTAACAAAATCCACTTAGCTAGCGAAGGAACCTTATTTATCGATGAAATAGAAAAAATGCCCGTAACCATTGGCGATAAATTGGCCTCAATCCTTAAAGAAGATGGCGATAAGCTCAATGTACGCTTAATTGCGGCCTGTGATTCTAACTTGAAAAAACTTACTGATAAAGGTCTCTTCTCTAAAGATCTTTATGAACTACTTATGAAAACAGTACTTCGTATTCCACCATTGCGGGAGCGCGTAGAAGATATCGAAGTTATTGCTAAACATATCCTTATGGAAATGTCCAATCAACATCATTTACCTTTAAAAACCCTATCCCGGGAATCTATAGGGATGTTAAAACGCTGTGTTTGGTTAGGCAATATCAAACAATTACAAGGTGTAATCGAAATGGCCTTTTTCCACACTGCGGGTACAACCATTTATCCCGAAAATATTAAGCTTCCGGCGGATAAAACCTTAGAAAAATCTTGGAAATATGACAAGCAATCTTTTATTGAGGTTTGGAAAGCTGCGGGCGGAAACATTAGTAAATTATCCGATATGCTTGATGTTAGTCGCGTTACGCTTTATCGTTATTTGAAAAAATACGGTCTAACTAAACCAGAATAATCATAAGATATACCTATTATATTGCTTAATATAATAGGTATATCTTCAACTATAAATCTTTTATTGTAGGAGTTAATATATTTATGCGTCTTAGAAAAAAACCGTGGATCGAGCAAGCGATCTTAGAACATTCAGATTTGGTTATCTTAGATGACCTAACAACACATAAAGGTAATTGGCAAAAGCTTTTTCCTACATCGCAACCTTTGTGTTTAGAAATTGGTACGGGTCGTGGCTCTTTTATCGTGGGCATGGCGCAAAAATATCCCGAAAGAAACTTTATTGGTATTGAAGCTAACTTAGACGTACTTTATGATGTAGTCAAAAAAGTACGCGCTTTACAGCTACCTAATATCCGTTTAATTCGCGATAACGCGATTAGTCTCACGGAATGGTTTGCCCCCGCAGAAATTGAAACTTTATACTTGAACTTTTCCGACCCTTGGCCCAAAAATCGTCATGCCAAACGTCGCTTAACCCATAATAATTTTTTAAAAATGTACCAGCAGATTTTAAAATCAGGTAATAGTGTGCATTTTAAAACTGATAACGATCAGCTTTTTGCTTTTACCCTCGAAGAATTAGCTACTCACAACTACCAAATAAAGCAATATACCACCGATTTGTATAATTCTTCTATCCCTAATTCTGTAGCTACAGAATACGAACAAAAATTTGTCGCCCTCGGCAAAAACATTAATTATTGTGAGTTTACCCTTAGTATTTAGGAGGCCATTATGAGCATTTTGCAAAGCATTCGCGGTAGAATTTTTTTAAATATTCTCGCTATCATGGTTATTGGTAGTATTAATATCCTAAGCTCAAGCTTTGCAATTGCAAGTATTGAGCAAGGTAATAGCACCTTTTTCTTATTTAAATATGCTTTGTTTGCTTTTATTGGCTTTATTGCTTGGGCTATCTTAGCAAAGATACCTTATAAAATTTGGCTTAACCGCTATACAACCTATGGAATTTTATTGTTTATTTTTTCTTTATTAGTTTTAGTTCATTTTTTTGGTACTACCGAAAATGGGGCTAAACGTTGGTTGCTAATTGGCAGTTTTAGTTTACAGCCTTCAGAATTAGTAAAGGTCGGCGCAATTTTATTGATGTCTTCTTATATTGGCGATAATTTAAATAAAAATCGTCGAGTTACCTTGTTAACCGGAGAGTTTTTCGCTATTTTAGTTTGCGCCGCTTTCGTATATAAACAACCAGATTTAGGTACCGCAGCAATTATTGTGGCTTTACCCTTGGTAATGCTCTTAATCTGTAAATTGCCGCCGCGCGATTATTTATTAATTTTCGGCGGCGCAACCCTGGGGATTTTATATTTAAGCACCGCCGCCGCTTATCGCGCCGACCGTATTAAAGCTTGGCTAAATCCTTGGGCTTACCAAGCTAACGAAGGTTTTCAGGCCGTGCAATCTTTTTTAGCTATTGGTAGTGGCGGTCTTACTGGTACTGGAATTGGGCAAGGTATTAGCAAACTTTTTTTCTTACCCGAAGCTCATACCGATTTTGCTTTTGCGATTTTTTGTCAAGAATGGGGATTTATCGGGGCAATTTTATTAATTGCGCTGTTTGCACTCCTCTCTATCCAACTTACCATTTTAGCCAAGCAAACTAAAGATGCCGGTGGCTTCATGCTAGTAGTCGGGGCAAATTTATTAATCACCGGCCAAGCAATAAGTAATATCTGCATGGTTACGGGCTTATTGCCAGTAATTGGTGTTCCTCTGCCCTTTATTAGTTATGGGGGGACTTCATTGTTGAGCATTATGTGCTTTTTAGGAATTGTCTTTAATGTCAGCAAAAATGGTAATCCGCGGAAACAACCTAAACCGTTACTACCAACGACACCTAATTCTCGTATTAGGGCGGTGAGATCCTAACGATGCAGCAAAAAAAGATTTTAAAATTAAATATCGCCAAAAAATGGTTGGTTCTGTTAACTTGCCTATTTTTGAGCCTTTTTCTAATTGCTCTCAGTCGCCTATTTTATCTACAAATTATTAAGGGCGATTCGCTAGAAAACGAATTGCGCTTGCGTAGCTCCGATGTACGTAAACTAACTAGTCCCCGTGGCAGTATTCTTGATCGTAACGGGCAAGAATTAGCCGTAAGTTTACTAACTAAATCATTATATGTCGATCCCCATGAAATGTCCCTTCTAGACAATAAAAAAGTTGAAGGCACAGAACATCAGCGCTTAGCGGCTAATTTATTGGCCCCCATTCTTAAAATCAAGGCAGATGAATTATATAAAACCTTTTGCAGTGATGCTTATTTCGTTTGGCTAAAACGTAAGCTGGAAAATTCCGAATATCTCCAACTAGAAGCAATTATCAAAGAACATAAATTACGCGGTCTTCATTTTCAACAAGAAAGCAAGCGCTATTATCCTCAAGGAACCTTAGCTGCCCATATTCTGGGGTTTGTCGGTAGTGAAGATAATGGTCTTGATGGTTTAGAACTGTATTTTAACAATCTCTTGTCTGGAGCCCAAGAAGAAATCCACCTGCAAATGGATGCGCATGGTCGACCTATTGAAGATTCTGTATTTAGGAAGTTTAATCCGAGTAAATTAAATCGCTTAGTGCTGACAATTGACCACAATATCCAATATGTGGTTGAACGCGCTTTAGATAGCGCCCTGCAAAAGACGAAAGTGCAAGGGGCTTCAGTTATCGTCATGAATCCAAAAACAGGCGAAATTCTAGCCTTATCTAATCGCCCCACCTATGATCCGAATTTTTTTGGCAAATTTTCGCAAAAAGAATTTTCCAATCGAGCCGTAAGTTATATTTACGAACCAGGTTCAACTTATAAACCTTTGGTTATGGCCGCGGCCCTTGAAGAAAATATCTTAAGTCCTACAGATATGTATGATGACAAAGGTAAAATCACCATTTTAGACCGCACCATTAATAACTGGGATATGGAAGCGCACGGACCCGTAACCTACGCCTATATTCTCACTAACTCACTTAACACGGGGATGGTTGATATGGGCATGCGTTTAGGCGGAGAACGCCTTACAAGTTACGCCAAAAAATTTGGTTTAGGTAAAGCTACTGGTATTGAGCTGCCTGGTGAAGAAGTGGGAATTCTCTTCGATCCTAAAAATATGTATCCTTCTAATGTGGCGACCATGTCCATTGGTCAAGGTGTTGCCTTAACTTCTGTACAACTAATCAGTGCAATTGCCACTATTGCTAACGATGGTAAACTGGTACAACCGCATATTGTCAAACGCATTGAACGCGGCGACGGTCGGGTTCTCAAAGAAGAGCCGCTGGCAACCCAACCCCAAATTATCAAACCGGAAACAGCTCATACCTTAAGGGATATTATGGAGCAGGTTATTTTAAATGGTGGTGGCAAAAATGCCAAAATTGAAGGCTATAGCATTGCCGGTAAAACCGGTACCGCCCAAAAACTTAGTAGCGATGGCACTGGTTATGATGGGGGTTATATTGCTTCTTTTGTAGGTTTTGCACCGAGTAAAAATCCAGACTTTATTGTTTTAGTAATGTTAGACAATCCTCAAGGGGCAACTTACTATGGTGGGCAGATTGCGGCGCCCGTGTTTAAAGAGATTATGGAACAACTTTTGGCGTTAGCAGAAGTACCCACGGAAAATAATGCCTTTAATCTTTCTTTTAATAAATTACCCAGTTATACACCGCCCACCAAGCTTCTCCAACCAATTTTCCCCGATGATAACAGTGTAATAATGCCTAATCTCCAAGGTTTAATGTATCGTGATGTTATTGTAACACTCCGCCGTCATCGTCTGTTTTTAAATCCTAGTGGCAGTGGTTTAGCGCATAGTCAATCTATAGCTGCCGGAGAAAAAATTCCTGTAAATACTACAATAAGTGTACAATTTAAGTGATTATACTTGCAATAATGCAGTCTATGTTGCATAATATTAAAAAGTAGAAAATGGAGGCATATAAATGTTAAGTGATATTCAAATAGCTCAACAAGCAAAAATGTTACCAATAGTGCAGGTCGCAGCCAAGTTAGGAATTGCGGAAGAAAATATTGACCAATATGGTCGCTATAAGGCTAAACTCTCTCTTGGTCTTATTGATAGCTTGGCGAACAATGCCGATGGCAATCTTATTTTAGTTACAGCAATTACGCCTACTCCAGCAGGTGAAGGTAAATCCACCACTACTGTTGGTTTAGCTCAAGGAATTGCGCAACTTGATAAAAAAGTTATTGTTGCCCTCCGCGAACCATCCTTAGGCCCTTGTATGGGGGTAAAAGGCGGCGCAGCTGGTGGTGGCTATTCACAAGTTGTGCCTATGGAAGATATTAACTTGCATTTTACTGGTGATATCCATGCGGTAACTACAGCACATAATTTACTCTCCGCCATGTTAGATAATCATTTGCAACAAGGCAATGGCCTAAATATCGACCCACGGAAAATAACCTGGAAACGGGTTTTAGATATGAATGATCGGGCTTTGAGAAATATTATTATCGGCCTAGGTGGTAAGGCGCATGGCATTCCTCGCGAAGACGGCTTTGATATCTCCGTAGCTTCTGAAGTTATGGCGATTTTATGCCTAGCTACCAGCATTAGTGATTTAAAAGCGCGCTTAGCGAAAATTATTGTCGCTTATGATCACCAAGACAATCCGGTAACTGCAGGAATGTTAAATGCGCAAGGCGCAATGGCCGCCCTGCTAAAAGAAGCGATTAAACCTAATTTAGTGCAAACTTTAGAAAATGTGCCTGCTTTAATTCACGGCGGTCCCTTTGCGAATATTGCCCATGGTTGTAATAGTGTAATGGCTACCCAAACTGCCCTAAAATTAGCGGACTACGTAATTACCGAGGCTGGTTTTGGTGCGGATCTAGGCGCGGAAAAATTCTTTGATATTAAATGTCGTTACGCCAATCTAAAACCTAAGGCGGTAGTGTTGGTAGCTACGGTACGCGCTTTAAAAATGCATGGCGGGGTGCCAAAAACCAATCTAACTAGCGAAAACGTGGCCGCGGTTAATGCTGGCCTAGTAAATTTAGAAAAACATATCGAGAATATTAAAAAATATAATCTCCCCCTTGTAGTTGCGATCAATATTTTCAGCCAAGATACCGAGGCAGAATTACAAGCTATTTACCAAGCATGCGAACGTTTAGGCGTGGAAGTTGCCTTATCTGATGTGTTTGCGCAAGGTGGCGCTGGTGGTTTGGATTTAGCGCGCAAAGTAATTAAACTAGTTGACAGTAATGCTGCCAATTTCCAGCCACTTTATCCTAACGAATTAGCCCTAAAAGATAAAGCTACTAAAATAGCCCAAGAAATTTATGGGGCAAAAGCTGTTACTTTCGCCAAAGAAGCTAGTACCGCTTTAGCTAAATTTGAAGCTTTAGGCTATGGCCATTTGCCGATTTGCATGGCTAAAACACAATATTCCTTCTCAGATGATGCTAGTTTAATCGGTCGTCCTGAAGGTTTTACTCTAAATGTCCGCAATGCCAAAATTTCTGCTGGTGCTGGCTTTATTGTGCTCCTAACTGGCGATATTATGACGATGCCAGGCTTACCAAAATTGCCTGCGGCTGAGAAAATTGATATCGACGAATCTGGGGTAATTAGCGGTTTATTTTAAATTTTTAAAAGAAAGGCGAACTTACAATGCTGTTAATGAAAGGTAAAGATGTTGCTGACCAAGTGAAAGCCAACATTAGCGATAAATTAAGTCAATTAAAAAACCAAAATATCACCCTCACTTTAGCTATTTTATTAGTCGGGGATGATCCAGCTTCGCATGTTTATACTAATCGTTTAGAAAAACTCGCGCAAAGCTTAGGCCTACAAACCAAAGTCCTAAGACTAGCCGCAACTAGTGATAATAAGGCGGTCTTAGACTGCCTAGAGACCTTAAATCAAGATCCAACAATTACTGGCATTTTACCAATGATGCCGCTACCTAAGCATTTAGATAGTCAGCTAATTGCCAATAGCATTGCCCCTGCCAAAGATCTTGATTGTTTAAACAATGAAAATATCGGCAAACTTTATGGTAGTAATTATCCTTGGGCCCCTTGTACGCCGCGGGCCGTGATGGAAACTTTAAAGTTCTATAATATTGCCTTAGAAGGTAAGCATGTCGTAGTTATCGGTCGTAGCAACGTGGTCGGCAAACCCGTAGCTAATTTACTGCTAAACCAAAATGCTACCGTAACTATCTGCCATTCTCGCACGCAAAATTTGGCCGCGCTAACGCGCCAAGCTGATATTATTGTGGCCGCAGTCGGCATTGCTGAGTTTGTTAAACCTGATATGGTTAAAGCTGGCGTAGTAATTGTCGATGTCGGTATTAATCAAGTTGCAGATAAATTACTCGGTGACGTTCAAGCCGATGTTCAAGCTCTAGCTAGTGCCTTTACACCAGTTCCAGGTGGTATTGGCACGGTAAGTACGAGCATGGTTATTCAAGCTTTACTGAAAAACTATCTATAAAATTAATTGGAGGTATTAAATAATGCTTGCATTAACAGGTGCTACTATTTATAGTATGCACTACCCGCCAATCGAGGATGCTACCATCTTAATCGAAGGTAAAAAAATCAAAGCAATTGGCGATAAAATAACCTTACCCCATAATTGTAAAATGATTGATGTTTCGGGCAAAGTAATTACCCCTGGTCTAATTGATGCACATACCCATTTGGGTATTTTCTCAGAAGGCACTGGCTATTTCGATGATGATCTTAATGAAGCCAGTCAACCCCTTACTCCTGGTCTATCTGTACTAGATGCAATTAATCCTCGCGATATAGGTTTAACGCTTGCTTATCAAGCTGGCGTTACTACCGTAATGGTGGCACCTGGTAGTGCTAACCCGATTGGCGGGCAATGTTGTATTATTAAAACTAAAGCCCAATCCGAAGTAGATAGTATGCTTGTTAAACAACATGCTGGTCTAAAAGTTTCTTTTGGGGAAAATCCTAAACATGTATATCGCAAAGCGAGTAAAATGCCTTATACGCGCATGGCTACCGCTAATTTAATTCGCGAGACCTTTTTAAAAGCCCGTGAATATCTAGCTAAACAAAATGATGAAGATTTTGAATTTAAAATCGGTTATGAAGCAATCGCCAAAGTAATGCGGAAAGAAATGCCGCTACGGGCCCACGCACATCGGGCAGACGATATCGTTACCGCTATTCGGATTGCCAAAGAATTTGATTTACAACTCATAATTGAACATGCTACTGAAGCGCATTTAATTCCTGACGTTTTAGCACGAGAAGAAATTCCTGTAGTTTTGGGGCCGCTAATGCATTGTCGTACCAAACCAGAACTCACTAATGTTAATATGCGCACCCCTTATATTTTAGCTAAATATGGGATTCCCTTCGCGGTTATGAGCGATCACCCCGTAACCCCAAGCGAATTTTTACCAATCTATGCCGCCTTAAGTACTAAATATGGCTTAGACAGTGAGCAGGCTTTACGAGCAATTACTATTGATGCCGCTAAAATTCTCGGGATTGATAAAAAAGTTGGCAGCTTACAAGAAGGCTTAGATGCCGATTTAGTAGTGTGGAGTGATTTCCCGCTTCATATCGATGCCCATGTAGAAATGGTCATGGTCAACGGAGAACTAGAAGATTTAACAGAATAATGAACTATAGGAGGTGTCTATTTATGAGTGAACTTACCAAAGATTGGGATCAGTTTAAAGATTTACTCCATAAAAAATCCGGCATCGATTTAAACCTTTATAAAGAAAACCAAATGCAACGCCGCATCTCCAACTTTATGCAAAGAAATAATGCTAAAAATTTTGTCGAGCTTTTTAAAATTGTTACTGCCGATGAAAAGTTATACCGTACTTTCATTGAGTTTCTAACTATCAACGTTACTGAGTTTTTCCGGACGCCCGAAAAATTCGTGGAACTCGAAAATATCGTAATTCCCGACTTATTAAAAACTAGCAGCCGCCTAAAAATCTGGAGTGCGGGGTGCTCAATCGGGGCTGAACCTTATTCGATAGCAATGGCCTTAAATGAGCTTACGCCTAAAGTTAAACATACTATTATTGCTAGTGATTTAGATGTTGAAATCCTCAATAAAGCCAAAGCCGCTCGTTATACAGCGAATGAAATTAAAAACATCTCTGCTGACCGTGTAAAAAAATACTTTGTGCAAACAGGCACACATTATCAGCTTTCTGAAGATATAAAAAAACTTGTTGAGTTTCGCCACCAAAATCTGTTGCGCGATAAATTCGACACTGGCTTTGATCTAATTCTGTGCCGCAATGTGGTAATTTATTTTACCGAAGAGGCGAAAAATGAATTATACAGTAATTTCTTGAAAGCGCTTAAGCCCGGCGGCATTTTATTTGTGGGTGGCACCGAGGCCATTTTAAACTTTGCCCAAATTGGGTATAAACAATATCGTCCATTTTTCTATCAAAAACCTTTGTAATTGTAATCTTAGAGTTGACAAGCTATAGGCTTTATTGTTATAATTACCGCATAATTTAATTATTCTTAAAATCTATGACTAGAGAGAGTACGTATTCGCCAGCACTGCCCAGCGAGTCAAGAAAGGTGTAAGCTTGACCAGTTGCCCGATACCGAATGGGTCTAGGAGATGCAATTTGAGCCGCACTGCGGGGTAGACGTTGTCGGGATTCTTTGCCCGTTATCAAGAAAGCTGGTATCAGAGCTTATACCTCTCGTACTAGAACTTAAGATGAAATAGTTTTCTACTATTTCAAGCAGGGTGGTACCGTGAGTAGCTGATTTTTCAACTCTCGCCCCTACATTTATGTAGGCGCGAGAGTTTTTTATTTTGTTCAATTAATCTTATGTTGATAAAGGAGTATTGCTATGCAAGCTATTGTTTCTTGTAATAATTTTTCTTATGCCTATCCCAGTGCTTCTCGCTTAGCCCTGTTAGATTTAAATTTTGAAATTCTGCCAGGAAGTTTTAATGTAATTTGTGGCCCTAGTGGCGCGGGTAAATCTACTTTATGTAAGGCCTTAGCGGGCATTGTACCTAACTATTACGGCGGGGGCTACAAGGGGAGTATTGAAATTCTCAATAACAACACACTAAACCGCAATATCGCTGATCTAGCTTTAGAGGTGGGCATTGTTCTCGATGACTATGAAAGTCAACTAGTGTCCTTGACCGTAGAAGAAGAACTGTCTTTCGCTCTTTTAAATCGTCAATTACCCGCGGCGCAAATTGCCGCCACGATTCCCGAAGTTTTAGCGGCGGTAGGACTCGCTGGTCGGGAAAATTATCAGCTAGACGAACTGTCTGGCGGGCAACGTCAACGTTTGGTAATTGCCTCAGTAATTGCCACCAAGCCTAAAATTCTAGTGCTCGATGAGCCCGTTTCTGCCCTCGATCCCGAAGGTGCTGTCGCGTTATATCAAGTAATTAATAGTTTGCGGGCTAAATATAATATTACCGTAATTGTAGTAGAGCATAATCTTAATTATGTGCTGCCGTATATGGAAAATCTGTTGATTATGCAAGATGCTCAACTAGTGCATTGTGGCGATTTAAACAGTTCCTTGCAGTTTATGTTTAACACCCCTTCTTTAAATCTCCTTTTACCGGAATTGTCCAAAGTGCAATTGCTGTTAAACCAACAAGCGCCGCTTAATTTTAGTCAATGGCGTACTGCTCCCCAAGCAATCCAAGAGCTAAGCAATTGTTTAGCTACCTCTACTATTCAAGGCAACTACCTCGCACCTAGCTATCAAGCCGCTCAAACTCCCCCCTTATTAGATTTGCAAGCTGTAAACTTTGCGTATCGCACTGGTGAACCGATTTTGAAAGATATTAATTTGACCGTCCATCAAGGTGAATTTATCGCCTTATTAGGCCAAAACGGTAGTGGCAAAACCACTTTAAGCCGCCTGTTAATGGCTTTAAATAAAGCTCGCTCTGGTAAAATCACTTTCCAAAACCAAGATACAGCGAACTTTGAACCAGCTGATTTAGCTGATAAAATCGGTTATGTGTTTCAAAATCCCGACTTGCAAATTTTAGCTGATACGGTTTTTGAAGAAGTTGCTTATGGAGCACGCCTCAAGGGCTATTCCGAAACTGAATTAACCGAGTTAGTAAATCAAGCCCTGATTGCTACCGGCTTAAAACATTTAGCCCAAGCCTATCCCCGCACCCTCTCTTTTGGACAAAAACGCCGTCTAGGCATTGCTGCCGCTTTGGTACTCAAACCGCAAATTTTAATTTTAGATGAAATTACCAGCGGGCAAGATAATCTAGAAAAAGCCCTAATTATGAATTATTTAGCCAAATTAAATCGTGCAGAAAATTTAACCATAATTTTAATTACCCATGATATGCCGACTGTTTTACAATATGCTAGTCGGGTGCTAACTTTAAAACAAGGCGAAGTCGTCTTCGATGGCGGAGTTGCCGAATTATTTTCCGGGGCTCAACCCCTAGGCGAATGGGGGCTACGCTTGCCCAGTATCGTTCAACTAGGCAACTATTTTAAACTACCCAATAATAGCGCTAACAATTTTGCGCCCGCTTTTGTCAATTTATTAACTGGAGGTGAGCTGGATGCTAAGTAAGATTTCAACTTTTACCAAATTACTTTTTACCATGGCGATCACGCTCTGGGCCTTTATTTTGCCAATTGAATTAGTGGCGCTGCTCTTAATTATTCAGTTAGCTATTTTTCTGGTAGCCAAACCAACTAAAAGTGGTTTTGCGGCGATTGGTGCTTTAGTAATTTTCACTGGGATTATGGTGTTATTACAAGTTTTATTTAACTCTGATTTAACTACGGCTTTAATTAGTGGCTTAAAAATGTTGGTTATGACTACTAGCTTTTTCTGCTTACTAGCTACTACATATATTCAAGATATATCTATTGTTTTGGTGGAAAGATTTTTCCTGCCGCGCGAGTATGCGTTTATGCTCACTACCGCCTTACGTTTCGTACCTGATTTTCTCGCTGATAGTCAAATGACTTTAGATGCCCAATCTTGTCGGGGCTACTCTAACCGCGGTAATATTTTTAAACGGGCCCTAGCTTATTTAGCCATTGTTAAACCTTTAGTAATGCGGGCAATTAGCAAATCCGAAACTCTCGCTCTAAGTATGCAACTCAAAGGATTTGGCGCTAGCAATCAACAACGACGTTTATCTAAAAAGTTAAATCTAATTGATTATGCTTGTATCGGCTTAATGCTCGCTTTAACTGGTCGCGCTTTATATTTAAAATATTTGAAAATAAGCTATGATGCGCTTATTTTCTTAGGAATAGGCGGTGCTAACTAATGCTCCATCAACAACGCTTACAAGAACTAACCTATATGGAACCAGCCAAAGAAAGTCAATACCGCTGGGTAGCACTAACTTCATTGCTTTTGGCAATTGGTGTAATTTTACATACTATCTCCCCGAATATTGGCGGAATTACCCCAAACTGGACAATCGCGATGTATACTATCGCCATTAATCTGACAAATCCTAGTCTGTCACAATGTGTAGGCATTGGTTTTGTAGCTGGAGCGGTAAATATTCCCTCTTCCAAATCCGCTTTCCCCTATGGCAATATTGCCAGTGAATTAGTCGGAGCAATTGTCTGCGCCTTAGTCGTAAAAGCTTTTATTAGTATGAACTTAGCCAACAACAAAATTAAACCCGCTATTTCCGCCTTTTTAGCTACCTTAGGCAGTGGCTTAACTTTTACTTTTATTTTAAAATTAGTTTTAGGCTTAACTTTACAAGTCTATATCTATATGATGTTACCAGTAGTATTTGCCGTAGCTATTGCCAATACCGTAGTTACACAACTGTTATATTTTCCCGCTGAAAAGCTTTTTAAAGTCCAAAGTGGTAACAAATAACTATTTTTTGCTAAATATTCCTAACTTTTATGTTATAATGGAGATAATTTCTAGCATAAGGAGGGGTATTTTTGAAAAAATCTTTTACTTACAAATATGGTCGCGCTAAAATGACTTTTGAGTTACCTAGCGAACAAATTCTAACAGAGGTACATATTCAAGACTTTCCCAAAATTGAAAATCTCGAAACTGCGGTTTTAGAGGCAATTCGGCAACCAATTGGGAGTAAACCCTTACGCGAAATCGTTCAACCAGGGCAAACTGTAGCCTTTATCTGTAATGACCCCACGCGGGTTGCGAACACTCATTTATTTTTACCAATTTTGGTCAAAGAATTAAATGACAACGGCATTCCTGATCAAGCAATGCGCATTGTATTTGCGCTAGGCACCCATCGCTTAATGAGCCATGACGAAATGGTTGAGGCCGTAGGTGCTGATCTTGCCAGTCGTCTAACTATGTATAATAGTGATTGCCAAGATAGTGCGCAATTTGATTATTTTGGCGAAACATCTTTTGGGACACCTGTATATTTAAATAAATATATCACGGAAGTCGATCATGTAATTTGCACGGGCAGTATCGTCCATCATTTCTTCAGTGGTTTTGGTGGCGGCCGTAAAGCCGTTTTACCTGGCGTTGCGGCTTATGAAACTATTCGCAAAAATCATTCGCTAATGCTCGACCCCAATGCTATTTTAGGCAAATTAGACGGCAATCCAGTCTATGAAGATCAAGTAGAAGGCGCAAAGCTCTATCCGCCAAGTTTTCTGATCAATGTCGTGTTAGATGAGCAAAAGAATTTCTTGAAGATTTTTGCGGGTGATTTTATTGCCGCCCATCTAGAAGCGTGTAAATTTGTCGATCAAGTATATGGAGTACCTGTGCCTGAATTAGCCGATATTGTTATTGCCTCTTGTGGGGGTTATCCGAAAGATATTAATATCTACCAACTGCAAAAAACCATGGATAATGCTTGGTGTGCGGTAAAACCTGGCGGCGTAGTAATTATTCTGGGCGAATGTGAAGAAGGTAGTGGTTCTAAAACTTATGAAGATACCATGTTAAAATTCCCCAGTCCCGAAGCCGTCGAAGCTAATCTGCGCCAAAACTTCCAAATTGGTGCTCACAAAGCTTACGCCGTTACGCGCTTAATGAAACGTGCTGACTTTATTTTAGTCTCTGCGCTAGATAAACAACTTGCCAAACAACTACTGTTTACAGCGGTAGATAGTGTCGACGAGGCGCTAGAGCTAGCTAAAGCTAAGGTTGGCAACCAGCCTAAAATTACTTTAATGCCGCAAGGCAGTTTAACTGTTCCTTTAGTAAAATAAACCAGTCCGTGATACTAAAATTAATTTAGTATCACTTTCTTATGGAAGGAGTTTTAGCTATGGATATGAAAAAATTAACCGCCTTAGCCCGCGAGAAATTCGGTACTTTTTGTAGAGTCTGTCCGGTTTGCGATGGTCGCGCCTGCAAAGGTGAAATCCCCGGTGCGGGCGGTGTAGGTACAGGTCGTTCCTTTCAAAATAATTTACTCGCCTTACAAGCCGTACAGCTTAAACAACGGGTTATCCATAATGTAACTAATCCCGATACTAGCTGTAAAATCTTCGGTCTTAATTTAAAAATGCCCATTTTAGGTGCTCCCATTGGTGGTATTGCTTTTAATTGGAATAATTTTTTACCAGAAAATGAATATGCGGCAACTATTGTCACTGGCTGTAAACAAGCTGGCTGTATAGGTATGACCGGCGATGGCAAAGATCCTAATATTTATAAGTTTGGTTTAGAAGCAATTGCCAAAGAGCAAGGCTATGGAATTGCAACTATTAAACCTCGACCCAATGAGCAAATTATTCAGTTAGCCCAACAAGCAATTGACTGTGGCACCAGCGCTATCGCAATTGATATTGATGCGGCAGCTTTAATTAATATGACTGTTTCGGGACAACCGGTAAGCGGTAAAACCATTGACCAATTGCGTGAGCTAAAAGCTAACATTAGTGTCCCACTAATTATCAAAGGCATTATGACACCTGAAGATGCCCTAGCCTGTGTGCAAGCTGGCGTTGATGGCATTGTAGTCTCGAATCACGGTGGCCGAGTTCTCGATGATACGCCAGGTACTGCCGCTGTTTTACCAGCAATCAAGCAAGCTGTCGGTGATAAATTAACAATTTTAGTAGATGGTGGCATCCGCAATGGTACAGACGTTTTAAAAATGCTCGCCTTAGGTGCCGATGCGGTGATGCTCGGTCGCCCAATTTTATTTTCCGCCGCAGGTGGCCTAGCTGGTGTGAACTTCTTGCTGAATAAATTCCAGAATGAATTAGTTGCCAGCATGATTATGACTGGTTGCCAAAACTTAGACGCTGTACAAGCCGATATAATTTATCGCCCTTAGTTTGCCCGATTTTCTAGCTAAATTCTTGCTAGACTCTAACTACTAAAATGGGCACCTTAAATTAAACTAGTTTTGTTTATATTTCCTAAACCGCTAATTAAGTTATATAGCTTAATTAGCGGTTTTAGTTCGTTTTTAACCAATTTAACTAATTTTTGACCACTTTTGCAAAATAATCTTGCCTTTCTCTACTTTATTAATATACTATTACATATATTAATATTTTAGTAAGATAATTATATTTAGAAACAATATGTAACAAGGCACAAAAACAACCACCAAAACTATTTATTTCTTTGTTTATATTTAAGCCCATCTACTTTTAAGTAATATATACAACTTAAGTTGCAGTTCCAAAAAACAACTTAGTTAATACTCCTTATCACTTATCACTTATCACTTATCACTAAATATTATCTTTTAACATCTTCATAAAGACTTAAAAATTTTCTTACATAACAAACATCTCCTAATAACCAAATTAATTTGTAAATTTTTTAAATAAGGTGGGTTTATAATGCGCACGAATTTATTAAAAATCTTTGCCAAATATAAAAAATCACTTGTCCAGACACTAACACTTTCTTTAATCCTCGGCTCACCCTGTATAGTTAACGCAACTTTGCCTGCACAAAGCTTTAGCGGCGGACAAGTACTTACAATCACAGAGGATATCTATAATATTTCTCCTGGCTATGCCTTATATGTCACAGACCTCGGAACTAAAATTACCGTAAACAATGCTAGTATTACCTCTACTAGCCCTGTTCACACTATCATGGCAGATAAATTCGGGCAAATAATTTTAAATAATGTTAATGTTCTCACCACTAGTAGTCACTCAGTTGTCGCCAATCGCAATGGCAGCATTACCATAAATGGCGGAAGTATCGTAAATAAAGAGACTAGGTCTTTTTCCCCCGGTCTTCCTTTCTATATTGCCGCTGGTTCTGAAAGCAATGGTACTCTGACTCTTAATAATGTATCTATCCAGGCTGCTGGTACCGCTCTGTTTGCCAATACTACTTCTATACTAAATGCTAATGTTAATGGGCAAAACATCTCAGGCAAAATACTAATGAATCTCGCTGAGGGCGGTGAAATTAACCTTAATGCTAGCAATGGTAGTCAACTCTATGGCTACAATTATATTTATGTCATTGGAACTGTTGGTAAGGCGAATCTTACGCTTAATAGCGGTGCAACTTGGACACTGCCCGCCAATTCCCCTGTTACCAACTTAACGCTTAATAACGGTAATGTCGTATTTACCGCGCCAACTGCGAGCTATAAAACCCTTACCCTTAACAATAACTTAGCTGGGGTGGGTGGCACTTTTCGCCTCCATTCTAATTTAGCTAATAACCAAAGTGACAAACTCGTAATTACTGGTAATAGTAGCGGTAATCACAAACTCTATCTTAATAACGCTGGTGACTTGCCCAATAATACCACTCAAGCGATTAAAGTCGTAGATCTTAATACAGCAAGTACCAATACTGCAACTTTTAGCGGTGGTGCTGATGTTGGTATTTACCGTTATGGAATTGCCCAAGGCACAACGCTAAGCAATTATAGCGGTTTATCAGGTGCTGAGGATTACTACGCCTATAATACTTTTAGCGCCTCCACACCTGTACAAGTGGGTATGAATAGTAATTTAGGGGCACAAGTTTTGGGCTATGCCGAACAAAACGAAATTAAAAAGCGCTTAGGCGAAGTTCGTTTTGGGCAACAAAGCAGTGATGATATTTGGTTGCGCACTTATGCCGAAAGATTTAGCGTAAAGCCTGCTAATAGCAGTAGCTTGAAACAAAATGTCCGCGGTATCGAAGTTGGTAAAGATAATCCCGTTAGTTATCAAGGTGGCAAACGCTTCCTCGGTTTTGTTGTGGGTGCTGGTAAAGCTAGTAATAGCTTTGAAACTACCGAAAGCAGCAGTGGTTCTTCTAATAGCTTCTATCTCGGTGCTTATAGTAGCTGGGTGCAAGATGATGGCGCCTATCTAGATCTCATCAGCAAATATAACTGGTTTAGACATAGCTTTGACGCTCAGTTAGTTGGTGGGGGCACTGATCATGCGGCTTTTAAAAATCGTGGTTTAAGTCTGTCGGCTGAAGTCGGAAAACGCTTTAAACAACAAGACGGGGTCTTTATCGAGCCTCAAGCTGAGTTAGCTGCTTTTTGGGCTACAGAAGCTGATTATCAAACTTCTAATGGTTTAAATATTAAAAATCCTGAGGCACAATCCCTAATGTTGCGCCTTGGCTGTGCTGTAGGTAAATCTTGGCAAACAACTGATGGCAAAACCCAACAAATTTATGCTAAAGCTTCTTGGTTACATGAGTTTAAAGGCGAAAGCCAAACTATCGCCAACAATGTCGTTTTCGACTCTAATCTCAAAGGTAGTCAAGCAGTAACAGGTATTGGCTTTATCGAAGATAGCGCCCATAAACAAGTTTATTTAGATTTAGAAAAATCTTGGGGTAGTAAAGTTAGCAAAGACTGGGGCCTTAATGTTGGTGTCCGTTGGAAGTTTTAGGCTTTAATTTAAGTTGCTAGTAGATTTTTTAATGTCTATGGCGCAGGGGATTTTTCCCCTGCGCCTTTATTAAAAACCATCTCTCTATTAGCTTTATAATTGTTCTGCTAAGCTATTTTGCTAGAAAGTCAGCCTTATTATTGAGCAGTTTTCAGCAGTTCTTTACTAATTACTGCATAAATAAATAACAGCGCGGCATCTATATAAAGTGCCGCGCTGTTTATTTATTTATATTGGACTTCCGCTTAATTTATTTGTAATTGTTTAATTAGACCTAGCTTCACAAACACGTCCTACCTTTTAAAGCTATCCCTTATTAATTTTTTTTAAAGTTAACCTTAAGCTAATTTATGCTTGTTTATTGGCTTGTAAGAGTTTTTTAGGAATTAATAAGCCTAAGTTTAAAGCTAAAATAATAACCAACAACAAGGCACCTATCCCGCTGGCAATTTCCGTTTTATCCGCCACTAAACCCGTAGTTGATACATACCACATATGTACAGCTAAAGTACCGCCACCCGCAAGCGGATCTAAATCACCAATATGTCTAGAAACACTTGTGCCCGCTGTAAAAATCAAAATCGCCGTTTCGCCAAGGGCCCGTCCGGCTGTCAAAGTTACCCCGGTTAAAATATTAGACAATGCCGCTGGTAACACAACTTGCCAAATACTTTGCCATTTAGTTGCCCCTAAGGCAATACTCGCCTCAAAATAAGTTTTAGGGACAGTATTAATCGCTTCTTCTGTAACTCGCACGAGCATCGGCAAATTTAGCAGCAATAAAGTTAAGCCCCCCGATAAAATACTAAAGCCAAAGCCAAAGAAATTCACAAAAATTATCATCCCAAACAACCCCAAAACAATCGAGGGAATGCTGGCTAAACATTCAATACTTAATCTAAGTAGATAAGTTGCTTGATTTTTCGGTGCATATAAGGCTAAATATATGCCTGCACCCACCGCTAGCGGCAGAGCCAAACCCATAGAAATTAACAAAATATAAAAGGAATTGAAAAACTGTCCGGCTACCCCACCACCTGCCTGTAATTCTTGGGCTTTTCTGCTAATAAAGTGCCAAGATAACACGGGTAACCCCTTATATAAAATATCGCCAATAAAGCCTAGCAATACCAAAAACACTATTGCCCCAGCTAACCAAAACAAACCTGTAAATATTTTTTCCCAATTTTTAGCGTGCATGATTCACCGTCCCTTTGGCCGCTACATAGCGAATTGCCAAAATAATCACTAACGATATTATTAGTAAGAGTAAGGCCATTAAAAACAAGGCATTATTCCAAGCCGAATTAAACGGGGCATTGCCCATTTCTAAAACGATATTACTGGTTAAAGTACTAGTCGGCGTAAATAGACTACGGGCAATAACTGGCGTATTACCTATTACCATTTGCACCGCCATAGTTTCGCCAATAGCACGCGCCATGGCCAAGACTATCGCACTTACAATCCCCGTTATCGCCGAGGGCAAAATAACTTTATAAATTGTCTGCAACCGTGTTGCCCCCAAGGCAATACTCGCTTCTTCCAAACTTTGTGGAACAGAATTAATCGCATCTTCGGACAAGGTAATTATCGTGGGCAAAATCATTACCACCAATACTAGTACCGCGGGCATCAAACCAAAGCCCCCACTAACATCAAAAGTTTCCCGTAAAAACGGAATCAGCACTGTCAAACCTAAGTACCCATATACAATTGAGGGAATGGCTACATATAAGTCAATTGCGGGACGCAGGATATTTTTAATTCCTTTCGGAGCAATTTTAGCTAAAAAAATACTACATGATAAGGCTAAGGGCGTTGCTAACAATATCGATAACAATGTAACTTGTAAAGAACCGATAATAAAGCTCAAACCGCCAAACTTACCAGAATCAGGATCCCATTTGCTTGCCAAAAAAAATTCGCTTACGCTGATACTGTCGAAAGTTTGCAAACCTTTTTGCGATACAAAAATAATTATTGCCAAGACAATTACCGTCATTAAAATAGCACAGGCCCATAATAAATATTTAATACTCGCATCAATTAATAAGGCCTTTTTTTGTCTATTAAAAGTAGGCGTAATTGTTGTTAACTCCTCTGTTTTTTCCACTAGCTTTTACCTCCAGCATCTATTTCTAGCTTGATTATATCGAGCTTTGGCTCAAGCTGTGTTATTAGATTGTTAAGTTTTTGTAAAAAAACCAGATACTCCCATAAGTTAGACTAATTTAGGTCCAACTTATCGGAGCATCTGGTTTTTCTGACTTTTTAATCTATATTCTAAGATACGTTTTTCTTATTTTACTTCTTCTTGCTTTTTATTCAAAGCTTTCAGAGCTTGCACCGAATCTAAGGCGTAATTATATAGTTTATTATTCTTCTTAAAATCCCGATCATACAATAACTTACCATAAATTTTGCTAGCAGCATCCAAGCGTGATACTCTGCGACTTAATTCGGCTACAAGGTATTCTACTGTAATTTTATCCATATTCCCCGAATCATACTGAGATTTATATAAAACATCTTCGTATTTTTCCAAGGCCTTTTCTAAAGCATATAGCTCTTGTACCCGATCTTTGCACTCTCGATACAGCCAAGCTAATAATAGATATAAGTTAGCTAAGCTAACCTTGCTTAAACCTAGACTTTCTTCCAAAAAAATTGCTATCTTAATACTATCTACGGCTTGCTCGAAAGAACGTTCCCCGCTTAAACTAATTAACATTCGATATTGCGTCACAAAATTTTTAATTTTTTCTATTTCTTTAGCGTTCACCGCAAAAAATCTACTTTCAGGCGCCGCATAACTACAATTTGAACAAACAAACACCGAATAATAGTAAGGATTTATATCTTTATAATGCATACATAAATCACTATCTTGTTTAATTAGCGCAATTTTACTTTTTACTTTGGTAATCTGGATTAAGCTTTCACAGATTGGACATTTTTTTTCTACGGTGTATATAAAATCATTTTGCCACAAAAACAACACCTCCTAAAATTTTAAATAAGCTTCTACTAATATTAAACTTTACTATTATTGTGTACTTCTGCCCAATCTCTAAACATTAAAATATAAGCATTCGTTAAACTATGGATATCAGTAAAGTTCTGATCTAAATCTTGTTCAAAAACTCGGTACAATAAAATATCATCATAGTATATTTCATTATAACTACCATAATTAGCTACAATAAATTTGTTTTTATCAACAACTGCATCCTTAAGCGTCACTAAATACAAGGCACCGGCCAATAAACTAGCCCGATATACTGTCTTATCCGCAGCGACTTTTTTGCTCACATTAAAGCGCCAATTACCATCAACTACACTATAAGTACTCTTATCTGTGGTTTGGATAGTTTGCTTGATATTCAATTTTTGAATATATTTTTCGATGGCTTTAACTCTAGCTTCTGGCTCCGGATGGCTAGAAAACAAGCCATAATTTCCTTTAGACTCACCCGCTAAATCATTTAGTTTCCCCATGGTAACAAACATTCCATAAGGATTATAGCCAGCTTTGCGAGCATAGATAAAGCCAAATTCATCCGCTTGTCGCTCATCACTACGGCTATAGCCCGACATTAATGCTTGTTGCGTTAAGTTTTGTAAAAGCATCGCCTTATCGCCAAAAGCTACCGCAAATACCAAGGTCATCGCCAATTGTTTTTCTATTTGATTAACAGAATGACGCTTAACCACATGCGTTACTTCATGGGCTAAAACCGCAGCTAATTCATCATCCGTCTGCATTAAATCAACTAAGCCTTTAAATAAATATATATAACCACCAGGTACCGCTAAAGCATTTATTTCTTTAGTGTTTAATACTTTAAAAGAATATTTAATATTTTTTCGATCACACACCGCTACAATACTCTGTCCAATTCGATCTACCCGTGCTTGCAGATAAGCATCCTCTACTAACCCATATTGCTTCTCTAATTTCTTCGCAACATCAGCGCCCATTGATACTTCTTGTGAAGTACTAATTAAAGAAGCCTCTACCGGTTGTAGCGAGCTTGAAAATAAGTTAGCTATTAACAGTAATATGCCTAAAAAAAGTGTTCTTACGTACATCTTTGCACCTCGCAATAAAGTCTTAACTACATATAAAGGGTAAAGCACAATGTGCCCTACCCTCGATTTCACTTGCCATCTGGCTTAGTTGGTTTAGCGCCCAAATCCGCTTTATTACCTGCATTAGGATTAATATTTACCGGCACCGTCATATTATTATTGTTCGAACCTTCCATGTACTTTCTTTGAACTAGAACTTCTACCCGTCTATTTTTCGCGCGATTTTGTTCATTGTCATTAGGCGCTAAGGGTCGATATTCACTATGTCCAATCGCACTAAAGCGTTCTGGTTTTAATTTGGAGTTGGTTGCTAAAATAAATTTCATAACATTTAAGGCCCGTTGGGAACTTAAATCCCAATTTGATGGAAAACGCGCCGTATTAATCGGAACATTATCAGTATGCCCCGAAATTAAGATACTTTGCTCCACACTACCTAATAAATCAGCTATTTTAGCCGATATTTTTTGCGCATCACTGCGTAAATCCGCACTACCTGAATCAAACAAGGCCGAATCTCTAATTCTTATTAATAAGCCTTGATCAGTCATCTTGGCATCTAATTCCGTATTTAAATTGTTTTCTAAAATATATAGATCTAATTTTCTTTTCAAAGCTGCCAATTGTCCCGCTTCTGAAGTTGCCGCGTCATGTCCTGACTCACCGCCTGTACTCGGCATAATCGCAAAAGTACCTGGTGGTGCACCACTTAACGGACTATTAAAGGCATAGCCCATCGAAGCAGCCATCGCCGACAGCTTTTTTTGGTCTACCTGACTAGAAGCAAACAAAACGATAAATAGGGCTAAAAGTAAGGTTAATAAATCCGCATAAGGAATCAGCCAAGTTTCATCAGCGTGTTCTTCATGAGGCGGATGTTTTTTATGTCTTGACATGCAACCTGCTCCTCTCTAGGCTTATTCTCCCTTGCTAGAAGCTAAAGCTCCTCGATCTTCTTGTGGCATAAATGCTTTTAATTTCGCTTCTACAGCCATCGGTGGATCACCCGCTTGCAAAGATAAGATACCCTCAATCATTAGCTTTTTAATAGCCATTTCCTTTTGGCTTAATACCTTGAGCTTATTCGCAAAAGGATGACAAATTACATACCCAAAGAAAATCCCCAACATCGTTGCTACGAAAGCCGCAGCAATGGAATGACCTAATTGCTCAATATCATTTAAGTTCCCCAAAGCGGCAATCAGACCGATAACCGCACCCAGAACCCCTAGAGTCGGTGCATACATCCCCGCTTGTGAGAAAATCAAAGCGCCTTGACGATGACGTTCTTCACGATTAGAAATATCCGCTTCTAAAACATCACGAATAAATTCTCCGTCTAGACCATCAATCATCATCTGCATACCACCTTTTAAAAACGGATCATCAATTGATTCAATTTTCCCCTCTAAAGCTAGTAAGCCCTCGCGTCGAGCTATTTGAGAAAACTCGACAAAAATCCCCACCAATTCAGCAATTGGCAATAAATTTTGCTTGTTAAGAATTTTCTTCAAAAGTATCGGTGCTCGCTTTACTACATCCATGGGCAAGGCGTTCATAACTGCGCCGATAGTGCCGCCAATAATAATTAAAAATGCGGCCGGATTAATAAGTGCTGTTATCGGTGCCCCTTTAATTACCATTCCGACAAAAACAGCTATTGTCCCGAGTGAAATACCTATGACTGTTGATAATTCCAAATTCACCAGCTCCTTCTATTTATGAATCGCCTCTGCAATTTTATTAAAAACGAAATCTTTTTATAATTTTACCATTTTCAACTAGGATAGTCTAGGTATAAACAACAAAGATAGGATTTTTATAGTATATAATTTTTTTAACATTTACTTAACATGAGGATAACACAAGAAAATTTTTTTAATGTTATATTTAGTGCATACAGAAACTAAATTTTTTAGGAGGCATACATACATGAAGTTATCAAAAAAACTCGGGGCATTATTAGGAATTGGGGCTTTAAGTTTGGGTTTGTTAGTTGCAGGTTGCGGGGGCGATAGCGCCAAAAAAGAAGCACCTAAAGCAACTACTATTGAAGGTAAGGTAACCGCTCAAGGTTCTACCGCGCTTCTGCCACTACTTAAAATTGCTCAAGAACAGTTTGAAGGTAAAAATCCTAAAGTGACCATTAATATTACAGGCGGTGGTTCCTTTACTGGCATGAATCAAGTAGCTAATAAAGCTGTTGATATCGGCAACTCAGATGTCGAGTTACCGAAAGAGCTCGCTGATAAAGGCTTGGTTGATCACAAAGTGACTGTAATGCCTTTTGTGTTTATCACAAATCCTGATGTGAAAACTACCAATCTTACTCAACAACAAGCCATTGATATTTTAACCGGGAAAATTACCAACTGGAAAGACGTTGGTGGTGCTGACCAAAAAATTACAATTATTCATCGGGCTAAATCCTCTGGTTCACGGGCAACTATCGCTAAAATAGTCCTAAACAACCAAAACTTTACGGATAACGCTGTTATCTTAGATTCTAACGGTGCTGTTAAAGCTGCAATTGCAACAACTGCTGGTGCTATCGGTTATGTGGATGTGCCTTATGTTGATAAAAGTGTGAATATGCTTAATTACAACGGGGTAGCTTACTCCGAACAAGCTGTTACTAGCGGTAAATACCCAGTCTATGCTTATGGCCATATGTATACTAATGGCGCACCAACTGGGGCAACTAAAGCCTTTATCGACTTTATTCTTAGCAAAGATTTCCAAGAATCTGCTAGCCCTAAAGGCTTCATCCCTGTAACTAAAATGAGTAAATAGTCCAGTAAACAAACGCCTAATTCTCTCCTTAAGATAAATTCCCCTATACATATGAAAAGACTCAAACAGTGTAAGCTGCTTGAGTCTTTTCGCTTTATTAATATTCTACATTATTATATACGTCATATTCTTTAAGTTGTTTTAATTCTTGCGCCGCCAACTTAATATCTGCTAATAAGCGCTGTTTATCTGCCGGTAAGTTGCCCGCTAATTGCACATAATTAGAAATATGATTGCTACGAAAAATGCAGTGACTACCACTAGGTAAATCAATTCCCTGCACTAACTCATCTAACTCTAACATAATCTGATACGGATTTAGTGGGGTAAATCGTCCCGCTTCAAATTCCTCTAGCAGTTCACTGCCCCGATAGAGCATCAAGGTTAAGGCACTGAGCATATTAGGCTGAATTAAATTAATGGCCTGCGCCGTAGCTTGAGCATGTTCTCTAGAGCCAGGGACTCCGCCTAAGCCAATGATTACCATTAAAGATAATTTCATGCCCGCTTGCACGATTTTTTGTCCCGCGGCAATTGATTCTGCGGCATTAACCCCTTTATTTACCGCTGTCAAAACTTGATCCGAACCACTTTCCATGCCATAATACACTAATTTCAAGCCCGCATTTTTTAAGGCTTGTAATTCTTCTGGCGTTTTGCGCAAAATGGACTTTGGCGAAGCATAACAAGATACCCGTTGCAAGCGTGGAAAGGTCGCTTTAAGCTCGGCTAAAATACTTAAAAGCCGTGGTGTTGCTAAAATAAGCGCATCGCCATCAGCTAAAAAAATCCGCCGAATAAATTCTTTATAAGCACTAGCTAGCTGGATTTGCCGACTTACTTCTGCTTCTGTACGCACTTGAAATTGTACATCGCGATACATATTACAATAAGTACATTTATTATGTGAACAACCGAGCGTAACTCGCAAAATAAAACTTTGAGCCTCACTGGGTGGTCGAAATACATTGCCTGGGGCATTATCAAAATACATAAAATTTATCCTCCTAAATTGGGTTTCCCGAGTACGCTACTTAATAAACCCATTAATACTATTTGATGGACTAAGTATATGATCAAACTTTGACGGCTAGTCTGAGTTACCACCGCTGGTACTTTATCGAAATATCGCACCTTAAGTTGCGGATAACTTTTACCTAGCGCACAGCCCAGTAAAAATAGGCTTAGCCACGGCCAAAGTGGGTAATGGTCTACAGCTTGATAACTAGCACTAGTCAAATCTAGCCATAACCAAGTATTATCGGCTAACAATAACTGCTGCGGTTGTACCAGCCAATAGGCCAAATAACTTAGCGCCGCTAAACTCAATAATTGTCGAGCGTTAAAACGCTGTAGGCCTATATAATATACTAAGTTAGCGCTAACAAGCAAGTGTAAAATCCCAAAGCGTACATAATTAGTTGGTAAAATAATATAGGTTGCCAGTGAAATCAACGCACTAGCACCAAGTAGCTTTAAGATCCGCCACCAGCTAAAATTCACTAAAGTCGCCGTCCAACCACTAGCAATTAAAAATAAACTAACACAAGCACGCCGCCAAAAATCCCAAAAGCCCTGCTGGTATTCTAAGTTATAATCATAAAAATAGGCTAAGTCAAAAACCAAGTGAAAAACCACCATTAAACCAATCGCCAAACAACGTAATACATCTATCAAGTTATTGCGTGCCATTTGCTCACCACCTAAATTCCTTGAACTTATCTTAAGCTTTTCGCTGTTATTTGTCTAGATAGTAAGGTGAAAAGTAAAGTATAAAAAGATCTTTTAAGCCCATAATTTTAAAGGGAAATAATATTTAACTCAATATTTCTGAAATGTAAATCTAAATTATAGCTTTCAAAGTTATAAAAAACATCTCAAAATTACTTATTTAATTTACCAAATAATCTTACACATACCGCATTTTATATGCTAGTATATTAATAATAAAGTAATATAGGGGTGGTAATGATAGTATACTCTCAACTATAAAAAATCTACTAACAAAGAATATTTATAATATGGATAATTGGAAACCTGATGGAACAGAGCTAATACAAATCATTGAAAAAGTCTGTAAAGGTGATGAAGAAGCTATCCGTTTTCTAAATAATATATTCGTCGAACTGCTTTTCCAACGAGGATACAGCATAAACAATCATTATCATGTCTCTTTTATGCAAAGTGCTTTTCTGGGACTAATATCCACGGCTCCAAGTTCAACAAATGCATTCTTATTGTCCTGCCTTGACATTACTATAGGAATGAGCCTTTGCGATACTGCTACACCTGACTTTAAAACAATTATTCTACCTGCTTTTCTAAATACCATAAAAGATTTTTATCTTAGCCAGAAAAATGCCACCTTAAAAAATTCCGAAGAAAATTCCGAGTTTTGGAGCAACATTTCTGAGATGTGGGTCAACATTATTGAGAGTAGAGCATATTTAGATCCAATTTATGGCGGGGATAATGCTTTAGAAATTGCCCTAAAGATTGAAGCTCATTTAATTATGCTAAATCTTTTAAACAAAAAATAGAAGCCAGAGTTAAAGACAATAAAAAACTTAATATAATCATCTGAAAATAATATTACTATAATAAAATAAGGTCGTGAAAATATGAAAGAAATAAATTTTTCACTTATAAATAACCCCTTGAAAAACATTATATTATTTCTTAACGCATTAGTTGTTATTATCGTTCTTACAAACACTCGTGGAAACATAACCACTATACACGCACTAATTGTAGCTTTGTCTATTGCTAATTCTTTTTTTGTAATGAAGCCTATTTCAGAGAAAGAAACCTGGTTTTCCTATACCTTCAATACTACATTTATACTTTTTTTAACAGATATAAATCGCTGGCTCAAATTGTCCTATGATTTAATCTTATTAATCACAATTTTATTTTTTCTGGTTTCCATAATTAATATTCTATATATTTATTTTAGAAGTAAAAACACACTAATTATTATTGGTAAAAAAAGACCCAAACATAGATTTCTTTTTATTGCTATAGTTATATTTTTTATTGCTATTATTTGTTCATGGTTCATTGATTTGCAAGAATCTAATTTTAAAAATAAAATTAGCCCTGAAGTAGAAACTATCTTTTCTGAAGTAACACAAGAAAGAAACAAAAAAGTTGCAGCTATTAAAGAAAAACAAAAAAAACTTACTCAAGAAAAACTAAATAGAACTTCTTTCTATGGTCATTTGGGTGCAAAAGGTCTCTTTGACGATAAACTTAATGATGACCCTGAAGGTCTTGGTACATATTCTAACCAAGGCAAATCCCTAGAGGAAAAAGTACCCTATAGTGTATCTACTCAACGATTAATTAGATCTATCGAAACGCTTACTGGCGAAAAATTCAGAGTAAAAAATTCAGCACTATCATCTGACTACAGCGCAAACTACAAAACATATGACTCTTTGAATCCAGAATATATCAAATACTCAATTAGAGAAGGTATTTTAAAAGGTTATCGTGAAATGATGATGTGGAAAACTTCAGCTATAAATTACCTTTTTTTAGCATCTCTTTTTGCTGGCAGCTTATTCTTATTTGAAAATTTTATTAGTATTATTCCAAACAAAATAAATCCATGAGAAAATTTCGAGCATTATACGGTACAAACTAATTCAAATTACGACTTATTTACTATATCATAGCACTTGGGGTACTGGAATTTAGTCGTAGATTTTTGCGAGCCTACTGTTATTAGCATTAATACAGAATACCCCCCCTTAAAATTTGGCAAGAAAACAATTTAATATAACTCTAGAGTATTTAAAAAAATTATTCTACTATATTTGGGGTCAATAAAATTTTACTCGCATTAAAATCATAAACAAAGTTATTCAGATTACAAAACAGTTTTAAAATAATAAAATGCTAAAAGAGGGATTATCTTGAAAAAACTTTTTATTTTATTTTTCATTGTGCTTCATTTAATCTTGTCACCATCAATAACTACTGCGAACGATTTTTCTTTTAAGGCAACTCAAAGTTACGAACTTAAAGATTTAATCTTATATTTCACAAAAGATACTAAGAATATCTCTTGGATAGTTGCATCAAAAACAGACAATAATATCTTATGGAAAAAAGTCGAGTCTAATAAAAATTCAGATTTGTATCAAATGAGATTAGATGGTGCCGCTGGAGTCTTAATCAACGGATTAGGTAGAACCAAACTTTTTCAAAACATTACTCCTGATGGTGAACTAGTTAAAACAACTAGTAATTATGGAATTAACGCAGATTTAACAATTTTCGCTTGTCCATATTGGAATCCTAGAATGCTTTCTATTAATTTAGTCAGTAATTTGCCAAATCTTTCCAAAATGTTCAATAACAAAGATTTAAAGAATATGTTTTGGGGATACTTAGAAACTCAAGGTTTTACAATTATAAAACTTTGGGAAAAAGGTGATATCTCTTTTGGTGAAACTGCTGCCATTGTAAAACATCCTAAAACTAACGATGTATATATGATTTGCAGAACAAATAGTGGTGCGAGCGGCCTAATAAGTAATGCTAATATTCGTATCTTTAAAACTCTTGATGATACAAAAGCCGATACAATTTTTTACATGAAAAAATAGTTTTAATTTGCTAAATAAACTTTTTCAACCTCTAAACTTAAAGAGTAGCGTAATTCTTTAATCTAATACAAAAAGATGAAAGAAACTGGTGCACATGCTTCAGTTTCCTTCATCTTTTTGTTTATATGCCCCAAATAGGCACTATTAAATTCTGGCTGTCAAAAGCCGCTAATCTATCAGTCGTACACAGCACTGCTCCCGTGCCTCGCTCTAAAGTCGCCTTTTCAATCACCTGAAACACTCGCGTTAATTGCTTTTGTGGGGTGGTAGTTTTTTTAATTTCCATCGGATAAAGTTTGCCGCTATCTTCTAGCAAAATATCTATTTCTTTGGTATCCTTGTCGCGATAATAATAGATAAATGGCGTCCAACCAGAATTTTGATAGCTCTTGACAATCTCTGCTACCACAAAATTTTCCAAAATCGCCCCACTCATAGCGCCATTCATCAAAGTCTCGCTATTACTCCACTTTGTCAAGTAGGCTACTAAACCGCAATCATAGAAATAAAGCTTGGGCTTCGTGACCATACGTTTCAGCATATTATTAGAGTAGGGATGTAAGTAAAATATTATCCCGAGTCGCTCTAATATTCCTAACCATTTTTGAGCGGTAACTTGGTCAATATTGGCCGCATCAGCAATCGTTTTATAGTTGAGCATCTGCCCACATAAAGCCGCAGCTGCCGTTATAAAGTCCATAAATTTAAGCGAATCTATTGCCCCCGAAAGCTCTTTCACATCACGGTCTATATAGGTGCTAATATAACTAGAATACACCGCACGATAGTCGCTGTATTGTCCGCTGATTAGCGCAGGCATACCACCTTTGAAAATTCGCTCATAAAGGGCTGGGGTATCGAGTGGCGTGCGCCCTTTTATTCGTTGAGTCAATTGTTCTAACTCCAAAATAAATGGCGTACTTGCCGTATTACAAATCTCAGCCTGTGACATCGGTGCCATGTGTAGTAGACAAACGCGCCCGGCCATGGACTCTTGTATTCCGTCCATTAATTTAAACACCTGTGAACCAGTTAACCAAAAATCGCCCGCTCGCCTATTTTGATCAATATGTATTTTAATATAAGTAAATAGTTCGGGGGCATACTGCACCTCATCGATAAATACTGGTGGTTTATGAATTTGCAGAAACATTTTCGGATCATTTTTAGCCATTTGGCGCTCTGTCAAATCATCCAAAGTTACGTATTCTCGCCCTATATTCTCCACCGCAGCTAGTTTTTGAAGCATAGTTGTTTTGCCAACCTGTCTAGGGCCTGTAAGCAGTAAGGCAGGGAACTCTTTGCTCAGACGACTAAAAGTATCCTCCATTGCGCGATGTATATAATTCATAAAAATCACCTCTTCGTCTAAAAATATCTTTTATTACATTATAGCCGAAATTTCTTTTATCAACAAGAAATTTCCGGCTGTAATGTGCCTTTATAATATTTTAGCCGAAAATTAATGTTTTTAGGCCAACCTAAAGCCTATAAGGCTATCTTAAGTAAGTAGAAACTTTTTGCTGTTATTGACCTTTTAGACGATTGTTCCTGCTCTTTACCCTAACAACTAAACTAACTCTGCGCATTGCCGACATTATGTTGCCCCCACCGTAATTAAACATCACCAAGTAAACCTCGTGTCATAACCTAAATATCATGGTCACAACCTGAGAAAAATCCACTCCTACCTAGCAGCTAAGCTAGTCAGAGTGGATTTTTCTTTTATATGTTTTTAAGGGGAATCAATTAGCGTTGTACCCGTCCTGAACCGTCGCCACCCATTAAGGTTTTAACTTCAGCTACAGTTACATGGTTAGCATCACCTTCAATGGTATGTTTTAAGCAAGAGCTAGCTACTGCAAATTCTAATGCTTCTTGTTCGGGCATACCTGTAATCAAACCATAAATTAAACCTGCGGCAAAAGAATCGCCACCACCTACCCGATCCACAATATGAATCAAATAGTTTTTTGAGAATAAGGCTTGACCCTTGCTATAGAGCATTGCCGCCCAGTTATTATCATTAGCAGAAATACTGCCCCGCAAAGTTATCGCTACTTTTTTAAAGCCAAACATTTCAGTAAGTTGCTCAGCTACATCAATATAACCTTCATGATTTAGTTTGCCAGAAGTTACGTCCGTTGCTTTTGCTTTAATGCCAAAAACTTTTTCCGCATCTTCTTCATTACCAATACATACATCTACATATTCAACCAATTCGCTCATTACTTCTTTAGCTTTTTGTACTGACCAAAGATTTTTGCGGTAATTCAAATCGCAGCTAACTGTCAACCCTAAAGCTTTAGCGGCGCGTACTGATTGTAAGGCTAATTGTGAAGCTTGGTCACTAATTGCAGGTGTAATACCGGTAATATGGAACCAAGTTGCCCCAGCAAAAATTTCTGGCCAATTAAAATCTGTTTCCACAGCTGTAGAAATCGAAGAATGCGCCCGATCATAAATAACTTTCGAAGGTCGTTGTGAAGCGCCTTTTTCGGCATAATAAATTCCTAAACGTTCGCCACCTAAAGCCACATGGCTAGTATCTACCCCATAACGACGCAAAGAGTTAATCGCCGCTTGTCCAATCGCATTATCTGGTACTTTACTAACAAAAGCCGCTGGTACCCCAAAGTTAGCCAAGCTAAGCGCTACATTGGCTTCACCGCCACCATATACTGCCGTAAATTTATCAGCTTGCACAAAGCGTCCATAACCTTCTGGAGCTAAGCGCAACATTATTTCACCAAAAGTTATTACTTTCATCTTACTTTCCTCCTCGAGCTGCTTTAACAGCTTGCACAAATTCTGCGGCTACTTTCGTAACACTGTCATAATCCCCAGTTTTAGCCCCTTTAGTTAAGTTGCCACCCACACCGACAGCTACACAGCCATTTTTTATCCATTCGGCTACATTGTCTAAGGCTACGCCACCTGTAGGCATCAATGGTGCCTGTGGTAGTGGTCCTTTTACGGCCTTAATAAAGTTTGGTCCGACAATTTCCCCCGGGAAAACTTTTACAATATCCGCACCGGCCCGCATTGCTTGTACCACTTCTTTAATGGTCATCGCTCCTGGCAAGCAAGGAATTTGATAGGTATTACATAATCGAATTGTTTCTTCATCAATACAAGGACTAACTACATACTGTGCGCCCGCTAAAATCGCAATCCGAGCTGTCGCAGCATCTAAAACCGTGCCCGCACCTATGGCCATTTCGCCGTTTTTATAGCGCTCTGCTAAACTTTTGATGACTTCCGCCGCTCCTGGTACCGTAAAAGTTATTTCAATCGCTTTAATTCCACCAGCTAAGCAGGCATCGGCAATTTTTATCGCTTGTGCAGCACTTTCAGCTCGCACTACTGCAACTACACCACATTCTGTAATTTGTTGTAGAGTTTGTATTTTCTTCATAAAACAACACTTCCCATTAATTTTTTTAAGTTAACGCCCTAATTTTTGAATATGTTCGCCAATATGTGCCACCACAAGTTCATAATGCAATTGCTCGTTGGCTGCCCAGATTGCATAAAGTTTTTCCTGCAAAGTAGCATCTGATAAAATCAAGCCATAAGTAATATGCAACATTTGTCGGCCGTCATTAATATTTAGCAATGTTTCTAGTTCTGCATCTGCTAAATCAGCCGTTTGCGGCACTTTATTTAAGTCCGTACTTACATGATAGTAAGCTCGTGCTTCTTGAAAATGTGCCCGCGCAAAATCTACAACTTCACGGAATAATTTTTTATCTACACGACAAATTAAGCGTAAGCCTTCGAGCCAGTTGGTACCCGCAGTTTTTACATGTACCCGCCCTTGGGTATATTTAGCAATAATTGGATAAACACTAAGCTTATCGCTACCAGAATGAATACTTAAGCGGTAACCTAATTTATCAGCAATCGCCGCATGTACTTTAAACTCGGCTTCAAATTGAGCTAAGTCGCCGATATAGTCCACCCCTTTTTGGAATTCACCACAAAAGCGCGGGGCTACACTGGTAAGTTTTACCTCTTGGCGTTCTAATTCATTAGCCACTAAGAAATGATCTTGTGGGCTAGTTACTGTAATTGTTTCATCAATCGATAATTCAAAATCAATTGGCCAAGGTGTTCTTTTTAAATAGGTGCGATAAATATAACTCGCAAACACAATGGCTTCTGCATAGGTAAGCACAATTCTTTGGAGTTGCTCTAAAGTATAGCTAATGGTAAACTCACCCACAGTAAATTCTTGCTCTAGATAGTATTTCTCAACTTTTTCCCGAAAATCTTCTGGTAAAGCTTGGTATTTGGCGACAACCTGCTCAGCGGACAATTCGGCAATACTATTGTCAATTTTTTCCGAGCAATCCAAGGTAATCATGCTATAACCGAGCATCAAGACCCCTGCAATTTCTTCTTCTGTTTTTAAGTGATCGCCATCGGCGCCGTAACCATCCCGATAACCAGCTTGCAACACACCCCATGTCGCAGCATCTAATACCCCGCGAAAATTTCGTTTAGTTAATGTACACTCCCGTACGGATTGTTGCGCCAATACGGGTTTGATGTTTTTGCCAGCTACTGCTTGCAAATGTCCTGGAGTTATCAGTCCTAAGCGGTCACCTAGGCCTAAGCTTAAAGCTTGACGACCACAAGCGCTAGGTGCTGCCCAATCAATAGTCCGGCGCACGATTTCTGCATTCGCTCCACTTAAAGGTGCTACTTTACACTGGATTCCCGCTTGAGTTTGTTCGCGTTCTGCTTGCAAAGCATTAAATAGGGCTGATTTTTTTTCTGTCACACAAACCAATCTTTTATAGTCGGCTCTATTGGTGATAGCCAAAAAACAATCCTGCGCTTCCGTAAATGAAGCGGGATAAATTTCGCAGCCAGTAAATTTCTTCATAATTTCTAATGCACGTTCTTTTTTTATTGCCATAATTTCCTCCATAAGATCACAATTTTTGTTAGAATACTTTCTTGCTACTTACAGTTTGCTTACAGAGTCACGCCTGTTTTAAAAATAGAGATTTCTCGATAACCCATTTTCTCCGCTTTACATTGTTTGCCACTAGCAACAGCCAAAATATCTTGATACAGCTCTTGGCTGAGACTTTCCATACTTGCGGTTTCTAGCAGTTTACCCGCATTAAAATCCAACCAGTTTTGTTTTTTCTGGAAAATATTGCTATTAGTGGCAATTTTTAAGGTGGGCACTACCGTGCCTAAAGGCGTACCGCGTCCCGTAGTAAAGAGAATTATTTGGCAACCCGCACTCGCTAACACTGTACAAGCCACAATATCATTACCTGGGCCATTTAGCAGACTAAGTCCCGTAGTACGCACCCGTTCAACATAATCTAAGACATCCACCAGCGCACTCCGACCGCCTTTTTGCACACAACCTAGAGATTTTTCCTCTAAAGTACTAATTCCCCCCGCTTTATTACCAGGCGAAGGATTTTCATAAATTGGTTGCTGGTGTTGCTCATAGTAGGCCTTAAAGTTATTAATTAAGTCCACTGTTTTAGCAAATGTCACCTCATCTTTAGCGCGCGCCATCAACAGTTGTTCCGCGCCAAACATTTCGGGAACTTCTGTTAAAATTGTCGCCCCACCGCGGGCAATATGTTGATCAGAAACTGCGCCTACTAAGGGATTGGCTGTAATACCTGAGAACGCATCGGAGCCGCCACATTTTAAGCCAATAGTTAACTTACTTATCGGGCAGGCTGTCCGCTGTTGTCCGAGCATTTTAGCCACTAATTGTCGCGCTAATTCTAAGCCACTACTAATTTCATCTTCCACTTCTTGTGCCACTAGAAAACTAAGATTTTCTGGTTGATCAGCTTGCAACTCTTGCTTAAATTCCGCAATCGTGTTATTTTCACAGCCCAAGCCCAAAATTAATACACCGCCAGCATTGGGATGCTTAGCTAAGTTCGCTAAGATTTTGCGGGTGCGCAGATGATCTTCCCCTAATTGCGAACAACCATAGGGATGAATTAACGGCACTGCCCCATCAAAATTGGCTAAATGAGCATATTCTTGATTAATTTGTTCCGCAATTAAGCGGGCACTTTGATTTACACAACCCACTGTCGGAATAATCCACAGTTCATTGCGTACACCTACTTGCCCATTGGCGCGTGGGTAACCCATAAAACTAACCATATCTAAGGTTTTGTTCTCTAGCTGCTGCGGTTGATAAGTATAGGCCAACTGTTTGTCTAAATTCGTGGCCAAGTTATGGGTATGCACCCAACTGCCCGCCGTAATCGGCGCTGTCGCGTGTCCAATCGGATAACCATATTTTAAAACATTCGTATTCTGTGCAATATCTTGCAGGGCAAACTTATGACCAGTAGCAATTGCCTCTTTTATTATAACATTTTCTACCAATTCGCCTACTGCTAAATCACGCAACGCCACCGCAACATTATCAGCCGCTTGAATTTTTAAACTATCCGCCATGAGTTACACCTCACTTTTGCATATTATCTAACACGGCTTTAACCCCTAAAGCTTTAATTTCAATTAAAAATTTACTTACAGCCTCAGTTAAGTGTGGCACTTTATTTAAATCTTGTCCCCAAACTTGGACAGCACCTAACAATTTGGCAGTAACTTGCTCAAGTGGTAATCCCTGTTGATATTCTTGCCATATAGCTGTAAATAGCTCTAAAGTGGCTAAGTCATCTTGCATGGCAAATTCTGTTTTATCTCGCTTACACGTCAATTTACCTGCGACAATTTCGCCTAAACTATACACATTTAGTAAACAGCTCAGCGCAAACACTAAGCGTCGCGGCAATTTTTGATATTTTTGCTGATAATCTAACAGGGACGGTAACACCCGCGCCCGATATTTGGAGCTAGAGTTTAGCAAAATACTTAGCAAATAGTGTTTTATATAGGGATTATTAAAACGGTTTATTACTTCTGCCGCCAAATTATCTAACGCTTCACGATCTGAATCCGCTAAAGCTGGTAAAATTTCTTGATAAATTGCCTGCCGCACAAAATTTCCTGTAACAGGATTATCCATCATTTCTTTTACAGTATCTAAGCCATATTGATAACTAACTGGAATACCCGTGGTATGTGCGCCATTTAAAATTCGCACTTTCCGCTCCCGATATTTTCTTTGATCAGCCGTCCAAATTATATTTAGGCCAATTTCCCGAAATGGTAACCGAGCCGCTAAAGTTTCTGGGCCTTCAATTACCCATAAGTGATATAATTCGGCCGCCACTAATAAATCATCTTGATAACCTAGTCTCTCGCAAATTGTGGCCGCTTCTTCACGCGGATAACCAGTAACCACGCGGTCTACTAGAGTACTTACAAAGGTATTTGCCTCTTTAAGCCAAGTTATAAATTCCGCGGGTAATTGCCAGTTTGTCGCTAATTGTAAAACTATCTGCCTGAGCGTTTTACCATTGTTTTCAATTAACTCACACGGAATAATCACTAAGCCCTTATCGGCAGCGCCTTGGAATTTTTGATAACGCGCATATAACAGCGCCGTTAATTTAGCTGGATAAGATTGGGGCGGTTGCATAGCTAATTGATCTTGCTCATCTAGGACAATTCCCGCTTCCGTGGTGTTCGAGACAATATATTGCAACTGCTCGCTCTCGGCGACCGCAACAACTTCTGCCCATTGGCTATAGGCGTTTAAAGCCCGACTAATATTCGTAACAATTTCCCGTTTTTCTACCAATTGCCCTTGCTCTAAACCACGCAACAATAAAGTGTATAGCCCTTGTTGGTCATTTATAGCCGCACTCATCCCTTGGGCAATGGGCTGTACTACGACAATACTGCCCGAGAATTTTCCTGCCAAACTTAATTGTTGAAATAACCAACCGACAAAAGCCCGCAAAAAATTGCCTTCGCCAAATTGTAGCACTTGCTCTGGGCCTAGGTTTAAGGGGCCAACCGTAACATTAGCCGGAACTTGTATTTGCCTTAATAAACTTCTACTGAGCTTTTCCATTTTTTTCACCTTCAAGCTTTCGTATTCTTTTACCAAAACCTGCTTATTTAGCCTTTAACATTGGCGCAATATTATTAATCCAAGTTAAATTAGGATCATCATGCGGCGTTAGCTTACGGCCATAATCACCAGCCATTACCCACAAATAGTAAACTTGGAAACCAGGTGCTGCAACCACTGGGTGGTAACCTTCACGAATGGCAATACTATCACCATTTTTAAGCATATAGCACTCCCGTAAACTTAAATCATCATTATACAATACTTGGACGCCAAACCCAGCATCAGGCTTTACTTGAAAGAAATAAATTTCATCTAACTTGCTTTCAATAGGCGGGTTATAGACATCATGTTTATGCGAAGGGTAACTTGACCAATGCCCTGGATAAGTAAAAGTTTCCCCTAAGATAATTTTATCCACGCGGCCTTCTACCTTAGCTTCTAAAATATTATGTACATCGCGTTGCCAATTTAGCAAACCACGATGATTAACTTCGACTTCTTCTGGACTAACCACAAAGGCTGGGAATTTCTTTTCAGCTTTAACTAAAGGAATAGCAATCGCTAAGGCACTTTGCGCCTTCACTGTATATTTTGCCCCAATTGGTAAATATACGCTGGCGGCACAACCACTAAACACATCTTTCCGACCGCCTAGCACGCCAAAGTTTTGTCCATCTACGGAAATTTCTGCCGTACCTGATAAAATAACTAACGCACCTTCATTATCTAAGGCTAGTTCGCCTTGATAGCTTTCTTGCGCTTGTAAATTCAGTAAGGCTAAACCAGTCAATTTTGTGGCTTCGCCGACTGGAGTAACCAATTGATAACCATTTATTTGTTTTGCTGGGAAAAATTTTTCCATGCTCCTCGCCTCCATTTTTTGCACTAATTCTCCAATTAGTGCTTATATCTTAGCTTATTTCTTTTTAATTTTTGCTGATTACTTGTTTAACGTTAACTGCTATTTAAGGCTCTAGGCCTGATTTATTGCATTTTTAGTCATAATTATTGCCTTCACCTAACTGCTCTTTAGCAAGCGTAATTATAACCCTTATCTGATTAAAATATCCGCCCGCGCAATACTTTTATCGCCAAACTCAACAATCCGACTTGGATAAAAACTGGATTTCGTTAAAATTTCTGGCCCTTGCTCGGTAATTAAAATAGTATCTTCCGATTTAGCGCCTGCGATAGTTGGATTCCAAGCAAAAACCTGTTGCGCTTGAATAATTTCGGGACAATTTGCCGTACCGCGAAATTCGCGGGATTGATAACCAGCCAAGCCCCCTTGGTGATGATATTGCCACTGCTCGGCATAGCCATTAGCGGCATAAGCCGTAATTCCCGCTTGAAAAGCTTGAGCGACACTTGCTCCCACTTGGGTGCTTAAAATAAAGGCTGCATCCACGGCCTGCACCGCTTGATGTTTTTGTATTATCTCGAGGCTGGGTTGTCCAAAATGTACCATCCGCGTAATTGAGGCATATAAACCATGCTTTCGCCCACTTACCGCTAATAAGGCATAGCGCTCTAGTTTTTTTTCAGTGGGCAAAGGATGGCGATATTTAAAAATCCGCTCATCCGTCCCAACTAAGGTAACAAAAGCACTGACCCCATAACGATTGCAGTTTTGCCGAATTAAGTTGGCTATTTCTTGTTCACTTTGCCCAATTTCAATTTGCAAAGCAGCTTGTTCTACAGCTTTAGCCACACTTAAGCTGGTATCGCGATAACGCTCAACTTCTGGCGTGCATAAGGTATAGCGCAAACTACTAAAACCTGCTAAACCTGCCTCCGTCACAATTACCGCCGCGGGTTTCACTTGTTCGACTAAGCGGCTAATGTCTCCATCCCACCAGTTATATTGCAAGCTCTCTAAGTTTAATTGTTGCAGTTCTTCTTGTTGCAAACGTGCTAGTTCGATATTGTTGCTAACTAAATAAGCATTTTCATGGGTTACTAAAATATCAAAGCAACCTTTGTCACCAAACATATTTACATAAGGACGTGCTCCTGTTAGCCAAAATAAATTAACTTGCTGTCCTACTAGCACCCCGTCTACATTTTGCTGTTGCATTAAGTGACGAATTTTAGCTAGCTTTTCACTAAACTCCTCTACTGACCAAGCCAAAACAATCCCTCCTTTTTAACCTAAAATCATCCGTGGAATAAACATTACGATCGACGGGAAGTAGGTTATTGCTAATAATACTAAAATCATTACCCCATAAAACGGTAACATCGTTTTTGATAGTTTTTCAATTGTAACTTTCCCAATTGCACAGCCTACAAAGAGCGTACTACCTACGGGTGGAGTTAACAAACCAATGGATAAATTCAACATCATTACAATGCCAAAATGTACTGGATCCACACCGATACTGTGAATAACTGGCATTAAAATCGGCGTCGTTATCAAAATAAGTGGTGCCATATCCATAATACAACCTAAAAACAGTAATAATAAATTGATAACTAACAGAACCACATTGGGATTGCTAGAAACACCTAATAAGGCTTGTGTCGCTAAGGCTGGCACTTTTAAATAAGCTAACATCCAGCCAAAGGCATTAGATGTCGCAATTAGAGCCATAACAATTGCCAAAGTTCGCAAACTTTTTCGTAAAATTATCCCCATATGACTAAGCGGTACATCGCGATAAATAAAGAAAGTTACCACAAAAGCATATAAGGCCGCAATGGCCGCCGCTTCAGTCGCGGTATAAAAACCGGTAATAACCCCACCGACAACAATAAATACCGTAAACAAGCCTAAAAATGCTTCCTTAAGTGAAGCTAATTTTTCTTTCCAAGAAGTTTCTTCGCCCACAGGGTATTTGCGTTTTATCGCAATTACATAGGCTGCTACCATCAAGGACAATCCTAAAAATACACCAGGGACAATCCCCGCCAAAAATAGTGCCCCGACCGAAACACCACTGCCTGCTACTAAGGAATAGATAATCATATTATGACTAGGAGGAATTAATACCCCTTGAGTTGAGCCTGTAATTGTAACGGCTACAGAATAATCATCATCATAGCCTTTCTTTTTCATCATCGGAATTAAAATGGAACCAATCGAGGACGTATCCGCTACTGATGAACCAGAAATGCCGCCAAAAAACATACTGGCCAGTACATTTACATGGGCCAAGCCGCCGCGCACTTTACCAACAAGGGCATTAGAAAATCTAATTAGACGTTGGCTCATACCGCCTTCGCCCATGATTTCTCCCGCTAAAATAAAAAACGGAATTGCCAGTAACGAAAAAGAGTTAATGCCACGTACCATCCCTTGAGCTAAAATGGCCAAAGGAATATTTGTATACAAAGCAGTTAAAACTGCTGAAATTCCAAGTCCAAAAGCAATTGGTATCCGTAATACTAACGTTGCCAAAAAACTTCCGAGTAATAACATAATTGCATCCGTTTGCATCGCTATACCTCCTGTCCATTTTTAATTAGCATAATAATGTGAATAATGCTATAGGCTAAAATTGCCACACCAGACAAAGGTACTACCGCGTATAAAAAAGCGGAACTAAGCTGAATCCCTGGTAATAAGTTGCCTAACCCAATTTCCGTCATAGTCAAGCCCTCGCTAATCATAAACAGGGAAAAAGCTCCTACAGCTGCATATTTAAAAATATCTAAATACAACATCATTTTTTTAGAAAGTGCATGATCTAAAATCGTAATGCCAATATGCAAGTTTTCCGATACCCCAATTGCCATACTTAAAAATCCAAACCAGACCATACTTATTAAAGCTAATTCTTCGCCCCACCCAGGCGTAAAATCTAAAAAGTAACGGGTAAATACCGTCAAACATACCGTAGCTGTCATTAATAACAATAGGGCCATGCCTAGATATTCCATGATATTAGTAACAAAATGCTCTATTTTTTTTAACACTTATTTCCACTCCTCCCTGCACTTAATAATGCAACCGGTAACTAGCATTTGCTAGAAATTTATTCCTAATATGTAAGTCTGGCACCTTAGGCTTCCCCAAATTACTGCACAATAAAATAATACACAATTTTCTCTTGCCTAATTAAAAGCAACTATAATAACAAAAATATCTTGTGATTTTTATGCTTTTTTTCCTACTGGTTTAAGAAAACTTTCCTCAACTTGACCATTTGGGGAAAATATAGCACTGGTCAACTTAACCAGTGCTATATTTTGCTTTTTAATTATTTAATATTATTGATTTTCTCAATTAACTCTTTAAAATCTTTACCATGTTTTTCTAGCATTGGTTTAACGGCATCTTGCCATGCTTTATAATCTGTTACCTCAGTAACTTTGTTGCCTTTAGCTTTTACGGCTTCAATTGATTTATTTTCATAAGCTTTCCAAGATTTCTTTTGTACTTCTTGCGAAGCTTTTGCTGCTTCTTTTAAGATTTTTTGATCTTCTGCACTTAATTTATCCCAAACCGTTTTAGAAGCAATTACTACTTCTGGAGTACGAGTATGATAGTCTAAAGTATAGTTTTTGGCAACTTCATAATGAGAAGTCGAGAAATAACTTGGCCAGTTATTTTCCGCCCCATCAATTACGCCCGTTTGTAAGCCACTATATACTTCACCATAAGCCATTGGCGTTGGTGATGCGCCTAGTGATTTTACTAAGTCCATCATTAATTCTGATTGTTGTACGCGAATTTTTAAGCCTTTCATATCATCAGGAACTTTTACTTCTCGTTTGGAGTTATAGAAACTGCGCGCACCCGAATCATAATAAGCTAAACCAATCATTTTACTATCTTTCAAAGAAGTTAATAATTCTTCCCCTACTTGTCCGTCTAAAGTTTTCCATAAATGTGCTTCATCTCTAAACAAATATGGTAATGATAACACTCTAAGTTTTTTGGAAAAATCTGATAGCGGTTGGGCATTTACCCGCGCTAAATCTATCCCACCCATTTGAATTGCTTCAATAACGCTTTTTTCATCGCCTAATTGGCCACCAGCATAAACTTCAATTTTAATTCTGCCTTTAGTTTTTTCACTTACGATTTTCGCAAACTCTTTGTCACCGATAGTTGTTGGATAATCATCCGGTTGATTTTCTGCTAATTTTAAAACAATTGGCTTTGCATCTTTTTTCTCATCTTTTTTGTCACCACCACAGCCAGAAACTACCGCTGTAAGCATTAGACCACTAAGTAGGATTGCAACATTCTTTTTACTTAATAATGACATTTTAAAATTCCCCCTATTGTTTTCTTAAGATTAACCTTTTGCCAACTAAATATATCCTTAAACAACACCTCCATCAGATTTTAAACTAGCTTTTATCAAATAAATTATTATTGGAAAAACTAAGAATTTCTTGTAAGGCCAAAGCGCAAGCGCCACTAACACTAGCTTCTTCCCGCATATTCGAAATCACAATCTGTGTATCTTCAAATAGCTCTGGAAAAGTATAACCTTTAGTGCGCTTAATAAGCTCAGGCAAGAAATTTTCTAATAGCATCGCCATTTTGCCACCAATAATAACTATTTCAGGGTTAAACATATTTATAACGGTCGAAATTGCAATAGCTAGGCTATCGGCAAATTGTAAAAATATTTTATTTAAATATTTGCTATTGCGCGGTAATAATTCCTGTAATTCGCGCACCCCAATACACTGTCGTTGCAAATAGAACTGTTTTGCCGGATCTTGCTCATCTACAAAAGGCATTTCTACTTCAATTTTTCTCAGTAAAGCCGTTAGCGAACAAACCGTCTCTAAACAACCCCGATTACCACAGTTACAGAGGGTCGCCCCCCGCATATGCAAGGTAATATGTCCAATTTCACCACTAAAACCTTTATTGCCTTTAACTAAATTATCGCCTAAAATAACACCGGCACTTAAACCATCACCAATATTTACATAAGCGATGTCACTATAATTAATCCCTAAATCAAAGATTTTTTCTGCTAGTACAGCCACGTTAGAGTTGTTATCCAAAAAAATCGGCACACTTAATTGACTTTGTAATTTATCTAATAAGGCGTAATTCTTCCAAGCTGGACCTAAATTAACCGAACGAGCTACCGTGCCCGTATCTGCAAGCACCAAACCCGGCACTGCTATTCCTACCCCTAAAAAATTCTTATCTACATTTTCTTGCAAAACCGTTTTAATTAACTCAATTAAATAAGTGCTGGCTTTATCAGGGTCAGACATATCAGCCGCAAAATGTTTAACATTATTAGGCGGATTTTTCATGTCCGTAAAACCCCAAGAAATTGTGTTTTTACTAATTTCAATGCCTAAAATATAAACAAAGTCAGCCTTAAACACTAAGGATACCGGCTTGCGCCCGCCATGTGAGTTACCTAAACCAACTTCTTCAATAAATCCCCGTTCAATAAGTTCTTTAACAATCCCCGTTATCGCTGGCGGTGTTAAACCGGTCATTACCGCTAATTGTTTACGCGAAATGCAATCATTGCGTCTGATAATATCCAGAACTTTTATGCGATTTACTTTTTTAACCTGCTTATTATTTGAAATTATATGTGTCATTGCTTAATTTACATCCTAACCTTTTCTTAAAATTCCCTTACTTAATTAAACGCGTTAAATAACTGATTAATTAGTAATTCTCTGTAAAATTGAAAAATCCTGCTTTATTTTTAAAATTTTATAAAATTATTAATCTTTTTTCCCGACTCGACTGATAAATTGCCGCAACTAGTTCTATCGGTTGTAGTAGTTCTCGCTTGTAACTAGGCGTATAGCCACTAAAAGCGCTTATTTGCTCTTTAAATTGCTGATATAGTTGACGGTGTTGGCTACAAGAAACTTGAGGCGTATTTTTTGCAGATTGCGCTTTGTCTACACTAAACGCTGGTGTTACCAAAACTTGACTAGTTGACTGTGCCGCCCTTAACTTATGTACCGCAATTAATTGCTCATTTTCTAATATTGCCGTACCAGCACTGGCAAAAATCTCCAAGCGACTAGGAAATCCTGGATAAGCTGCTGTTGTTGCTTGAAAATTAACTTTAACCCCACTTTTAAAGGTTATTTGAGCCAAGGCAAAATCTTCCCCTTCTATTGCCTGCACATAGGTGCCAACATCAGCATAAACAGTAGATACGGAGCCAAAGAGCTGTATTAATAAATCTAAGTAATGAATAGCCTGATTAATCACAACCCCACCACCATCAAGAGCTAAAGTCCCTCTCCAGTTAGCCATTGTGTAATAGTCAGGCGAACGATACCAATTAATTTGACAGCTGGCGGCAAATACTTTTCCAAGAGTTTCACTTTGTAATAAACTTTGTAATTGCTGAACCCCTGTTTCTAAACGGCGTTGAAAAAACACCCCTAAAAATACCTGTTGAGCCTCACAGCTACTAAGTGCTTGCTGGGCTTGCTCGAGATTTATTGCCAAAGGTTTTTCTGCTAAAACGTGTTTACCAGCCTGAGCAATTTGCTGGATCTGGCTAGCGTGCAAACCACTGGGCGTGCAAATACTAACTACTTCTATTTCCTTATCCCGTAAAAGCTCTTCAAAGCTAGCGTAGGCTGTTATCTGATATTTGTTAGCAAACTTTGCCGTATTCACACCTGAAGGCGAGTATACTCCCCTTAATTGATAACCAGAACTTTCTGTAAGCGCTTGGGCGTGAGTTTCCGCAATATTTCCTGAACCTAAAATAGCTATTTTCATATTTTCGCCTCCTATTGATAACTGCTTAAAATAATAACAAACAAAAGCATTGGTTAAACTTAACACTAGCTCAAAACAAAAATTTTGGCTAGTAATTTTTTTACTAACCAAAATTTTTTTATTCTTTTTAAGCAAAGACTTGACAATTATTGTTTTTTATTAGATAATTATTATTAATTAATAAACTTTTATTTTAAAGGAGCGATATGATTATGGAAAAAACATTACAAGGTCTAGCAGAAGCCTTTGCCGGCGAATCACAAGCCAACAGAAAGTACACAGCTTATGCTGCACAAGCAGAAAAAGAGGGCTATAAACAAGCCGCAAAATTATTTAGAGCTGCAGCTGAAGCTGAAACAATTCATGCTCTAACGCATCTAAAAAATATGGGTAAAATAAAATCAACCAAAGAAAATCTAGCCGATGCTATTGCTGGTGAAACTCACGAATACCAAATTATGTATCCTGAATTTATCGAACATGCTCAAGCAGAAAACCAAGCTGCTGCTTTACGCGGTTTTAAGTTTGCCGCTGGCGCTGAAGAGGTTCATGCTAATTTGTATAAAAAAGCATTAGCGAATATCGATAATGAAGTAACAACTGATTTATACTTGTGCACTATCTGCGGACATATTCACGAGGGCACGGCTCCAGATGTCTGTCCAATTTGTATGGCTAAAGCTCAAGCATTTAAAATTGTTGACTAATTAAATAAAAAAATAAGCTCTTTTAACTGCTAAAATAATTTTTTACAGTTTAAGAGCTTATTTTTTTATTTTACACAAGTTATCAACAGTTTTCCACAAGTTATACACATTCGGTTGATAACTTTTCTTATTTAGGTAACCAAAATAGGTTTATTTCGCCAAAAATAAGTTACTTATACCCTAATGTGGATAACTCTCAATTCTTTTATCCACATTATCCACAGGATAATACACAAAATCAGAGTAAAAAAATAAAAAAAAAATTGAGTCTACTAGTTAAAGTAGACTCGTTTTAATTTAAAAACTGGCAACTATCTATCCTACCAGGTCGTCTCCAACCAAGTACTTTCGACGTATAAGAGCTTAACTACTGTGTTCGGTATGGGAACAGGTGTATCCTCTTAGCTATCGCCACCAGATATAATTGTGCTGCCTAAAACTTAGACACAGCACAGTATTTATGTAAAATTTGTCAGGATATAGCATATCCATTCAAATTTATCTTTCTTGTTTTT
>NZ_KB913028.1:231850-239350 GCF_000384135.1 Succinispira mobilis DSM 6222
AACTCTCCAATATATTTATTGAAAAAGCTAATCTGCTCATTCTACCTATTTGTTTGTGATTTTTAAAACTTTTCTTGTTTTGTTTTGACTTTAAGCAGGATGCGCTTACGCAGTAAACTGCATTTCGCTTATGCAATTTCAAAGAACAACTTGTTGCACTTTGAATTGTATTCCATACTCGTTTGTCCCGCACATTCATTATATAATCGTATGATTATCTTACCATTATCCAGTTTTCAAGGAACATCTTGTCAGCCACTCAATCGACTGTTCATAAATTATATCACTATATTTTATGTTTGTCAAGCATTTGTTTTGCTTTGCTTGTGTCTTCTCAGTGACGACTTGTATATAATAACATTTATAAACGGTGTTGGCAATTCGCTTATTTAGGGTTTATTAGTTTTTAAATTCTTTTAACTGTCTTTTTCAAGACTTTTTCTAGATTTTATATACTATTTTACATTTTATAAAAATTATATATTTTATTACTTTGTTTACATTTTACTTGATTTTTTCAAGTTATTTATTTTTAAATTTGCATTTTTTACTACTACATAACATACTTATTCGTTAGAATCAACAAATCAACAATTATAATGCAATTAGCAGTATTGTAGTTAACCCCTGTAAGATTTTATGAAACAGTAAAAAACATTTCATACCACTTTTTCCATCCCTCCAATAATTGGAGCAAATCCTCTACATAACACAATAATCAGCCCGTAACACTATCAAGCACAAATCGTTTCTGAAAGCCACCACGTTTTGCTGCTTTTATTTTTCTCATTTCTTCAATATCTTCGAGTTTAAAACCGTTGTATTCAAATAAACTATTAACTACTTCCATAATATCTGCAGCTTCCTCAATACTAGGATTTTCTTTGAATTCATTTAACTCTTCAATAATTTTTGCATACAGTGCCTCTTGGTACTCCCTGTCATCCGCTATATGAGCTTGATATGTTTTACCAGCTACTGCAATAATGTCTAGAATTTTATCTCTTACCAGCTTATTGTGTACAATTGTACTAGCCATTTTCCCTACCCCCTAAATGACATCCAAAATTTACGGACATAGTCACGTTCTATAGCCAATTTCAATTCATCATACTTTTTATCTCTCCGCAACGACGATTCTTCAAATCGCGCAAGCAAGTTTCGATTTCTCAATTCCAGCCTACTAATTATATCTTCAGAAGGTCTACAATTTGACTTACTTGAATTTTCTCCTTGATGGACAATACACTATAACAGAATTTTTGTTAATAAGCTTTATAAGACATTTTTAAAATCTCCTCTATACGTTGTCCCTAAAAAACAATGCCTTTAGTCATTATCTAAAGTAACGACCAAAGGCATTTTATTCTTCTATCTTATCTTTGACAATTTTAAGCAGTTGAAGTTAATAATATTTATTTCTCCTAATAAGAGTAGCGCTTACGGTTTGTTTGTAAATAATAAATTGTAAAAATAATTGTCAGTAATTCAGCACAAGGTACGGCCAGCCACACCCCAATGCCACTTATTATTTTTGGCCAAACGTACAAACCTAAAACAATAAAAACAAAAGTACGTAAAATAGCTAAGATTGCTGATATGCGTCCATTACCAAAAGCGGTAAACATGGCCGCAGCAAAAATATTTACCCCAGCTAAAATATACCCTACTGCAAAAATTGTTAATCCTTGTTTAGCTAAAATATAAACTTCACTGTTTATCGGCACAAATAGGGCTACAATATTACCTGTGAAAAAATTGAGTAAGACATAAATACCACTAGAGAGCAACAATACTATTCCTAACGCTAATCTAACCAATTTTTTAATTTTTAAGCGCTCTTTGCCACCATAGTTATAGCTAAGTAAAGGTGCTATCCCCATAGAGAAACCTGAATAAATGGCCAAAACTAAAAACTCTGAGTATAAAACAATACTTACTGCTGCCACACCGGCTATTCCAAATAGTTTCAGCAAAATAATATTAAACAATAGCGCAATGATACCACCCGATAGTTGGCTGATCATCTCCGAAGAACCATTAAAACAAGCTTGTTTTATTATCGCCCATTCCCAAATTGGTTTAACAAAAGCCAGTAACTGTTGTTGGTTGGTAAAATAATATAAAGCATATGCTACGGGAAAAAATGAACCTGCGGCCGTTGCTAAGGCTGCACCTTCAATTCCCCACCCCCAAACAGCTAAAAATAAATAATCTAAAGCGGCATTTACTAAGCCAGCTACAATAGTTAATCCCAAAGCAACACGAGCTTTACCAATTGTGATAAAAAAATTTTCAAATAAAATTTGCAAAATTACCACTGGCGCAAAACTGGCTGTGATTGTAAAAAAAGTTTGGGCATAAGCTAAAGTTGCGCCTTCAGCGCCTAAAAAACTTAAAATTTGTTCCCGAAAAATTAAGGCCCCAGCACTTAAACAAATTCCAGCTCCAGCTGCGCTTACTAACAGTAAAGTAAAATATTGCTTGGCTTGCAATTCTGCTTTTGAACCTAATTTGATCCCCACTAAAGCACTTCCGCCCGTTGATAGCATAATTGCCAGCGAAAAAATTATGGAAGAAAAGGGGAAGACAATATTAACAGCAGCTAAAGCTTCCGTACCAAGATAGTTAGCTACAAAAATTCCATCAACAATTGTATAGGAAGCAATAAATAACATCATTATAATCGCAGGACTTGCAAAACGTAGTAAATTAATTAAGCTAATCGGAATTTCAAGCTGGGTATGTTCCTTATCGCTTGGTTCCATTAAATGATTTTCAGCCTTAATAGCTTGATTTTCTTGTAAAAACATAGTATATCTCCTTGTGTTTTCTTGGATCAAGCTTCATAATAAACTATAGAGTTACTCTATAGTCAAGGCTCTTTTGAAAAAAGTTAAAATTTTTTCAAGAGCATAATTCGATTGCTGATATAATATGGCCAGAATTCTGTCCAATATTTGAGTATAAAGCTAATTTCAGTCATTACTAAAGTATTCCACTATAGTCAAAATCGGTCTGCTTGCTGCTATCTTATCGTGAAGTTAAAAACCTAAACTTAAGAAAGCGTGAATGCCAAAATTACCATCTACACATGATCTAAATAGGAACGTGGCAACTAATATACTTGCCTAAAATCTTTAATTTTGGCGTATTGCCAATCAATACTAGAAAGTCTGGGGATAGTTTGCGTAAATGCTGGTATTGGTCGCCATGTTTCTAGGAAGTAGTTTAACAAGGAGCGTATTACAATGGAAAATAGATTAAGCCAATATTTTACCACAGGTGAATTTGCCAAATTAGTTAAAGTTAGCAAACATACTTTATTTTACTATGATAAAGTCGGAATTTTTTCGCCTGAGCTAACTTTAAACAATAATTATCGTTACTACGCCTTTCAGCAAATTGAAGTTTTTCGAGTAATTACTATTTTGCGCGATTTAAATGTACCCTTAAAAACAATAAAAGATTATTTAAAAGAACGTAGCCCTGAAAAATTAATCCAACTTTTAAGTGGCGAAAAATTAAAATTAGCTAAAAAAATTGTCACTTTGCAACAAACGCATGAATTCTTGGAACAAAAAATTAAGCTAACTAAAGAAATACTTAATTTCCCTCAAGATATTGTTTTAGAAGAAAACTTAGACGTCGAGTACTTAATAAAAACTCCCGCCTACAATACTGAAGAAGATAAAAATTTAGCAATATCTTTGTATAATCATATTAATTATTGTGATGCCTATAATGTTTTAAGTCCTTATCCTATCGGGGGAATTTTTTCTTATGCAGCTTTGCAACAAGCTAAATACTATACTTACAGTCATTTTTACACGCGCATTTTAAATTTAAACACAGCAATCCCGGTTGCCATAAAACCAGCTGGTAACTATCTTAGTTATTACCTTAATTGCCAAGAACAAACTATCGCCGAGGGTTATCAAAAAATCTTAGCTTATGCTCAGGAACGCCAAATGCAACTAGCTCCAGAATTTTATGAAGATGTTTTGCTAGATGATCTATCTGTTAAAGGTTATGACCATTATTTGATGAAAATATCCGTACAAATTTTAGTCCAATCTAAATAGAGCAATAACCGTTATTATTAAGCGTTTAAACAACTTAATAACACTGACAAATTTTTAAAAACTAGATTTTATCAGATCTGTTTTGCAAAAATTTAGCTAGATAAATTTAAAGCAGGAGTAAGAATTTCTGTATTCTCACTCCTGCCTGACATACTCTTTATTATTTTTTACATTATTTGAAGAAAAATTTCCCTATTATATGCCATCTGGCAGACCTGCCAAAATTTTAACTCTTTCCATTTCTCTTGCTGATTGATGTCGAAACACATATTGTGATACACACAAAAGAATTTTTTTGTAATCTTCCAACGCCTTGTCTTCCATCTCCATTTCACCTGATTGGAGCTGATTAATCAATGCCATGTATCTCCTTATGTAGATCGTTGGAATTAATAAATCGCTTAGCTCATCCCAAGCAGTGATTTTACCATTTTGCCAATAATACGCTTGAGCTCTTCTATCACATTCTCCTATACAGGCAACATAACATTCTGTACATTTGTTGTTTTCAGTATCTGAATCAATTACCATTCCTATTATCCCATGATTAACGTTTTCTTTGCGTTCCACCTTTAATAAATCTTTACCGCATACTATACAAGACAGTGGCTGGTAAGAATCAAAAATTTTCGAAGGGATATTTTTACCATCTATTTCAATCCATCTTTTATATGACTTTGGGAAATATCTTTTAAATAGTTCATATCTTTTGTGCTCCAATATATATTTTTCAATTTTTTCTCTATCAAATATTTCTATTCTATTTTCAGATTTAAAACTTTCAAAACGATTATTTAATCCAGAACTTGGTAGCGTTGAGTAAAAACCAATAAATCCATTTGCTTTATGCTCTGATAATCTATCTTTAATATTATTTTCATCATTACTCGTGATAGTCTTACCTGAATGTGCTTTATGTTTACAACTAACTAACCAAGTAAAACTACTTGCTGACAATGTTCCTTGGTGACTTTCAGAAACCAATAAATCTTTTCCGCCATCAGCACCTCTGCTTGGCTCTGAAATAATTTTAAATTTAAAAATATCAACAAAAAAATCTCTTGCGAATAATTCGAACGTATCTTGTAATCCTGATGCTAAATGTGCCTCGGGAATTTCACGAAAATCTATAATCGGCATAATCATCCCTCTTTTTTATAAAATTATATCATAATTTTATTTATATTAAAAACTAAAAAGCGCTACACGATTGTGTAGCGCTTTAAAAACTGGCAACTATCTATCCTACCAGGTCGTCTCCAACCAAGTACTTTCGACGTATAAGAGCTTAACTACTGTGTTCGGTATGGGAACAGGTGTATCCTCTTAGCTATCGCCACCAGATATAATTGTGCTGCCTAAAACTTAGACACAGCACAGTATTTATGTAAAATTTGTCAGGATATAGCATATCCATTCAAATTTATCTTTCTTGTTTTTAAGTTTAAAAAATAACTTTTTTCGTCGCTAACTGCCAGCTAAATAAAAATAGCCCCACTTTAAAATAACAAGAGTGCAACTTTTTTTGCTGTTAAAGTTTTAGCTAAAGTAAGTTTTTTTAAACTCAATTAGTAATTCTTTAAACGTTAAGCAACAACTAAGTAACTGTTTTAGCACTAACTGCTTAAAACTTAGGATTCATAATAGTCGCCAGTTTTTAAACCTTAAAATTAGCTAACATATTCAATTAAAAATGGTGGGCCTAAGTGGACTTGAACCACTGACCTCACGCTTATCAGGCGTGCGCTCTAACCAGCTGAGCTATAGGCCCCCAAGTAAAAAACCTTACGTATAAACGTAAGGCTTAACTGGCAACTATCTATCCTACCAGGCCGTCTCCAGCCAAGTACTTTCGACGTATAAGAGCTTAACTACTGTGTTCGGTATGGGAACAGGTGTATCCTCTTAGCTATCGCCACCAGATTATCGAGGTGAATTTCCAATTGGTAAACTCCCTCAAAACTTCACAGATTAATTTTTTTACCACGAGATATATTTCTTCTTGTTTAAGTCAAGCCCTCGACATATTAGTATTGGTCAGCTCAATAGATTACTCTACTTACACATCCAACCTATCAACCTCGTAATCTCCAAGGTGTCTTACTAGATTAACTCTATGAGAGATCTCATCTTAAGGCTGGTTTCACGCTTAGATGCTTTCAGCGTTTATCCTTTCCGAACGTAGCTACCCAACTATGCTCCTGGCGGAACAATTGGTACACCAGCGGTTCGTCCACTCCGGTCCTCTCGTACTAGGAGCAGTTCCCTTCAAATCTCTTGCGCCCGCGATGGATAGGGACCGAACTGTCTCACGACGTTCTGAACCCAGCTCACGTACCACTTTAATGGGCGAACAGCCCAACCCTTGGGACCGACTACAGCCCCAGGATGTGATGAGCCGACATCGAGGTGCCAAACCTCCCCGTCGATATGGACTCTTGGGAGAGATTAGCCTGTTATCCCCAGGGTAGCTTTTATCCGTTGAGCGATGGCCCTTCCACTCGGTACCACCGGATCACTAAGCCCTACTTTCGTACCTGCTCGACTTGTCTGTCTTGCAGTTAAGCTCCCTTCTGCCTTTACACTCTTCGCGCGATTTCTGACCGCGCTGAGGGAACCTTTGGGCGCCTCCGTTACTTTTTAGGAGGCGACCGCCCCAGTCAAACTGCCCGCCTGACACTGTCCTGAAGGTCGTTACTCTTTCAGTTAGAATTCCGATACATTAAGGGTGGTATCCCAACGTCGTCTCCGTACACACTGGCGTGCATACATCTCTGACTCCCACCTATCCTGTACATAATGTATCAAAACTCAATGTCAGGTTACAGTAAAGCTCCATGGGGTCTTTCTGTCCAGTCGCGGGTAACCTGCATCTTCACAGGTATTTCAATTTCACCGGGTCCCTCGTTGAGACAGTGCCCAAATCGTTACACCTTTCGTGCGGGTCGGAACTTACCCGACAAGGAATTTCGCTACCTTAGGACCGTTATAGTTACGGCCGCCGTTCACTGGGGCTTCGGTCAAATGCTTTGATTACTCGAACATCCTTCCTTAACCTTCCAGCACTGGGCAGGTGTCAGCACCTATACTTCAGCTTTCGCTTTTGCAGGCACCTGTGTTTTTGGTAAACAGTCGCTTGGGCCTCTTCTCTGCGACCACGTTAAGCTTAAGTCGTTTCTGACTTTTACTCTTATGGCTACCCTTCTCCCGAAGTTACGGGTACATTTTGCCGAGTTCCTTAACGAGGGTTCTCCCGCGCACCTTAGTATTCTCTACCCGCCTACCTGTGTCGGTTTACGGTACGGGCGGCACTTGTCTCGCTAGAAGCTTTTCTTGACAGTGTGGGGTCAGCAACTTCACTCGCATCTCTGCTTGCTCGTCATCACGCCTCAGGTTTAAAGTTTACGGATTTGCC
>NZ_KB913028.1:544350-706850 GCF_000384135.1 Succinispira mobilis DSM 6222
GCTTGTTTTTTATTTTATACAATAGTTTACTAAACTGCTAGTAATCCTATTGTATTTGAAGATAAAAGTTAATTAATAAAAATTATCCGTTGACAAAGCATATGTTAAACAGTAAACTAAAAAATAAAGAGTTTATCTTTAAGAGGTGGAGTATATGGTTAATTTTTTTAGAAAACAAACCGGTTGCAGTGAAGTTATAGATATTTTGAAAATTGTAGATGCCAAAATGCAAGGACAAGAGGCTTCATTAGTAGGCTTAAAAGTAGAGAATCCTTTACATCAACGGATTTTAAATCAATTCGAACGATTGTTTAACAATGAATCTAAGATGTCTAAGGTGAGTAATGGGATGTTGGGCGCGGTATCTTCTTTGAGTGATTTTGACGTGCGCATGAAGCATTCGGCAGAGTCATTGGCAGATTTTTCCGAGCAATTATCCTTATTAAGCGAGTCTAATTTGGCGGTGGTTGAGCAAATAACAGCAAGCATGAATGATGTAAACGAAACTATTGAGCAAACATCCAATAAAATGGTACATTTGTCGAAGGATTCTAGTGATTTAATTGCCAAAAATGATCAAAGTATTATTCAAATAACCGAGATTGATCAACTTAAAGAAGCTGTTGTCGGTGATACTCAAAAACTAAGTAAACAATTTGAAGAATTAACAGCCATGACGGCTCATATCAGTGATATTGTTAATGGGGTGGCAGCAATTGCCGAACAAACTAATTTGTTAGCGCTAAATGCTTCGATTGAGGCGGCACGAGCTGGCGAGATGGGCAGAGGTTTTGCCGTAGTAGCTGAAGAAATTCGCAAGTTGGCGGACAGCACTAAAGGTAGTTTGCAAGATATGCGGGGCTTTGTCGGGAATATTCAACTAGCGGCTCAGGCCGGGAAAGATAGCTTGCAAGAAACCTTAAATTCTACGCAATTGATGAATGAAAAATTAGATAATGTCTCTGGGACAGTTCAAGAAAATGTGGCGATGTTGAAAAATACAGTACAAGATGTTGAGGGTGTGGCAGAATTATTGGTTCAAGTTAAGGAAGCGGCCAATCAAGTAAATCAAGCTATGAACTTGTCAGCCAGTGATGCTGAAAAACTTACGACAGTAACTAGAGACATTCACCGCGACGCAGTCCAAAGTCGTGAAAATGCAGAATATATTTCGAAGATAGATACAGAATTGAGTGGTTTTGTAAAAGATATGTTTGTAGCGCTTAATGGGAGTGTGCACGCTATTTCGAATGTAGAGCTTTTGCAAAATTTAGCTAAAGCTAAGGAAGCACATCGGGCTTGGATAACTAAGCTTAAGACAATGGTTGCCGATATGAAAACGGTGCCATTACAGACAGATTCTAAACGATGCGCGTTTGGGCATTTTTATCATGCGATAACGATTGAAGATCCGGCGGTAAAAAAAGAGTGGCACTCAATTGATGCCGTACATGATGAATTGCATAGTTTAGGCGGGGAAGTTATTGAGGCGATCAAGGCGGGCGATAGTAATTTAGCGCGTCAGTTAGTTGCCAGAGTTGACGGCCTATCAAAACAGATATTTGCGAAAATTGATAGCACTATTCAAGTGATTGAACAAAAATCAAAAATTGGCGAAGAATTGTTACGGCACTAAGGAAAACTGCGCAATAGTTTTAGTATTACAGTTAGATAGACTAACTAGTTGATTTTTGTCGGATATGTTTTGTTTGGATAGTCTTATAAGGCGCACTTAGCTGATAAAGGTATTGGCTAAGGTTGACAAAATTAGCTTGGTTAAAACCAAAAAGAAAAAACTGGCAATAATTGCCAGTAAAATTGAAAAGCCGTCTAGGCTAGCATTGGCTAGCTCAGACGGCTTTTTAGTTAGTTTGAATATATTGTGCATATCATTGGATTTGCAGATAGCGGCAAAAGATCCATAAAATATGGTGCTTAAGTTATTGAAGCTTGGTACAACGCATGTTACGTACGGTGCCTTAGTGGTCGACTGGTTCAACCAATGAGCAACCCCTATTATATTAATAGGAAAAACAGCTTAAAAATTTTCGGGAAAAGTTGTCTGCCAAATTATTGGGGTCAGAAAAACTAGGAGAATATTAGTTTTTAGTTTTAATTAGCTAAAGTGGTAAAACTAGTTTTGTCTAAGTTTGCTTAGCTGATGTCTGTGCTGTTAGTAGTTTCAGCACTAATATTTAAACTGCTAGCGGTAATACTAGTTTTTTCACTGATAGAAATTTCAATACTGGTATTATTAGCGACTGTTTCGGTGTCTTCAGAATCGTTTTTACCCCAAGCGTCAAATAATTCTAAGGTGCGAGCATGAGTTTTTTCGGTTATTTCGGGAAGTTTACCGCCAAACATTTCATTAACTTGTTCATAGGCTTTTATCACAGCATCTTTTAAAAGGGCGGCTTTTTCTGGGTTATCTCCCGATAGGGCTTTAGCAAATTCTAAGGCGCGTTGGGCGGTATTTTCGATGCCGTAAAAACCAGTGTCGCTAATTGCGGCTTCAGCCTGAGCTTTGGTTTCGGCATCTACGACAATTTCTTTGCCTTGATACATAATTTTTCCTTGGGAAAAATCCAACTCACTAAGATTAGCTAGCGTAACTTGTAAACCCTGTCCGAGTGAATCATCGAGCACTTTTTGAAACATTGCTGTTACATTTTTAGTACTCTCTTCCATTTGGGCTTTAAGCTCACGAATTTTTTCTTCGTCCAAGCCTTTTTTCACCTCTGGCTTAGCATAAGCAGTGGCAGGCGGAGAGGATTCGCCTAAGGAAACTACGGCGGCAGGCGAATCACCGTTGATTTTAATACTAACATTGGTCTCTTTGGTAATGCTGACAGCTTTTTTTTCGATGTTTAAGTTACTTGTAGTGGTGGGGTTTTGTGAATTTGGTGTTATTTGCATGAAATTCACTCCTTGTATGTAAAATTTAATTGTTAAGTAGATGACTTATATACAATATATCGATGGTTTTGTTTGAATATTAAGCAAAAGCTGAGCTAATGTAATTTTATCCTTGAAAATAGCTAAAAATACAAATATTTGCAGATGTAAGATAAAGCTGAAATTATAAGGCAATTAGATATGGATAGTGAAATTTTTAGGTTAGTAGCTTTTTTAGTTAAAACACTGTTAATATTAAACGGATAAACTGTGTTGCCAGTAAATCGCAATTAAAATTTGAAAAATCAGCAATAATGGTTGTTTATTAAGTAAAAACTGATTTAGAATTGAAAAGCTTAGCATAACAAGAAAAAACTTGCAAAAACAAATATAATGGCTAACAAGGCTAAAACAACTTGGATTTGCAAGTGTAAAATTACTTGCAAATAAAGTAGCGAGGGAATGTAACATATGTTATAATGTATGCAGGTAAAAATCAAGATAAATAGTTGCATATCTATAAAATATTATGAAAATGTAAACTGGAGGGTTTTTAAAATGGCAACAAAAGTTGGGATTAATGGTTTCGGTAGAATTGGACGTAATGTATTTAGAGCAGCAATTGGAAATCCAGAACTAGACATCGTAGCTGTAAATGATTTGACAGATGCAAAAACTTTGGCGCATTTGTTAAAATATGATTCTGTACATGGAGTTTTAGATGCGAAAGTGACTGTTGAGGGTGACTATATTTGCGTAAATGATAAAAAAATTAAAGTGTTGGCTCAAACTAATCCAGCAAACTTGCCTTGGGCTGAGCTTGGTGTAGAAGTTGTTGTTGAGTCTACAGGTAGATTTACAGAAGCTGAAAAAGCACAAGCACATATCCAAGCTGGTGCCAAAAAAGTTATTATTTCTGCGCCTGCCAAAGGTGAAGATATCACAATTGTAATGGGTGTAAATCATGAAAAATATGATGCGGCTAAACATCATATTATTTCTAATGCTTCTTGTACAACTAACTGTTTAGCACCATTTGCAAAAGTATTACAAGATAATTTTGGCATTGTAAGTGGTTTGATGACCACAGTGCATTCTTACACAAATGATCAAAATATTTTAGATTTACCACACAAAGATTTACGTAGAGCGCGTGCTGCGGGCATGTCAATTATTCCGACTACAACTGGTGCCGCAAAAGCTGTTGCTTTGGTATTGCCAGAGTTAAAGGGTAAATTAAATGGTTTTGCGATGCGGGTACCTACGCCTAATGTATCAATCACAGATTTGACTGTAACTTTAGAAAAACCAGCTACAGCTGAAGAAATTAATGCGAAGCTAAAAGCGGCTAGCGAAGGCGAACTTGCTGGAGTTATGGGCTTTAGCGAAGAACCACTAGTGTCCCATGATTATAATGGTTGCCCACTTAGTTCAATCGTGGACGGGTTATCAACAATGGTTGTTGGCAACATGGCTAAAGTGGTAGCTTGGTATGATAATGAGTGGGGCTATTCTAACCGCGTAAATGACCTAATTATTTACATGGCTAAAAAAGGTATCTAATCTAAGTAGTAGCAACTAATTTGTAGGAATTTGTAATTTTAGACCATCTTAAACTATAGCTTAATTCACAAGATAAATTAATTATATTGGTATAGGGAGTAACTAGAACTCCCTAGCCAATAACTATCTGCATTATATGGTGTAGATAGTTATTGGCTAAATAATACCAAATGTGAAGATAGTTACTTTAAGGTGGTTCCTTTTTTGAAAAAAATTATGTACAGCTAAGCTATTTTGGCGTAGTTACTAGTTAGCTTATAAGAAACTATAAAGATAGAGAGAATTTTGAAGGGATGGAATTATGAATAAAAAGTCGATTCGGGATATTAATGTTACGGGTAAACGGGTTTTAATGAGGGTTGATTATAATGTGCCGATGGATGAGCATGAACAAATTACAGATGATACGCGGATTGTGGCTTCAATTCCCACAATCAACTATTTGTTAGAACAAGGTGCAAGTGTTATTTTGATTTCACATTTAGGTCGTCCTAAAGGTAAAGTTCAATTAAAATATAGTTTAGCGCCAATTGCCAAACATTTAGAAATTAAAATAGGTCGTCCAGTAACTTTTGCATCTGATTGCCTAGGCGAAAGAGTGCAAGAGTTAGCAGGCAAAATGGTTGCAGGCGATATTTTAATGCTCGAGAATTTAAGATTCCACCCAGAAGAAGAAGAAAATGATTGGGAATTTGCCGAGGATTTAGCAACTTTAGCAGATATTTATGTTAATGATGGTTTTGGCGTATCCCATCGGGCGCATGCCTCTACGGAAGGAGTCGCTCATTTTTTACCAAGTGTAGCGGGACTATTATTAGAGAAAGAAATTCAATTTGTTGGTGGGGCAGTAGCGAATCCACAACGACCTTTTGCGGCGATAATTGGTGGGGCGAAAGTTTCCGATAAAATTGGGGTTATTGAAAACCTATTAGATAAAGTGGATGTACTAGTTATTGGTGGCGGCATGGCCAATACTTTTTTAGCCGCTGAAGGCTTTAAAATGGGTCGTTCTTTGGTAGAAGAAGATAAATATGAATTAGCTAAAACACTAATTAGCAAAGCCCAAGCTAAAGGCGTAAAACTATATTTGCCAGTAGATATGATTGTAGCTGATTGCTTTAGTGCCGAAGCGCAACACCATGCTTGTGCTATTGGCGAAATTCCTCAAGACTGGATGGCCTTAGATATTGGGCCACAAAGTCGGGAATTGTTCGCAAAAGCCTTAGAAGGTATGCGGTTGGTTGTTTGGAATGGGCCAATGGGTGTGTTTGAAATGGAAGCTTTCTGTGGTGGTACCGAAGCTGTAGCGCATGCGGTAGCTGGTTCGGGGGCAATTAGCATTGTTGGTGGCGGTGACTCCGTTGCGGCCATTGAAAAATTAGGTTTAGCTGAACAAATAACGCATATTTCCACTGGTGGCGGCGCATCTTTAGAATATTTAGAAGGCAAAATTTTACCTGGAATAGATTGTTTAGATGAAATTCGCAAACCTTTGATAGCTGGGAATTGGAAAATGCATAAAACGGTAACTGAGGGTGTACAATTAGCGAAAGAAATTGTGCAATTGACTAATGGTGCTTTAGCAGAGGTAGTAATTTTCCCACCGTTTACAGCTTTAGAAAATATTGCCGATGCGATTGATGGCAAACATGTGGGTTATGGAGCGCAAAATATGCATTGGGCGCAAGAAGGTGCATTTACGGGTGAAATTTCTGGGAAAATGCTCCAAGATATTGGCTGTGAGTATGTGTTACTTGGACATTCAGAGCGACGCCATATTTTTGGGGAAAATTTAGAAACAATTGCTAAAAAATTGCAAACGGCCTTAAATTACTCCTTAAAACCAGTACTTTGTGTAGGCGAAACTTTAGCTGAACGTGAGGCTGGACAAACTGAAGCAGTGATTACGGCGCAATTGCAAACGGCTTTAGCTAATTTAGATAGTAGTAAACTTTTAGATATGGTAATTGCCTATGAGCCAGTTTGGGCAATAGGTACAGGCAAAACAGCGACGGCTGAGCAAGCAGCGCAAGTTGCTAGTTTTATTCGGACCTATCTCTTAAATAACTGTGGTGAAATTGCCAGTCGGAATATCCGCATTTTGTATGGTGGTAGTGTTAATGAAAAAAATATTGCCGAATTAATGGCGGCGGCTGATATTGACGGCGCTTTAGTAGGTGGTGCGAGTTTGCAAGCTGAAAGCTTTGCGAATATTGTGAGGTACTAAAATATGGCAGCAAAAGTGGCATTATTGATTTTAGATGGCTGGGGTGTAGGTAAGTCCTATGCTTATAATGCTGTAGACAATGCCTCTACACCGAATTTAACAGCTTGGCAGGCGCAATATCCACAAGTTTTGTTAAATTGTTCTGGAGAAGCAGTGGGGTTACCAGAGGGGCAAATGGGTAACTCCGAGGTCGGACATTTAAATATTGGGGCTGGGCGTGTTGTTTACCAAGAATTGACGCGGATCTCTAAGGATATTCGCGAAGGTGGGTTTTATCAAAATCCACAATTGCGCCAAGCGATGCAAAGTGCTGTGGATAAAGGCCGAGCGCTACACATAATGGGTTTGTTATCAGATGGTGGGGTTCATAGTCATAATACGCATTTATATGCTTTATTAAAATTAGCTAAGCAAATGCAAGTGCCTAAAGTATATATCCATGCTTTTTTAGATGGGCGGGATGTGCCCCCACAAAGTGGTCTAGGTTTTGTGCAAGATTTAGAGGCGCATATAGCGGAAATAGGTGTCGGAGCGATAGCTTCGGTGGCAGGACGTTATTATGCGATGGATCGCGATCAACGTCATGAACGGGTAGAGCTCGCTTATCAGGCGCTTACAGGTTCCGCTCCAGCTTATGCAACTGCCGTAGACGCAGTGCAAGCTGCTTATGAGCAACAAATCTATGATGAGTTTGTGAAACCTTGTGTAATAGCACCAGCAACTACGCAGGGCATTACTAGCGGTGATAGTGTGATTTTCTTTAACTTTAGACCTGATCGGGCGCGACAAATTACGCGGGCCTTAATTGATCCGGAATTTATAGGTTTTAAACGTCAGTTAATTGGCGATTTGAATTTTGTGTGTATGACAGAATATGATAAAACTATTTGTGCCCCCGTGGCTTATGCGCAACAGAATTTAACTAATACCCTAGGTGAGGTATTAGCTAAAGCTGGAAAAACGCAACTGCGAATTGCGGAAACAGAAAAATATGCGCATGTTACCTTCTTTTTTAACGGCGGCGTGGAAGCACCTAATCCGCTTGAAGAGCGAGTTTTAATTGCTTCACCTAAAGTTGCGACTTATGATTTGCAGCCAGAAATGAGTGCTTATCAAGTGAAAGAGCGCTTAATAGAGTTGGTACAAGCGAAAAATTATGATACAATAATTTTGAATTTTGCTAACGCGGATATGGTGGGGCATACAGGTAATTATCAAGCAGGTATTCAAGCGATGCAAGCTGTAGATGCTTGTGTGGGCGAAGTAGTTGAGAAATTGTTAGCGGCTGATTATAAAATTTTAATTACCGCGGATCATGGCAACTTAGAATATATGCAAGATGAACAAACTAGACAGCCCTATACAGCGCATACTAGCAATCAAGTAAGGTTGCTTTTGTTAAGTCGGGAACAGTTGCAGTTAGATACGCAAAGAACGGGCAGTTTAGCTGATATCGCCCCGACGATTTTACAACTATTGTCTTTAGAGCAGCCAGCAGAAATGAGCGGTACAAGTTTATTAAAATAAGTTTAGGAGATGTGGTAACAGTGAGTATGATTATTGATGTATATGCAAGAGAGATTTTAGATTCACGCGGTAATCCAACAGTAGAAGTAGATGTAACTTTAGAAGATGGCACTTTCGGACGCGCTCAAGTTCCTTCAGGAGCGTCTACTGGAGCTTATGAAGCGGTAGAATTGCGTGATGGCGATAAAGCGAGATATTTGGGCAAAGGCGTATTACAAGCTGTAAAAAATGTCAATGAAGTAATTGCTCCAGAAATCGTGGGTTTAGATGCAACAGCACAAGTGGAAATTGATAATTTAATGTTGGCACTTGACGGCACGCCTAATAAAAGTAAACTTGGGGCTAATGCAATTTTAGGCGTATCGATGGCCGTAGCTAAAGCTGCAGCTAAAGCTTTGAAATTACCTTTATATAAATATTTAGGTGGCGTTAATGCTAAAGAATTACCAGTGCCTATGATGAACATTCTAAATGGTGGCGAGCATGCTGATAATAATGTGGATATTCAAGAATTTATGATTATGCCCGTGGGCGCAACTAGTTTCCGCGAAGCTTTACGCATGAATACTGAAATATATCATCAATTAAAAAGCGTTTTAAAATCTAAAGGTTTGAGCACCGCTATTGGTGATGAAGGTGGCTTTGCACCAAACTTAGCGTCTAATGAAGATGCGATTAAAGTTATTTTAGAAGCTACAGAAAAAGCAGGTTATGTGGCAGGCAAAGACATTATGATTGCCTTAGATGTAGCGGCGACAGAAATATATAAAGATGGTAAATATCATTTAGAAGGCGAAGGCGTGGTTAAAACTTCTGAAGAAATGGTAGCTTACTATGAAATGTTAGTTAATAAGTATCCAATTGTATCGATTGAAGATGGTTTAGCCGAAGATGATTGGGCAGGCTGGAAGTTGCTTACAGAAAAATTAGGTAAATGTGTACAACTTGTGGGCGATGATTTGTTTGTAACTAACGTAGAGCGCTTGAGCACAGGGATTGAAAAAGAAACTGCTAATGCAATTTTAATTAAAGTTAACCAAATCGGTAGCATTACGGAAACTTTTAATGCGATTGAAATGGCGAAACGGGCAGGATATACTTGTATTATTTCACATCGCTCAGGTGAAACTGAAGATACTACAATTGCCGATATTGCCGTAGCTTTAAATGCTGGTCAAATAAAAACTGGCGCCCCAGCACGTACGGATCGTGTAGCTAAATATAACCAATTACTAAGAATTGAAGAAGAACTTGGTAGTGTGGCGGAATACCGTGGTTTAAAAGTTTTTTATAATATTATCTAATTAGGCAAAAAAGATTAAAGTTTTTGCAGCACAATAAGGGCAGATAAGGGATATTATAGGCGATTCAATGAAGCTTTAAGTTTCATTGAATCGCCATTGAATTTTTGTTATAACGACATATTCCAGTACTATTTCAGTCCTAGGAATTTTTGTGTATAATTATTTTTATTGAGCATGATTTGAAAATCCACCTTTGAGCGATTTCGCAACTTTATCAGAAAGGATTTTTCAAGATCATGCTCATTTTTCTATAAAAAATATGCTGTGATATGCAGAAAATTTCCCTAGCACACAATATATATTATAGAGCCGCTGTTTAATTTAGCAGGTACCTCAAACTTAGCTATCGAGGACCTTTTTGATTATTTACAACCCTTAGAGAAAAATTCCTAAATTTAAATTAGGGTGAAAAAATAGCTACAGCCGTTTTTTAGAAAAAATTGCTGGCAGCAAGAAAAATTAAACTTAATTAAGTTGTTAATTAGTTGAAGCTGGCTAAGATATTAGCGTTAGGCTCTTAAGCACTTAGCAGAAAACAGCTAAATAATAAAGCATAAAAGTTATGCACAATAGGAAAAAAGCAGAAACAACAAAAAAATACAAAAAAATGTGGATAACACTGTGGATAATATGGGTAAAACTTGTTGATAAAGTTTATGAGCTGAGATAAAAAAATTTTTGTTAAATTTATTACAGAAAAAGCTCTAAAAAAGCATAAAAACACCATAAAGTTAATTGTAAGGCTTGACTTGATGTGTTAAAATATAAAGGTATGAGTAGTAGGGAGGGATTTGCGTGGAAACCGCTTTAATGATATTAGATGCTATACTGGCTGTAATTTTGATAATTTCGGTAGTTTTACAATCTGGCAAAAGTTCAGGTTTAGCTGGGGCCTTAGGTGGTGGGAGCGAAGGACTTTTTACTGGTAAAGCAAAAAGCAGTGATGCTATGTTGGCACGAGTAACGATGATTACTGGTTCGCTGTTTGGGCTCGTAACACTATTATTGGCAAAAATCACTAGTTAATTGTTTAAGCAGCTTGATTACATGTTAATTAAGCTTTTAATTTTTAAAAAACAAGTTTGAAAGGAGTAATAATTTTGGGTAATTTTTTATTTTTAGCTATGGCCATCGGCCTAGTAGCACTTATTGTAGCTTATTTATTGGATTTAGCTATTAGCCGTGCAAGTGCAGGTAATGCGCGTATGCAAGAAATTGCTGGCTACATCTCTGAAGGGTCTATGGCCTTTTTGAATCGCGAATATAAATATTTATTCGTGTTTGTAGCAGTAGTTGCGGCAATTATTGCCGGATTTATTGGTTTTGAAACAGCAGTATGTTTCGTAGCAGGAGCTATTTTTTCAATTTTGGCTGGTTATTTTGGTATGCGAGTGGCAACTATTGCTAACGTGCGTACTGCAGAAGCAGCTAGACATGGGATGAGCGAAGCTTTAAAAATCGCTTTCTCTGGTGGGGCAGTAATGGGTCTTGCCGTAGTAGGTTTAGGTATTTTAGGTTTAGCTATTGCTTTTATGGTATTTAAAGGTGATACAAATATTATCACTGGTTTTGGTTTAGGTGCAAGCTCAATTGCCTTGTTTGCCCGTGTAGGTGGCGGTATTTATACTAAAGCTGCTGACGTAGGTGCTGACCTTGTAGGTAAAGTTGAAGCTGGTATCCCTGAAGACGATCCTCGTAACCCAGCAGTTATTGCCGATAACGTAGGTGATAACGTAGGTGACGTTGCGGGTATGGGTGCTGACTTATTTGAATCTTATGTTGGTGCGATTATTTCTGCACTTACTTTAGGTGCAATTGTATATAAAGGTGGCGAAGGTGCAATTTTCACATTTGCACTAGTAGCAGCTGGGATCGTAGCCTCTGTAATTGGTATTGTTTTTGCTAGAAACATGAAAACTAGCAATCCACAACAAGCTTTAAATATGGGAACTTATATTGGCGGTACGCTAGTAATTGCCGCTGCTGCATATTTGAGTACTACAATTTTTGGTGATTTCAAAGCATTTTACGCAATCGCAGCTGGTTTAGTAGTGGGTATGATGATTGGTAAAATTACTGAGATCTATACTTCTGGCGATTATGGATATGTTAAGAAAATTGCCCAACAATCTGAAACTGGTCCAGCAACGACAATTATTTCAGGTTTAGCTGTAGGGATGTATTCAACTTTATGGCCAATGGTATGTATTTGTGCTGGGGTTTTGATTTCTTTCTTCGCTATGGGTGGCGCACAAGACGTAGGTATGGGTCTATTTGGTATTGCTCTAGCTGCAGTAGGGATGTTGTCTACAACTGGTCTTACTGTTGCGGTTGATGCTTATGGTCCAATTGCTGATAATGCAGGCGGGATCGCTGAAATGTCAGAATTGCCTCCATCAGTACGGGAAATCACTGATAAACTTGACTCTGTAGGTAACACTACAGCGGCTATTGGTAAAGGTTTTGCGATTGGTTCAGCAGCACTTACTGCACTAGCATTATTTGCTTCTTATGCACAAATCGTTGGTTTAAATACAATTGACTTATTAAATCCATTAACACTTGTGGGTTTATTTATTGGCGCAACGCTTCCATTTGTATTTGGGGCTATGACTATGGAATCTGTAGGTAAAGCCGCATTTGAAATGATTGAAGAAGTTCGTAGACAATTTAGAGAAATTCCAGGTCTATTAGAAGGTAAAGGTACTCCAGATTACCGTAAATGCGTAGATATTTCTACGGCAGCAGCACTTCATGAAATGATGTTGCCAGGTATTTTGGCGATTGCTGCACCACTTGTAATGGGTATGTTATTTGGCGCAGAAGCACTAGGTGGTATGCTTGGCGGCGCTTTAGCAGCTGGCGTACTTGTAGCTATTTTGATGGCTAATGCCGGTGGTGCTTGGGATAATGCGAAAAAATATATTGAATCAGGTGCACATGGCGGTAAAGGTAGCAACGCGCATAAAGCGGCAGTTGTTGGGGATACTGTTGGTGACCCATTTAAAGATACTTCAGGTCCAGCAATGAATATTTTAGTAAAACTTATGACTATCGTGTCATTGGTATTTGCACCAGTAATTGCACAATATGGTGGAGTATTAACACATTTATTTAAATAAACTTAACTAAATGTGAAATTAGCAAGAGGCATTTGTCCTCTTGCTTTTTTTATTGGGGATAAAATGATATAATGTTTATAGATTGTTTATATTTAAAGGAGATGATGTACTTTTGGGTATAGAAAAGGGAGCTGAACCCTACCTATTATCGGCGGGCAAGCGAGGTGTATTGTTAATACATACCTTCACGGGTTCGCCGGCAGAAATGAAGTTGTTAGCAGATTATTTACATGAAAATAATTTTACTGTATTATCCGTAAGACTACCGGGACATGGCACTAGAGTTGAGGATTTAAACTGTGTGCGCCATCAAGAATGGACAAGTGCCGTAGAAGATGCTTACTATATATTACGGGAGTTATGTTATGAAGTTAATGTTGTGGGGATTTCTTTAGGTGGTCTGTTGGCGTTGCAATTAGCACATAAATTGCCAATTGCCAAAGTAGTTTCATTATCAGCACCAATATTTATCAAAGACAAAAGAGTGCCTTTTTTGGGTCTATACAGAATTCTCAATAATTATATTAGCAAAAAAAGCCGTAAATTTGAGGCCGAATACAGTATCGGTTATGATAAGATACCTTTGCGCGGCTTAACGCAAGTCTTGAAATTGGTAAAAGTAGTGAAAAAACTCTTGCCAGAGATTACGACGCCGTGTTTAATTGGTCAATCAATTAGAGAGCATACCATTAAGCCTGAAAGCGCAAATTATATATATAGCCATTTGGCAAGCGACTATAAAAAATTAATGTGGTTAGAAAAGTCAGGACACATGCTGGTCTTAGATAAGGAACGGGAGTATGTAGCAGAGCAAATACTCGATTTTTTGGAGGCGGATGTGAGTGAGTGTACGTGAATATAACAATTGTTTTGCCTGTGGTAAGGACAATGAAATTGGCTTGAAGTTAAAGTTTGTGGAAAATGAAGGAAAATATCAGGCTTTGTTTACACCTAGCTCCAATTACCAAAGTTATGACGAAATGCTACATGGTGGAATTATCGCCACGCTATTAGATGAAGTCATGGTTAATTACGTATTGCATTTAACTGGCCGCGCAGCAGCATTTACGGCTAAACTAGAGGTGCGGTATCGCAAACCTGTGAAAATCGGGGCACAACTGCGTGTGGAAGCAACAGTGAGTAAACATAAGGCAAATTTATATGAAATGGAAGGCAAACTTTACCAAGTGCAAGAAAATGTGTTAGTGGCACAGGGCACGGCAAAAGTTATGTTAGGTGCAGAATAATGTTAGAAAAAATATTAGCAGCTTTGGATGGCAAAGAGAAATATCCAGAAGATTTAGCGAGAGAGTTAAAAATAAAAGGTGAAAGCTTAGAAGAATTTTGGCAGTTAATGCGCACACTTGAAAAACAACAGCGGATTAAACCTACTAAAAAGGGCTTAGTTACTTTAAATAAAAAAAATAAAGAGGCTTTATTAATAGGGAAAATTGAGAGCAATGCCAAAGGTTTTGGCTTTGTGATTTTAGATGATAAAAGCAAGATTACCTCCGATGTTTTTATTCCCGCCAATGCAATGAATACGGCAATGAATGGCGATAAAGTATTAATTCGCTTAATAAGTAATATTGTGGGCAAAAAACCAGAAGGGGAAATTGTAAGCATTTTAGAGCGCGCTAATGATAAAATTGTGGGCACATTTATTATTTCTGGGGCATATGCTTTTGTTTTGCCAGATAGTAAACGAATACTAGGCGACGTGTTTGTTGCAAAAAAACACTTTAACCAAGCGGTACATGGGCAAAAAGTTGTGGTTCAGGTTATAAAGTGGCCAGAAGCAGGAAAAAATGCTGAAGGTCGTGTAATAGAAGTTTTGGGCAATAGTGACGATAAAGATATTGAGATTTTATCGATTATTCGCCAACAAGGGTTGCCAATAAATTTCCCGGAAAATATTTTGCAAGCGGCTAAAAATGTTCCTAAGGAAGTTAGCGAAAGCGAACATCATGGGCGCCGTGATTTAAGACACTTGCCGATTGTAACGATTGATGGTGAGGATGCTAGAGACTTAGATGATGCTGTTTTAGTAGAAAAACAAGCGAATGGCAACTATAAATTAGGTGTATATATTGCCGATGTTAGTTACTATGTGCCCGCAGGAAGTCCAATTGACTTGGAAGCGCGGGAACGGGCTACTAGTGTATATTTAGTTGATAGAGTGCTACCAATGTTACCAGTGCAACTATCTAATGGAATTTGTAGTCTTAATGCGGGGGTAGACCGTTTAGCTATGGCTTGTGAAATGCAAATTGATCCACAAGGCCAAGTTGTAAATTATGAAGTGTTTCCAGCCTTAATTAATGTAAAACAACGCTTAACATATACAGCAGTGCGCAAGCTCTTAGAAAATGAAGAAATTGATCAAGCAGCTTATCAAGAAATTTATCCGGAATTGTTGAAAATGCGGGAATTGTGCCAAGTTTTACGCGATAAAAGAATGTTGCGGGGCGCAGTTGATTTTAATTTCCCTGAACAAAAAGTAAAGCTCGATAAAGATGGAAAACCAATTGATATAGTGCAAAGAGTTCGCTCGATTGCCGAGAGCATTGTCGAGGAATTTATGCTTGTGGCCAATGAAACAGTGTCAGAACATTTAAGCAAATTAAATTTTCCAAGTATTTATCGGGTGCATGAATTGCCTGATGAAGAAAAGATTTTTGCTCTGAAAAAACTGTTATATAACTTTAACATCAAATTAGAATATCAGGAAAATGTAACCCCGAAAGCTATGCAACAAGCGCTAAAAGCGGCGGAAGAAAAACCAGAAGCTAGGTTGCTATCTACCGTAATGTTACGTTCTTTAAAACAAGCAAAATATCAAGTGGAAAACTTAGGTCATTTTGGTTTGGCCGCAGAATTTTATACGCATTTTACCTCCCCGATTCGACGTTATCCCGATTTAATGATACATAGACTTTTGCGCGAATCCTTTAAATATCGTCGTCAGTTACCAGAAAAACAAATGCTGCATTATAGCCAAGTTTTACCTGAAATTGCAGAGAGGGCGTCTTTGCAAGAACGGGTGGCGGCAGAAGCGGAACGCATGACCGTTGACTATAAAAAAGCAGAATATATGTATGATCGTATTGGTGAAGAGTTTGAAGGCACGATTTCTTCAGTAACTCCATTTGGCTTTTTTGTGGAGTTGGATAATGGTGTAGAAGGCTTAGTGCATATGGGCGCGTTGCTAGATGACTACTATATTTATGTTGAAGAACGTTATGCTTTAATTGGCGAGCGTTTGAAAAATAGTTATCGCTTGGGTGATAAAGTACGGATTGAAGTTTTACAAGTAAATGTTAAAGAACGCAATATAGATTTTGTATTAGCTGGGACGAGTTTAGAAGATAAATTAATTTTAAAAGCTAATTCGCCAACGGGAAATCGGGAAAAAATGTTGTTGGCAGCAGGTAAAGCAGCGGCCAAGAAAAAAGGCAAGAAAAAAACAGCGGCAATAGAAGCTCGCAAAGAAAGTCGCACTTCTCGCAATGATGAATCTGCTACAAACTCTGAAAAACGTCAAGCTTATCCTACTAAAACTAAAGCAAAAGATAAGCCAACTGCAATTGATAAACGTAAAAAATCTGAAAAAGCTAGTGGTTGGGAAACGCCAAAATCCAGCCCGAAAAATAAAGGCAGTATGGATAAATTTATCAAAAAGCCTGAGGCGCGTGAGTCGAAAGATGGGTTTGATAATCCTTATTTCAGTGAAGAAACTGGAGCCAAACGGACGAGTCGTAGTAGATTTTCCAGTGAAAAACGCCAAGATAGTCCCGAAACAACTAGCAAACCAAATAGAAACGCTAAAAGCACTGAAACGACTGTGAAAAAGTCCACAGCAAAAGGTGCTAGCAAAACATCTAATCGTAAGCCAGCTGGGGGAAAACCAGTTAAAAGTAAAAAGAACAAGAGGTAGGTGATTTGCTTGAAAGAACAGGGGATTAAAGTTATTGCTGAAAATAGAAAAGCAAGGCATGACTATCATATCCATGAAGTCTTTGAAGCCGGAATAGCACTTACGGGTACAGAGGTTAAAGCATTGCGCGCGGGTAAGGCCAATTTAAAGGATTGCTATGCGCAATTTGATCGCTATAATGAGTTGTATATTGAGGGGATGCATATCAGTCCCTATGAACAAGGCAATATATTTAACCATGAACCGCTAAGAAGACGGAAATTATTAATGCATCGTGCCGAGTTAGATAAATTAATGGGGAAAATAAAAGAAAAAGGTTTTACTTTAGTTCCTTTAAAATTATATTTTGTGCGCGGTAAAGTTAAAGTGGCCTTAGGGTTAGCAACAGGTAAAAAACTTCATGATAAACGCCAAGATATGGCGGAGCGTGATGCTAAACGCGAAGTAGAGCGTTTTATGAAAGAGCGTAATAAAAGTTAGGCACCTCTTGCATAGCTAATTTATTTATGATACAATCAGCTTTAGTATAGAGTAACATCTAACTATACAGTACACGGGGGTGTACTGGTTTCGACAGGGGTAGTTGTGGCTTAATAAGCGAGTCAGGGTTCCATCTGCCTGCAATACGGTGGGAACTGTTTAAACGCAGAAGATAATTTTGCATTAGCAGCTTAGGCTGCTCGTCTTACCTCTCCTAGCCTGCGGGCGGGGATAAGGCGTCACACAGTAGGCTACTTGAAAGTTCAATGCTCGGAGAACTTTTGGGGAATGTTATCGAGCTAGCAAATGCGGAGCTTGTCAATAGGCGACAAATGCGCGAAGTTTAAATTATTGACTGCACTCGGAGAAAGTTCTGTAGCAATACTTCTGGACAGGGGTTCGACTCCCCTCACCTCCACCAATTAAATGTAGAAGTTTTTTAGAATTAAATATTTAGCTTTAGAAATAAAATGAACCCGCGAATTTCGCGGGTTTTTTTGCGATATGTGGTTTTGAAAAGGGGGGACTTTAAAAAAGTAAAATAATTTTATTGAAAGTATGCAATATGCTATTGAATACAAAGAGATCATATAATTTAGAAAGAATGATAAAAAATAAAAATATGAGCTGGAAAATCGTAATTTGACTCATCTGAGAAAAATTTATTGACAATGGGTTAGTACTTTATATTATAGCAAGATATTAAATTTGCTCCCAAAAAGGAACGTCCCTTATGCCTTTCTAGAATAATGGTAACTATTATTTTTAGCAATAATTCTACCATGTAGACAATATATGACTGTGAAAACATGCTTGAAAGTGCTATATATTGAGAAAACATTTTGTTTGGATGAATTTGATTGCTAATAGGAATTGCCGCTGGGGATGGTTTGTGGAAGTTGTATAAATTAATGGTGTTTTAAAAAATGACTTCAAGACAAGGCTTGTTTTTTTACTAGTTTGATTTAATTGGTTTAGTTTTTATCACTTAATAGTAAACACTAAAAATGCAAACGTAGGTATAAAAATATAAGTAAATATCTTAAATATGACATATAATATATTTTGTTTAAGGCGATGTAGTTGTAACTTTGGAGGGTATGTTATGAATGACTTGGAAAAAAAAATACTTGATATATTGAGGGATAGTGTCAACGGACTGAAGGGAAGAGAAATTGCTGTAAAAGTAGGAGTAGAAAAAAAGAAAGTTAATGCCTTATTATACAGCTCGAAATCATTGAATAATATGTGTTATCGAGACGAAGCATACGTATGGCATATAAAAGAAAAACAGGAAGGTATAAAACCTGTAGCTAAAGATTTAGAATCATCTGAACACCATGAGAAAACAATCATTATAGCTAGTCGAGATCACACGAGAACAATGGAACTTTTTACAGAAAAAGCGAAGCCTGCGAATCATAAAAATTTTGAAAGACAGGGGATTAATCAGATGGAAAGAGAAAAACTTGCAGTTACTGGAGCGGAAAATTTAGTTGAGCGGAAACAATGTGTTTTGCCATCTGATATGAGAGGCTTTAAGGATTCGGAGCTTGAAAAAGAAAGTTCCAATAGACGGCAAAAGAAATTGACCAATCAAGATAAAGTAGTTGCACTTTTTACATACATTGAAAAGCTATATGCATCTTTATATACAAAAGATAAGAACCTTTCTAGTCATATCAATCAGCTGGAGTGGAAAATAATACTAAAAGATATTCCAGACAGTGAATATGTAATCCTTGTTGGTAAAGGAGAAAGCAAATTTGATGATAGAGGAAATAAGGTTTTTCTCAGCGTCGAGAAACCATCCTCTGTTTTGCCTCCACAGTTGCCTAGAGGTTTAGAAAAATGGGTTGCTTCATCATGGAATAAATTTGATAGACCGATTTCATATATGGAAAAAATTGATGAAGAAAATTTTACTGACAATATAAATCGTGTGGAACTGTATAACATATGGAAAGTTGAGCGAGATGCTTGGGCGGTTTTAGAGAGGAAAAATTATTCGGTACGAGGATTATTCAATGAACTTTATCAGTATTACAATATATTTAATCGAGATCCAGAAACTTACGAATTGATTGGTAGCAATGGTATGCTGGTTACCGTTAATAGCTCGCAGATAAAAGCTCCAGTTCTATTGAAACGCATGGATTTACGATTTGATGCAGATAATAACGTTATGATGATAGTAGATACGGAAGCGCAAGTTACATTAAATGACGAAGTGATTCGTGAATTAAATCAAACGAACTTAGAAACTTTAAAAACCATAGGGGCAGAGCTTGAACAAGAGGATTATCAACCTTTTGATGATGAACGAGTAGAATCTTTTATTAAGCGTGCTGTGCATCAGATATCACAAGATATCAGTTATGTGTTGTCGGAAGATGAAGTACATCAAGTATCGGAACCCTATGCTGTTTATTTGGAGCCTATTTTATTTATTAGAAGGCGAAGTACCGGTGTTGCAAGGGTTATTGCTGAAATTATTGACGATGTCCAGGAAAATGGAATTGAGTATGGTCCACTAGTAGAAATGGTTAATCCTTCCACTAAGAACACATTAGCAAGTAGTGACGAAGGACAAAATTCAAATGTTTCTTTCACAGAAATTAACGGGCAAGATAGGAATATTTTTTTATCCAAAGCGTCTAATAAAGAGCAGTTAGAAATAGCGAGAAGAATCGAAACTGCCAAAGCAGTATTGGTTCAAGGACCTCCTGGGACTGGAAAAACACATACAATTGCTAATTTAATAGGACATTTTTTATCTCAGGGAAAAACGGTATTGGTTACCAGCCAAACATCGAAAGCATTATCTGTACTGAAAGAAAAATTGCCTGAATCTATTCAAAATATGTGTGTAGCAGTATTAAATGAGAATAACAAAGACTTTGAGCAAGCAATAGGTATGATAACAACTGGTTTATCAACCTATGATGAAAAACATTGGAAATGTATAAGCGAACAATATCTATCAATTCATAAAAAATTATATGAAGATGTAGAATCTGTGAGAAAATCAATTTTTACTATTCGCAATAAGGAATTTACTCCAATTGTAATTGCGGGAGAAGGGCATTCTCCAATAGATATTGCTAAATTCATTTATGCTAATAAGGATTTGTTGGATGGTATACCAGGTAAAGTAGATATTAATTCGCCATTACCAGTGTCTTGTGATGATATTCGTTTTTTATACTCTAGCAACAAAGATGTGTGTTCTGAAGAAGAAGTTGAATTGGGACAGGTTAAGCTAAATCCTTCGGACTTGATGGTACCAACTGATTTTGAAAAATGGGTGTTGCATAGAAACCAATATGAAGAACAATGCCAGAGATTGTGTGCTGCAATTGCTGAATTACAGATGGAGACAATTAATGTTGATTTAGAAAAATTAACAATTTATTTGGGTAAGAGATCGATAGAACCCATTTCGCCTGTGCATATAAATACTTTTTCAAATCAATTGGAAGATGGAATTATAGTTATAGAAGAATGGCAACATAAGGCGATTTTGGATGGTAAGCGTGGAGACTCTTATGCGGAAATTTGGCATAGTCTTATCTTTAAAATCCAAGACACATATGAATATTGTAATAAAATTATGAGTGATATTTTTGGGAAAAACATTAAATCAGATATTTCATTAACAGACGGAACTTTGCAAGAGCAGCTTGCTAAATTGGCTAGTTATTTTGATAAACCAGGCTTGATTCGGACAATGTCTGGGATGTTTAATAGTTCACATCAAAAATTAGCAGTTCAAATAACAATAAACGGGCAGCCGTTGAAGGAAAGGGCGGATTGTGAGATCGTTCAAAAGTATGCAAAATGCCTTCAAAAGCGCGAACAATTAGGTGTTATGTGGAATCAGCTGATTGGTGATTCTTCCCCGTGTTTACAGTTTGAAAAATTAGGGTCTACACCAGAGCGAAATTGCTATAACTTTGTTTTACAAATTGAAAAGCACTTAAGTTGGTATCATACGGTTTGTGCAGATATTAAGAAAAATTTTGAAACTATGGGAATTATTATTTCTTTGAAAGATTGCAGTACCTTTATTTCAGAGGAAGATGAAATAAAGCATTCAATAAAAATTATTCAAGAAATTATGCCATTATATTGCCAGTTATTTCGGTTGCTTTATATTGAGTATGGAGAATTCCTCAAACAATATGATCAAGCGCTCATATTGTTAAAAAATGCCGCAGAAAATGGTGGTAAATCAGCAAATGCTTTATATCACGAGTTTAAAATTCTTAGTGTTGATGGATATACTAAGGCGTATAATGAGTTTGTTGCTATGTATAATAAAAATTCTATTATTACCAGAAGAAAAGAAATTCTAGCCAAATTACATAAGTATGCTCCAGAATGGGCTAATGCAATTGTTGTTAGGGCAGGTTTGCCAGATGAACAATATATGCTAGATCACTTACCAGAACTTTGGAAATGGAACCAGTATAAACAATTACTAGATAAATATTTAGAAACATCTTTGGATGAATTACTTATTAAGGATAAAGAGTGTAGCAAGCGACTGTTACAGGTTACAGAAAAAATTGTAGAAGCCTTATCTTGGTATCATTTAATAAAAAGAATTGGTGGAAATACACAAATCCAACAGAGTCTTTCTGCCTGGCGTATTGTAAATAAAAAATATGGAAAAGGTACCGGAAAGAATGCTCATATATACAAGCGAGAAGCAAGAATGTTAATGGAAAAATGTCAAGTGGCAGTTCCAGCATGGATTATGCCTATTAATCGAGCTTTGGATTCCATGAGCCCAAGCAAGACACGTTTTGATATTGTTATCGTAGATGAAGCAAGTCAATCAGATATTTCATCACTGCCGATTTTATATTTAGGGAAAAAAATAATTGTAGTTGGCGATGATAATCAGGTGAGTCCAAGTGCTATAAATGCCATAAGATCTGAAGATATGCAAGCTTTAATGAAAACATACTTATACGGGGTTATTGAGCATCCGACCGTATATGATATGAAAACATCATTATATGATATTGTCGGAATGACGTTTCCTTCGTTGATGTTAATAGAACATTTTCGGTGTGTTCCAGAGATAATTGCATATAGCAATAAATTGAGCTATAGAAATAAAATTAAACCACTACGAGATGCGAGCAATGTTGTGATTAAGCCATCTACAATGGTCTATCGGGTGGATGGTAAGCAAAATGGTAAAACTAATGCTGTAGAAGCAGAATGTATTGCAGCTTTAATGATAGCCTGTATGGAACAGCCAGAATACAAAGAGCAAACTTTTGGTGCTATTACACTGCTAGGGGCTGAACAGTCGGATGTAATTATGATGTATTTGCAGAAGCATATGTCGTTAAAAGAAATTAGTGAACGTAAAATTCTGTGTGGTAATCCAGCACAATTCCAAGGTGATGAACGCGATATTATATTTTTGTCGATGGTTTACAGTAATTCTACCGATGGTCCATTGACAAAGGTATCGTTTGATGAAGGTGGGCTTGCGAACAAACAACGATACAATGTTGCAACTAGTCGGGCGCGTAATCAGTTGTGGTTGGTTCATTCGTTAGATATAGAAAGAGATTTAAAGGCGAATGACATTCGAAAAGATTTATTGGCTTACATGACAAATCCAGGATTATTGGAAAATCAAAAGAAGACTATTGAAGAGTTAAGTCAGTCACCTTTTGAAGTCGAAGTAGCTACAGCTTTGATTACGCAAGGATATAATATTGTCCAACAATGGAAAGTGGGAGCATATAGTATTGACATGGTAGCATGTTATAAAGATAAAAAAATTGCTATAGAGTGTGATGGAGAAAAGTATCACTCTGGTCAAGAGGCACTGTTGGCTGATATGGAACGACAAATTATACTTGAACGGTTAGGTTGGACTTTTATTAGACTTCGCGGAGGGGAGTATTATTCAGCTCCAGATAAAGCAATAAATCGTGTTGTTTCTGATTTGAATAACCTAGGTGTTTATCCAGAATCCAATGTTGGTAAAGATATCTCAGAAAATGATAGTGTATCTGATAGAGATAACGATTTAACTTGTCGTGTAAAAACGCGTGTAAGCGAGTTGCTAAAAGAATGGGATGGGGAGAAGTGAGATGAAAATTAGAAAGACGCAATAGTTGTTTTATAATCCATTTCAAAAGCCATTTAGCGCAGTAAATCAGCTGATATACTAGCAGTAAACTCCGTCGCTCTTTGATTAATTTTATGAATAAAGTCTTGCTTATTATTTTTTGCAAGTTTTAAGGATAGACTTTTTATTACACTTGGTGCTATTTAAGTGTAGGGGTTCATAATGTTACTATATTTATTAAGGGGGGAGTTGCAATGTTGCGGCTTAACTCAACATTCTAAGGTACAAACAAATGTATAAATTTTTTAGAATTAAATATTTAGCTTTAGAAATAAAATGGTTCTTTGTCAAATGTTGTGGTGTGAATAATAAAGAAAAATATTTAGACTGGATTAAGAATGAAAAAGTTCTTAATCCAGTTTTACCTTTTTGAATAAGCAGAGAGTAATAATCCGTTGGTAAAGATTGAAATTTAAAAGGTGAAAAAATTGTTGTGTAGAGATAGAGAGAAAAAATGCTAAAAACCAGGCGTTATTTTTGTAGAATCTCAATACGCTGTTTGGCATAATCAATAAGTTGTATATTTTGAGGAGATTCTTTGGTGATAAATTGAAGATAACTATTAATTGCATCTGTTTTTAGTCCGATTTCCTCTAAAACCTGTGCTTTACATAAGTGAATATACGCATCTTCTGGAGTTAGTTTTAGCGCTTGATCAAAATTATCAATTGCCTTATAGTAGTTTCCTTGTTGGTAAAAAGCTGCGCCGCGCCAATAATATATTCTGTGAAAATTTGGATTTAGCTCAATCATCTTATTAAAATCGGCTATTGCTTGTTCATATTTATGTGTATCATAATAAAAGATGCCACGAGAGTAGTAGGCGACAGCTTTTTTTGGATTTAATGTTATAGCTTGATTATAATCTGCAAGAGCATGTTCAAGTTGACCTGTTTTATAATAAACAGTGCCACGGGCGAAATATGAATCAGCATCTGATGGGTTAAATAAAATAGCTTGATCCCAATTTGCAATAGCTTGGTCGTATTGCCCTTTTTTAACATAAACTATTCCGCGGGAGCTGTAGGCTACTGTTAATTGCGAGTTGAGGGTAATCGCCTGATTAAAATTGGCTATAGATTCTTCGTACTTACCGGTTTTATCATAAGCAATGCCACGCCAGTAGAAGACTTCCGCATTATGATCATTTAGTTCAATAGAATAGTTAAAAGCCATGATCGCGTTATCGTAATCTTGCTTTTTAATAAACTCATAACCTTTGTGAAACCACTGTATATCAGCAGGCGTGTCTAGTGCAGCATATGCAAAGTTGGTATTTAGAATAAAACATAGAGCTAACATAAGTGAATTTGATAAAACAATCTTCTTCATTAAACTCCTCCTCGCTATAAAGAACGTTTTGTTAATTTATATTAATATTTTACTATTATATTTATAAGTTTCCAATAAAAACAGATTATATTTAAATATAATATTAAATCATTTGATAGTTTTAGGCTTAATAAAGGAAATTGCTATATTTAGATTAGGCTGTGTATAAAATAGCAAGAGATTGCTTGATTATTTTGTTAAGTTTTGCAATAATAAAGAATAAACATGAGAACTTAAATATATGGCTTTATTTATAAATGGACGTTGAAACTTATATAGTATAAATTTATTAAACAAAATTTGAATATATACTTGTTTTAAAATGCCAAGTTTATGTTTTTACGATATATGGAGGTTATAAAATTTTCAGTTTCTTGCGTCCATGAAATATAGTAAAGGGTGTAAGCGCTATTCTTGTGAGATTTAATTTTGCTGGAAGATGCGACTCGTGTTAGTGCTTAAAAAAATTGTGGCGGATTAGATAAAGCTTTTGCGGCGTGTGAGTTTTCGTGCTATGGCTTAATTGAAGATTTTGATAAAGTTAAAGATGTACAGATAAGATTGCGAGATAATTACCCAAATGACGAACAGGCAAATTGTATTCTATGGGCTATTTGGAAGCTGGACTATTATTGTAAACTGAGGATATCTATATGGCATAAATAGATGCATATTGTTTTTAGGAGGGGAATATGGATCAAACCGAGAGACAGATGATTTCTCCTAGTGGGAAATACAAGGCTACAATATTGGAAAAACCTAATTGCTATAAATTGGAGGTATACATTTTGTCGGAAGATTTTGATCCGAAAACTGGAGATATATATGGAGAGTATTGGTCGAGACAAAATACAAATCCAATATTAATTGATAAAAGTACTATAAATCCGATGCTGAATGATTTGCGATAGAAATTGGATTAAGCGAGTTCAGTCTTATATTCGAAGGTCAGAAAAAATTGATTAGAGAGAAAAATTAATGAAACAAAGGAAGAAATAAGAATGAAACAAATCGTATTTCAAAAAAAACGACTATCAAAATTTATAATTTGCCTGTACGCAGTGTTAGGATACATGTTTTTAAGCACTGTTTTTGTAGAAGCAGCAGTAAAAGAGCTGACTTTATCTGGGCATACGGCTGAGGTTTATAATATAGATATTTCGAGTGATGGAAAATACTTAGTTAGTGGTGGAAAGGATTGTGTGGCAAAGGTTTGGAATTTGCAAGATGGGACATTGCTTAAGACACTTACAAGCTATAGGGAAATTAACAATAAGAATAAAGAATATATAGTTACGGGACATAAAAAAGGTGTATACAGTGTTGCTTTCTCCCAAGGCAATGAGTGGATAGCAACAGCGGGTGAAGATAATAAATTGAATATTTGGTCGTTTGATACTGGTAAAATTATTAGAAGTATTAAGTGTGGATATCATTATTTAATGATAAAGTTTTCACCTGATGGAAACTATATTGCTGGAGCACTTGACGACTTAGTATTCTGGAATACCTCTGATGGAATTTTCGATGGCTTTACCTTAGGTGTAACAAATATGCTATTTACGGTTGCATTTTCTCATGATAGTAAAATTGTTGCTGCTGGAACTTTAGATGGGAAAGTTCAACTATGGAAAAATAAAAAGGGAAATCGTGGCGAATTGCGTACGCTGTCTAAGCGCAAAACATGGGCGGATATCTTTGATATTGCATTTTCGCCGGATGACAGATTGCTGGCTGCTGTCAGCAATCTGTACGCAGATAAGAATAAAATGCCAGAAATTTTGAAGATATGGGAAGTGGATACTGGTCGACTTCTATGGAGTAAAGAGGGTGAACAACTAGCTGTGGTAACTTTTTCTAACGATGGCAAATTTATAGTTACAGGAGGAAACGATGTTATACAGGTATGGGATATACAAGGTAATTTGTTGAGAAAAATCCCCATTCCAATTAATGAAAGAGTCCTTAGTAAAGTTTGTATGTTAGATGATGGCAGAATTATCGTGGGTACGATAGAAAAAAATAATATTAGGATTTGGAGCATAGATCCTGAGGGATAAGCTTTTATGACAGATCTATTAATTAAAAATGAAAAGATAGCTAATGTTTCACTTAGATAGAGTGCAGCGAGTTTAAAAATAAGTTAGTCGATAAGCTTCACCAAATTTTTTAGAATTAAATATTTAGCTTTAGAGATAAAATTAACCCGCGAATTTCGCGGGTTTTTTGTATTTGGAAAAACAATAGACTAACATTGCTGGCTATGTTAATTTAACATAGAATTGCCCTTGACAAATAGTACTATACAGAACTATACTATATAGTACAAGACAGGAATTTGATATGAAAATTATTGCAAGAACAAAAAGGTGGTGAGAATAAAATATGGAGTGTCAGGGTGGATTTTTAATTTCCCAAATAAAACAAATTAGTGGGAGGGTTCTGTCTAAGATATTAGCGGAACGCAACATAACCGAATTTAATGGTGCTCAAGGACGTATTTTATATATATTATGGCAGGGTGATAGTATCTCTATAAAAGAAATTGCAACGAAAACAGGCCTGGCAAAGACAAGTCTTACTGGGATGTTGGATCATATGGAAAAAATTGGTCTTATTCAAAGAATTTATGTTAAGGAAGATCGGCGAAAAACGCTTATTAAACTTACAGAAAAGGCTCAATCTTTAAAACTTGAATTTGATGAAGTGTCTAGAGCAATGAGTACACTTATATATAAAGGTTTTAGCAGAGCTGAAATTTTATCTTTCGAAGAAAACTTAAAAAGAATTTTGGCAAATCTGGAAACATAGACAATAAACTTAATAATAAATAATTTTCATAAATGATTAATTATAACTTAATGTAATCCAAAGTTAGGACAGTTAATTTTACTAGTTTATTTAACAAACTAGCAAGTATTGTAGATAAAAATAAGAGAGGTTGATAAATATGGAAAATCAAGATGGCAGAGAATTTATAGTAGAAAAAATAAAGGCGGTTATTTCGGCACCTAGTTGTTGTAAGGAATTAAAGATTATAGCGCAAGAATATTTAGATTCGGATAAAAGCTCTAAAAAACCACTAATAACAGAAAAATTTTTAGCTGAATTAGAAGCAGATGTGCAAACTATTGATGAAGTTTTAGCTTTCTTTAGTTCAGCGGCAGGGGAGAAATTTTTTGGCTTAGAAACTGCAAACCGGTTAAAAGCGCAGGCGCAAAAAGTTAAGCGTGAAGGTGGTAAATTTTGCTTTTGCCCAGCATGTGAAAATGGAAAAATAATTTTAGAACACAGAGAGCTACTTTAAAGATCAAATATAGTTTAAGAGGAACTTGACAGCCAAGAAATATTTAGGTAGAATTTCTCTAGTATATTACGAAAAAAATATAGAAAAGTTTTCTAGGGTTCCGCAGTTGCTACTGGCAGGTCCGAGAGAAAACACGCAAGTTATAGCGGACACGGAAGGATAAAAACCTGGGAGATATTATTAAAATATCTCTTGGGTTTTTCTATATTATAAGCGGTTTAAAAGCAGTTCGTATTTATAAAAAAGTGATTAAAAGAAAGAATGTTTTAATTAACGAAGGCGGTGCGATTTATGGGTGAGTTCAGTTTTAAAAATATTTATTTAGAGCATAATCGAAAAGTATTAGAAGTTAATATTTTGCCAGAAAAACATTGTAATTTTGATTGTATTTTTTGTCCCCTAGGTAGAGCGAAAAATAGGGCAACTAATCAAAAAATTATTAGTCCGATTGAACAAGGATTGATGGAACTAGGAGCTAAAATCAAGGAAATACAGCCAGAATTAATATTTATAAATTCAAAAGGTGAGGCATTGTTGCATGAACAAATTGCAGTTATCATCGAATTTATTAAAAACAAAAATTTACCAATTCGACTACTTTCTAACGGATATTTATTGGGAGAAAAAGAATATCAAGAAATTGCTAATAAATGTGATGAGATAATTGGTGAAATTAAAGTAGCTAGCGATGAAAATTTTCAAAAATTGCAACGCCCTATAACGGGATACACTTTTGCGGAGCATATTGATAATATGACAAAATTTGCCAAACAATATACTGGTAAGTTTATTTTAGAAATTACATTGCTCAAAGGATATAACGATACCCCAGAATCGATACAAAAATTAAAATCTATAATAAAAACAATAGACCCACAAGAATTGCAGGTAGTGCGAATAACCGATACACGTTTTCAAAAAAAACTGGGAATAGTTGATGCTGAATTTGAGTCTTTGCAAAATTTATTGACTAAATAGAATTTTTCTAGCAAAATCTTGGCAAATATGGCTGACGGTTTAAATCAAGCTGTGAAGAAATAGATAAGAAAGAAAAAAGACGCGAAATTTGCGGTTTTTTTGTATTGCCTGCAACAAATAGTATTTTCATTTAATTTAGAAAAATATTTACCTTTTTTAATAATTATGATATATTTATAATAATCCATGCAGAGCTTTTCCGTTATTTATTATTAAATAAACTTATTTAAACGGAAAATGCCCGTAAGGGATTTTTTGTTTTTGGTCGAAGGTTATCTGGCAAAATGTGGGTTAGAGATTGATCGGGATTTCAACGTAAGTTTAAATCTAATAAATTTAGCAATGGGCTATAAGACAGATTTCTAATCGGGGATGGTACTACAGCCCTTAGAGCCGGGGTAAACTTGCTGCGGTAGTGGTATTGACCAGCAAACCACTAGCCTCCATAGGTTATGGTAGTTTACTAGTACAACTTGCGGATATAAGGATATAAAAATATGAAGATTTTTAGACGGAAAATATTGCCGATTATCTGTAGTTGCTTATGTTTGGCTTGGTCAAACAGCGGTGGGGCAACAGCTCCAGAATTATTTAAAACTACAGAGTATTATAAAAGCACGGGTCTTGAGTATATAAAAGCCGCCGATGCCTATGCTCTTGGTTATACAGGCAAGGGGATTCGCTTGGCTTTGTTTGATCAAATAGTACGCTTTGATCACAGTGAATTCGTTAATAAAAGCGATTTACAAGGATATGTGAATTTTGCTAATGCCGGCTGGGAGATAAATCGGCATGGCACGCATGTTGCTGGGATTATGGCGGCTAGTAGAGATGGAGTGGGAATGCATGGGGTAGCCTTTGATGCGGGACTTCTGTCTTTAGGCACTAATCTGGAGCTGGATGAAAATGGAACCTATGATGTAGCTGCGTTATACCCTAAAACTTTTGCAGACAATTCATTAAAAATTATAAATAACAGTTGGGGAGAAGATCTTGTCTACCCTGAATACTATCGAAATGCTCAAGAATATTTAACTTTTTTTAATATCTTTAGGCCTAGTGATATCTCAACATTTAAAACCGCGATTTTAGATCATGACAAAGTGATAGTTTGGGCAGCAGGAAATAGTGGGCATTTGTCGGCGCAACACTATGCGAATCTCGGCATGGCAGTACCGCAATTATCAGGCAATATCGTAAATGTTGTGGCATTTGATCCTAGTAAAAAAACTACGGATGTCAATTTTTTAGCTGAATTTAGTGATCATGCTTTATTTGTTGAAGAAAATAGCATCGCGTCTCCTGGGATCGATATTTATTCGGCAGTTCCCTATGGAGAGGGGCGGAGCTATGAAAAATGGTCGGGAACGTCGATGGCGACACCATATGTAAGCGGTACATTGGGCTTAGTGCAGCAGGCCTTTCCCTATATGACAGGGAAGCAATTAGTGGATACGGTGCTATCAACAGCTAATAATACTTTTGCTTTGCCCCGCTATACGGTGGGGGTACAGGTAGATTATTCTAAAATTGATAAGGAATATAGGGCTAGTAATTATCTAGTATATTTTACTAACGAGGTTTTGACACCGCAACAACGGGAGCAAGATTTACGAGATTATTATGCGGCTTCCCCTTATATGCAAATACAATTTGGTAGTGTGGAAAATTTTCTAGATAAATACTCTCAGAACTTTGAGGGCTATGGTAATGAAAGATATTATGTAAATGTACCGCGGGAAATTATGTTTGGGCAGGGGCTATTAGATGCAGGCAAAGCAGTAAGGGGGCCAGGCTTATTTAATGCGCGACGGCTCACTGATGCAGATTATAGCAATACTTATAGTAAGGCTCAGGCGTTATATAAAGTAGATACCCAGGGCTATAATAGTATATGGAGCAATGATATCGCTGAAAAACGAGTAGCTAAATACTCTAGTGCATATCTTGATTTTTACAAAGCATTTTATGGTGGTCTTTATGCGCAGGGACGCTATGGGGCAGGTTTAAGTTATGCAGATGGTGAGGCCTATGGACAGACTTACTATGATTCTCTCAATACGGCGATTGAAAATAATATTTTATATAATTTACCAGTAGGGCTATTAAAAACAGGTAATGGAACTTTAGCTTTGACGGGAAATAATAGTTATCAAGGTGATAGCGTTGTTGTAGGCGGTACGTTACAGATAGATGGTAGCGTAAGCAGGAATGTTTATAGCGAAATAAATGGGATTGTTGCTGGTTCTGGAAGTATTGGCGGAAACTTGATTAATCGGGGAACAACACAGGCAGGTAGCTGGGGCACAAGTGGCAATTTGTTAATCCAAGGGGACTTGCTTAGTAGCGGGATTATTGCAGTTACGGTAGAAGATAGTGGTAGCAATAGTAAGATTTTGGTAAATGGTAAGGCCGAAGTTGCGGGCAGTAAAATTACAACTAGCGGCATTGTTATACCAAATGCAAGGTATCAATTTCTGAGCGCAACGCAGGGGATTACGGGGGATTTTGTGGCAACTTCAATTTCGCCATTTTTAAGCCTTAATCCTACTCATGACGCTAATATCGCTAGCTTTCTGGTTAACAAAACAGCTTCTTTAACTTCAGTAAATAACCTGAACGGTAGTCAACAAATTAGTGCAGATGAGTTGGAAAAAATGTATAATTCCCTCCCTAGTCAGCAACTACCTGTAGAATTAGTAGCAATTTATAATAGCAAGACTAAGCTATTGGCAGGGGCGGCATTACAAGAAACTTACGGTGGCGCGCAAGCCAGCATGACGAGACTTGCCCCGTTAAACTCTGTAATAGGGCAGTCGATTAATGCCAGAATGTCTTCGCTAGGCTCTCCAAGTTATGCTAGTGCCTACAATCAAAGCGAGAGGTTTTCTTTGTTACTGAATAACTTACAAAGTAATAGATACGTTAATACAGTAGTACCGCTAAATTTTGACTTAAATAATAGCTGGTGGGTGAAATTAAACGCTGGCTCTGGGAATATAGTTGCGGATAGTAGCAGAGGCTTAGCGGCTGTAGATGGAAAAAGCTCTGGCTTTGTCGTAGGCTACGATCAAAAAATTAACTCTAATTGGCGTTCGGGACTGATCTTGGGCTATGGTAAGGTGAAAATGTCTACGGCAAATGCGACGGGAAATAGTCGCGACTATCGCTTCGGAATATATACGGGCTATAACCATCAAGCTGTAGATGTTAATGCCTATATCGCCGCAGGCAAACAAGCCAATGACACTTTAAGACAGTTGCCGAGTTTAGGATTAACCGCAAGTAGTGATTATGGCGGTCAAACACTTGAATTTGGCGTTCGGGCTAAATACAATTTGCATTATCAACAAAAAAAGAACTGGGAACTAGCTCCTTACGCAGAATTAAATGTGCAACGTAATAGTCAAGATGGGTTTACGGAAAAAGGTGCGGGCGTATTATCGCAACAGGCTGAGCGCTTGGTCAATGTGGCGACAACGGCAGAACTGGGGTTAGAAGCCAGTCGAAAAGTCCATGAAGGAAAATACACCTTGTGGGCAGGTTACAAACGCGCACTTAGTGGCAATAATCCAGAACTAAGGATGAGTTTTGCGGGAAATCCGAGTTCAAAGTTTGCAGTAAGCGGCAATGAACAAAGTTGTGAGCGCTTGGTACTAGGGGTTATGGCTGAAGGTAATTTGGCTAAAAATTGGACAGTATATGGGGAGTTACAAGGCGAGTTTTCGGCAAAAGGCAAAAATAACAGCGCCAGCATTAGCCTTAGACATAGCTGGTAATAGAGGTGATCATAGTCCGGAAAATTATATTTAATATACCGAAGAAATATGACAGCAATAGCTTATAACTATAGGTTTTAAGCTATTGCTATAGTAAAGGCAATAGAAAGAAAAATATAACTGAGCAGTTGTAAATTGTTAATATAAAATAAATTAATATTTATTTAAAAATAGCCTAAAATTAGTAATAAGAGCATAATAAAAACTACGAAGCTTAAGATAAGTTTATAAAATTAATAATTGTTTTTCCGAGACAATTGTTCTATACTATTAGATAAATTAAAGCAGCCTTGAAAACAAAAGGATATTTAACAAATTTTTCACAAGGTGCCTACTAATTTGCAAAATTTCGCTAGTTATGCTATTATATAAACATTAACTATGCTTGTGTAAAGCTTTACTGCTTATTTGCAAGCATGCTAATTGTTATTGTGTTTTTTGAACGGATTAAGGACTATAAATCAGTTACTGAAGGCTAAACTTTAGTACGTTAAAAAAACATAATAAATAGGAATATATACCCCTAAAATTAAATATTAGAGTTATATCAAGGAACAAATATGGTAATTTAAAAGATAGCGTCATAGTAGAATTTGAGATTAGGAGAAATATGAGAAGTCATATACTAAAACAAACATCTTATGCTGAAACTATTGAGAATTTAAAGGCTTATCAGAAGCTTCTAATTAATGAAGTAGGTGATATTTTTAAATTTCCTAATTTGTCGAGCAATCAGTTTATTGCTTTAAGGAAAAATATCGAACTTGGTTTTGTGTCTAGTGTTTTAGCAGAGTGGGAATATCAGGCAGTGTTTGCATATGGGCGGAAACATATTTATCAAGAATATTTTCCTTTAATAGTTGACTATGTAAAAAACGTTGCTATTCCGAGGAAAAGTTTTGATTATGGCAGCAAAATAAGCTGTTTTTATGTTTTTCCACCACTTTATTATCAAAATACAATTTATAGTTTTTTTGTTAATATATTTGAAAAACCACTATTTAAACATTTTAATTCAGAACATAATGTTTTAGAACAAGAAATAATGTCAAAAGTTGCGGCATACTTTCGGAAACAAAACAAATACGGACCAGAAAAAATTAGTGTGGCTATTTTAGATGCACAATTTTTGGTAATTGGCATTTCTGGATTACTAACTCCATTTCTGCGAAGTTTTATAAGTATCCACCAACAGGATGCTGATTTTGTGGAGAAGATGTTTATTGTGGAAGCGCGAGAAATTTTGCAACAAATTCTTGCAAGCTATTTTGCTGAACAACAGCCAGAACCATTTATTTGTTTTGATAGAGAACAAGATAAGTTAATTATCTTGTCATGTTTATCGCAAGATTTATGGCTAGATTTTTTAGAGAGAATGTCCGCTTGATTTGCGAGCTATATTTTACAAAAACGTTTGAGAAAATATAGTGTTAATTAAAGCCTGAGGTTTTCTATAGCATAAATCTTCAAATTTTGATAAAGATATAAGTTTATCGAGTAGGTTGACAGTATATTTTGTATATAGCTGTTTAATACACTTGTGCGTTGGTACAGGTGTATTTTTTATTTAATAGAGTAATTATGGACTGTTTATAGCTTGTTTCAGCATAAAAAACAAGGAATTTTTAAATAAGGAGACTGGTTTTGTTTTGGAAACAGAAGTACATGTAGCTAGACAAGCGATTTTTGATGCCCGACTTAATGTTTTTGCTTATGAATTGTTATTTCGCAATGAACTAGTAGATCATTATGATGGTACAGATGGTGACGGCGCAACAAATCGCGTTATTGTAAATTCTTTTTTATTAATTGGAATAAAAGCACTAACTAATGGGAAAAGAGCATTTATTAATTTTACTGCTAATTCTTTAAAAAGTAATATTCCTAGACGTTTACCTAGGGAACTAATTGCGGTAGAAATTTTAGAAGATGTTATTTTTGATGAAAAAGTAATTAGAGCATGTAAGGAACTAAAACGAAAAGGTTATTTATTGGTTTTAGATGATTTTCAAATGTCGGAGCGTTTTAAACCGATTTTGCCTTTGGTGGACATAATAAAAATAGATTTTCGGGCGACACCTGTTGGACAGAGAAAAAAACTAGTTGCAGATTTGAAAAAATATCCAATAAAACTTTTAGCTGAAAAGATTGAATCTTATGCGGAATATCAAGAAGCTTTAAAATGGGGCTATTCATATTTCCAGGGGTACTTTTTTTGCAAACCTACTTTGGTATCGCACAAGGATATTTATGAACAGAAAGTTAATCATATGCAAATATTAAGAGAATTTACTCGCCCGGAGATAGAATTTAGACAAATTGAGAGCATCATTAAGCGCGATGTGGCTTTATCTTATAAATTATTGAAATTTATTAATTCACCAGTTTTTGGCTTGAAAACACGAATAAATTCTCTCCATCATGCCTTGGTATTATTGGGAGAAAAAGAATTGAAAAATTGGATGTTATTAGTTGCGTTAAAAGATATTGTAGGGGAAAAACCAGGGGAAATAATTATCGGTTCTTTAATTAGAGCTAGATTTTGCGAAAAATTGGCATTAGCGAAAACCACAAAGAAGCTAGCAGCGCATGCTTTTTTAATTGGCTTATTTTCTTACATTGATATTTTGTTAGAACGGCCAATGAATTATATTTTAGATGAAATACATTTAGCTGAAGAAATAAAAGATGTTTTGCTAGAGAAGGTTAACAATCCCTTACTTATGATTTATAAATTAGTTAGAAGTTATGAGCGGGGCGAATGGGCAGAGTACTCCGATTATGCTAAAAAAATGGAAATTTGTGAAAATGATGTGGTTAGAGTTTATCGTGAAGCACTAGTATGGGCGAATAATATAGGTTAAGAGCGAGAGAACTGTCAAAAATAATAGTGGCAAATTGGCAGTTCTTTTTGAATTAATAGTTAAGCGTAATTTGGTGTACGCGTTAAGGATAATTTAAATCAATTTTACTGTATACAGTTTTGTAGCGGTAGATTATTAGGTTGGGTGAAGTATGCGAAGCAATGTCATTGAACAAACTTCTTATGAACGAACAATTAGTAATTTATTAGAATATGATAAAAAAAATATTGATGAAATATGCAGAAACTTGAAATTTCCTAAGTTAGTTTCAAGCCGTTTTGTTGCTTTGCGAAAAAATGTCGAAATAGGGTTTTTAGCTAATAATTTAACTAAGTGGGAATACCAAAATGTTTATAAGTATGGGCAAAATCATATTTATCAAGAATATTATCCGGCGATATATGATTTAGTAAAAAATACAGGTTTAGCTCGTAAAATTCAAACTTATGGCTTTACAGGCAATTACTATTTTCATCTTTTTCCACCAACTTTTTATGACAAGATGATCTATAATTTTTATATTATTTTGTTTGAAAGGCCTATTTTTAAGCAATTTCATGCTATGCAGGGGCAGTTAGAGCAAAAGATCATGAATCAAATTTCAACTTATTTTCGAAAACAAAATAAATATGGTCCAGAGAAAATAAATGTTGCAATTCTAGATGAGCAGTTTATTTGTGTTGCTATTTCTGGTTTGCTAACCCCTTTTTTAAAGGATTTAATTGGGCGCAAGGAAGAGGCCTTATTTATTGAACGGCTATTTATTGAAGAGGGGAAAGATATTTTAAAACAGATTTTAATTATTTATTATGCAGGGCAACAACAAGAGCCCTTTATTCACTTCGATAAATATGAAGATAAACTAATAATTATATCAAGTTTATCAAGCCTTATCTGGGAAGAATTTTTAGAGAAAATGTCAACTTTAGATTAGGCGAATGATGTAAATAAACAGTAGTCAACAACAAGCTTGGTGGTAGTTGCTTATTTTATGTTATAATTACAGAAAGTAAGCTAAGTGGGTAGGGTGAGAATTTTGAAAAAAATTAATTTAGCAGTAGTTGGGCCTTCGGATTCAGTAGCGCTAATTACGGAAATAGCTCAAGAACGTGAAGTCTTAAATATACTATCACTAGTTTATCAAGATGCCTCTGAGGTTCCAGGAATTATAAAAAAAATGGATGATTATGTTGATGTATGGCTGTTTTCAGGCAAAGTTCCCTACTTGCATGCTAAAGATTCGGCAGTTACTCTAAAACCTCTATATTATATCCCCCATACTGGTTCAAGCTTGTATCGGGCTTTACTCCAAATTTTGGATGTAGAAAATTTGGAGGTTGGGAAGATCAGTTTCGATACTTTTAATAAAAAAGAAATTGAAGAATCTTTTGCCGATATTCCTATAGTTGTTCCTGAAATTTATGTCAATGACTATAGTAATATTATTTCAGCTGAAGAAATAACACATTATCATTATCAATTGTGGCTAGATGGTAAAAGCAATATTGCTGTGACTTGCTTTTTGTCAACCTATAATGAATTAAGAGAGCTAGGTGTGCCAACTTTTCGTATTTGGCCAACTAGAGATAATATAAGAACAATGCTAACTATAGCAATTAGCAAGGTTCAAGAAATTCGGTCTAAAGGAAGCCAAATAGCTATTCATCACATAGCTATAGATAAATATGATGATTTAATAGCACAAGTTGCTTCAAATTATGAAATAAGGCGCATTGAACTAAAATTATATGAATTGCTGATTAATTATACGGAAATGTTAAAAGGTTCTATTTTAATGTTAGGTGAGGGACATTACACAATATATTCTACTAGAGGTATTATTGAAAATATCACGAAAGATTTTACGGTGATGCCTCTCTTTGAGGAAATTACTAGCAATATGGCGCTTAATGTTAGTGGTGGGATTGGCTTTGGGCCAACTGCTTATGCTGCTAATGAAAATGCTCACAGTGCTTTAGCTTTAGCAAGGCAGGCTGGTTATTCTAAATGGATGGTTGTATTAGACGATAAATCGGTTATTGGACCATTGAGTTCTGCAACTTATTTGCAATATGCAATAAAGTCCGATGATCAAAACATGCAGAATTTGGCAGTGAAATTAAATATCAGAACTACTACGCTGATGAAAATGCTAGCGGCATTGAAAAGATTTGATAGTGAAATTATTAATGCAGAAGATTTAGCACTATATTTGTCGATTACAACTCGGAGTGCGCGGCGCTTATTGAGTAATTTGATAAATAATGGCCTAGCTATAAGTGCTGGTGAAGAAGGGGTAGGCAAAGGTCGACCTAGGAATTTATACAGAATTTTAATTGATAAAATAGTTGCTGTACAAAATAATTAAAAAATTCGCTTTACAAATTTACAAAAGTAAGTTAAAATCGTAAACAATGTAGGATTAATTAAAGTAGTTTGGTTAAAGTTGAATGGTTATTTGATAAAGCAATGAGGCTTTGTGCGGTTTGTACATGGTCTCATTTTTTTATTTAAGCAATTAAGGAAATTTCCCAAAATAACCCGAAAAAGTTTTTTTTTAATTACTTTAATAATCACTAATTAAAAGTTGAAGGAGAAAATCGTATGTGGAATCAAGAACAAGATAGTGAATTGCTGAAAATTCTTAGCAAGTTGCGACAGACATTCCATACTTATCCCGAATTAAGTGGTCAGGAAAAACAGACAAGAGAGACGATAAGAAAATTTCTACAGGAGTTGGGCATTGAAACGCAAACTTTTAATGAGCAATATGGGCTATGTGGGTTGATAAAGGGAGAGCAGTCTGGACCAGTAATTGCTTTGCGAGCGGATATGGATGCTTTACCAATTACTGAGGAAAATGAGGTTGCTTATAAATCTAAACATCAAGGCGTTATGCATGCTTGTGGGCATGATGGTCATATGGCGATATTAATGGGGGCCGCGAAAATGCTGATGCAAAATAGACATAAGCTAGCAGGTACAGTTAAATTAATTTTTCAGCCAGCAGAAGAAGCTTCTCCACTAGGTGGCGCTAAAGCAATGATTGAAGCTGGAGTTTTAGAGGGCGTTGATGCAATATTTGGCTTGCATCTATGGCCAGAAGTTCCTAGCGGGGCACTTGGCATTAGAACTGGTGGGTTTATGGCCGCATCGGATCGCTTTAAAATTAATGTTATTGGTCGGAGTGCACATGCAGCGCAACCTCATAAAGGGATTGATGCGATAACGATGAGTGCAGATATAATTCAAGGACTAAATAATATTGTGAGTCGCCAAATTGATCCAGTGGACGTAGCGACTATTTCTATTGGCGAAATTAGTGGTGGTGAACGCTATAATGTAATTGCGCAAGAGGTTATTCTGGGGGGGACAATTCGCACTTTAAATGAGACAACAAGACAAGAAATCCCTAAAAGAATAGAAGCGGTCTTAAAAGGCATTGCCAAACCACAAGGTGGAGACTATATATTTGATTATCAACAAGGCTATCCAGCGTTAGCTAATTGCAAGAAAGCAACAGAGGTTGTGGTTCAGGCAGGTAAAAAAGTAATTGGCGAAAATAATGTCTATGCAGAAATTAAACCTGTATTAGGCGCAGAAGATTTTGCTAATTATTTGGCGGAAAAATCAGGAGCTTTCTTTTTTCTAGGGTGTGCTAAGGCCGGAGAACCAACTCCGATTTTACATAATTCACACTTTGACATTGACGAAAATGTTTTATTGATTGGCTCTAAGTTGCTGTATCAAGTGGTGTTTGAAGGAGTGGAGGCTTACAAAATTGTAGGAGGTGAAGTTGGTTAAACTAAATAGCGGCAAGGTCGAGTAAAGAGGGAGGTATATATTAAATGAGTAAAGTTGAAAGTTCCCCACAAAAAAACGGTAGTAGTACTTTTCAAAAAGTACTAGATGTGATTGAATTTGTAGGCAATAAGTTTCCCTCACCATTTATTTTGTTTTCTTTATTAGGGTTGGCGGTGCTTATAATTTCCGCAATTTTTGATGGTGCTTCGGGTACTTATATTGGGAAGGGTGGCAAACTAGTTGAAGTAAAGATCCTAAGTTTGTTAAATGCCGATGGTTTTCGTTATATTATAACGAGTATGGTTAAAAATTTTATAAATTTCCCACCTCTAGGGTTAGTAGTAGTTATGATGTTAGCTATGGGTTTAGCTGAAGCTACAGGTTTTGTAAGTGCTTTGGTTCGCAAAATTTTAGGTGGCGTACCTTCTTGGGCGATTACAGCTACGATATTTTTAATCGGAATTAATGGTAACTTAGCTTCAGATGCGGCCATGGTTTTTGTGCCCGCTGCAGCTGCAGCAGTTTATGCTAGTATGGGCAAAAATCCAATTCTAGGGATGTCAATTGCTTTTGCAGCTACGGCAGCAGGTTTTAGCGCCAATTTTATTCCCGCAGGTACTGATGCTTTGATCGCAGGGATAACACAAACAGCTATTGGCAATGTAGCCGCAACGGCTAATTCACCAGTACATCCGCTTATTAACTATTATTTGATGAGTTCATCTGTTATCGTATTAACAGTGGTAGGAACTTTTGTAGCGGAAAAAGTAGTTGCGCCTCGTTTAGAAAAAATTGAGATGAAAAAAATTGTGGAAGGTGAAACAGAAGACCACAGAATTACGCCAGAAGAAATTAAGGGTTTAAAATATGCAGGTTGGACGGCTTTAGTCTATATAATTTTATTGATGGTTTTAATGATACCAGAGTCAGGGTTATTGCGTGATCCTAAAACACACCAACTATTGCCTAAATCTCCATTTTTAGATGGTATTATTCCGATATTGTTTTTATTATTCTTTTCAATAGGCACAGCCTTTGGGATTGGCAAAGGAGTAATAAAGAAAGAAAGCGATATTCCCAAATTTCTCTCTCAAGGTTTGGCAGGTTCTCTTAGCTTTATCGTGACAGCTTTTGCGGCTGCACAATTTGTTGCTTGGTTTAATAAAGCTAATATAGCTACAGTTGTGGCTATTAAAGGGGCAAAGTTTTTACAAGCTCTAGATTTTACGGGTGTTACACTAGTTGTTTCACTGATTTTACTCGCAGCGTTTGTTGATTTATTTGTAATTAGTGGTTCTGCTAAATGGCTTGTTTTGGCACCAGTTTTTGTGCCAATGTTTGGGTTATTAGGTTATGAACCAGCTTTAACTCAAGCTGCTTATCGGATTGGGGAAAGTTCAGTAAACTCCGTAACCCCACTTAATTATTATGTACCAGTTATGTTGGGAATTATGTCTAGGTATATTAAGGATGACAAAATAGGTATGGGGACTTTGATGGCAACTCAAATTCCTTACGCCCTTGGCTTCTTAATTTCTTGGACACTTTGGTTGTTGCTATTTATGGCTTTAAATATTCCTCTTGGTCCTGGAGCTAATATATTTATTAAGTAAAAGTTTTAGGGGTAGGTTTTAATAATTCGATTTTTAACTCAAAATAAAAGACAAGCGCTCTAGTTCGATTATAAAATGGACTAGAGGCGCTTGTTTTTTATTTTGTAAATATGCGGTTATTTAAAAATTAATTGTAAATAAATAGTTAATTTAGGAAGTTAAATATTGACAAGCGAAAAACAAAATGAATATAATGAGTAAAATATCCTAATATGTTACTCGTGTATAGATTGTGGAGGGGATGCTTGTGTTTTTATCCCATAAAGAAATATTGTTGTCTGGGTTGATTGCAATTGGCGGAGTTAGTATTACAAGTTTAGTATATATTGGGTTGGTAAAGGTCGGTGTTGTAGGCGATGTGCTTGAAAGAATAGGGATTAGCTTGGGCGTAATGTTCAGCTATATTTTTTTCTTTCAATATTATTTGTTAAAGCAATACAAAAAACAAAAGCAACGGTTAGAACAAGAGATAATGCTAAGAAAAGTTAGTAATAGTCTGTTTTACAATGTTTTGGAGGCTGATTTGACCTTAGATAAGGTTTTAGGTGATAATTCTCTGGCTTTATCGAGATTTCTTGGAACACATAATAATAGTTATGAAGCAATTATAGAAGCGATAGTACATAAGTTGGTACGGGAAGATTTTCAAGAAGAGTATCTTCAGCGATTTTCGCGACAAAATATCTTAAAGATGTTTGCAAGTAAACAAACTAATTTTGAATATGAATTTGTGGAACGCTCAGACGGTGTTAATTATCATTGGGTGAAGACCTATGTTTGTGTTTATCAAGACTATCATAGTGGTAATGTTCGAATAGTTTCACATGTGAAAAACATTCAAAAAGAAAAAGAACGAGAACTAGCGTTTATAAATCAAGCGCAACGTGATTCATTAACGAATTTATATAATAAGATGGTTACACAAGATTTGATAATAAATACTTTGGAAAATATAAAACCTAATAGCAAACATGCCTTATATTTAATTGATCTAGATAATTTTAAAAATGTTAACGATAGTTTTGGTCATGCCGCTGGGGATATAGTTCTGACTCAAATAGCAGATAAACTTAGACAATCCTTTCGGGAAACAGATATAGTGGGGAGAATTGGTGGCGATGAGTTTTTGGTAATGCTAAAAAATATTCATGATTTAGATGTTGTTGCTAAAAAAGCCGAGCAAATTTCGACTATTTGTCGTGAAATAATTGGCAAAAACGGTCATAGAATAGAGATATCCTTGAGTATTGGTATTTGTATTATCCCTTTAGACGGACAATCTTTTGATGAAATTTTTAAAAAAGCGGATAAAGCTCTATATAAGGCTAAAAACAGAGGTAAGAATTCATTTGCTTTTTATACAGATTTGAATTAGTTCATAACAAGCAAATTGCAAGCTAAATCAACCTTGAATATAAACTTTAAGTTTGTGTAGTACGGAAAATAATTTTGCTGAAATCAAACAAAAAACATAAATATATATACTATATATAACTACCTGGGATAGTGTTAAAGAGTTATTCCAACCTTCAACAAATTTTAAATAGCAGATTATTTGCCAACTAGCTAAGTAAATAAAAATAATATTTTTGCTAGTGAAAATCAAGATCTTTTGAAGCAAGAGCGGGAATTTGGTAAAAAGATATTCCGATAATACTGGCATAATAAGGCAAATACCCAAGAGTAATATCCCTAATGTATAGTCATGTTGATAAAAGTAAGCGCGCATTTTGAAAGTAGCTAAGGTGTATTCCGCCTGAAAAATAAATAGGCCGAGGCAGGTTAAAAAACAACCAAGAACCGCTAAAGTTCTAAAAAAAACTTCTGGCGGTTTTTGCTTATAAAAAATACCACAAGCGATGCCGAGAAAAAGATAGGCTAGCCAAGGTAAAAAGGGAAAATAAACATTCGGCTCAAGCGGTAAGGTTAAATGGCTTATGAAATCCGCATAAGTATTAGGCAAGAGTTCTAACCAGCTTGTAACAAAATCAATTTTACTAGTTAAATACATAGTTGTAGCACTTAAAATTAAGTACAAAAAGCTATAATGACTTGGTAAACAAGCTAGAGGTATTAGCAGTAGGCAAGCGTATCCTAAAAATAAATAGATATCTACCATATTTACATAGTATATATTTGAGTAAAAGTATTCTGAAAAATTATCTCCGGAATCTGCTAGATATAGCATATAAGGGTAGCGGCTGATATTAATCAAATAGCCAAGGAAAAGTAAAAACACCCCTTTTTTTAAAAGTCGGATAGCATTAAAACTTTTGGAAATAATTAAGAAAAAGCCCATGAGAAATATGAAAACATTAGGTACTAGCGCGGTAATAAAAACATCAATACTGCGGCCTAAATTTGAATAGAGTAGTGATTCGTGGGTGACCTCATCAAAAAAATTAATAAAAATCATCAATAAAATAGTAAAACCTTTTAGTAAGTCTAGACTGATGATCCGAGAAATCATGGAATATATGCCTATACAGCAAGTTTGAAATATTGCTGCCCTTCCGTTAAAATTTGCGATAGCTATATTTTATTTGCTGACGAAAAAGCTGTCAAATATTTTGAAACATGTTGGGAATTTTAGAGTAGCAATATTTTAAAATACAAATAGGGTAAGAGCAGAAAATTAAAAAAGTTAAAAATAAAAAAGCAATGCTTAAATAAGCTTTAAAGCTTGGCAAAGTTGCAGAGCTAAACAAAGGATTAAGAGGCGGATAATGGAATTAAATAAATTAATGCTACCGCTATTAAGTGGGGCAGTAACTGGTTATATTACTAATAATTATGCTGTTAAAATGCTGTTTAAGAAATATGGACCTTTCGGGGGGATGATTTTATCCACACGACAGGAATTTACGACACAAATAAGTGAGTTAGTTGAACGGGATATTATCAATAAACAGACGCTAGAAAACGAATTAGAACGATATGAATTTCGTAAAAGTTTTTATAATTTAATTAATGGGGTGCTTAAAAAACACATATATATAAATACTCCTAATATTAAATTTAAAGAAATACCAGAATTTGAATTCGCAAGAGAAAATGTTCAAAAATTTTGTGGTTTACAATTGAGTAATGTGGCACGGGATTTGGCACAGGCGCTTTTAGAAAAAATAGCGGTAGAAGAATTAATAGGTGAACAGCAACAGGAATTTTTAATAGGGCAACTTCAAGAAATATTAGTTAAAGAATTGCAGGATGATAATGTTTTAGCGACGCTTATTCAAGGTTGTTACCTGGAACATCAGGATAAAATGCTGCAAGAATTTATTGAACCAGAATTTTTTACAAGGCTTGCAGGCAATTTACAAACTTTAACTAGCGATTTTCACGAAAAACTTCAAAAAGAATTAGCTAGTGAAATTACGCAGTCTATTGCTGAAATTTACAAAAACTTAGATGGTAAACAATTACTTGATAATTTTTTGAGGTCCATTGAAGATAAAAGTTTGCAGGGTATTTTAGGGGCAACAAGTTGTGACCAAATAGCGGAAAACTTGCAAGCGGAAATTAATAAAAAATGGAATACCACAGTTGGCGAAAATCTTAGCTTAGAATTAAGTCGGCAATTGTTATTAGCCTTGCAAGAGATAGAACGACCAATTCTAAGTATTTTTACGACTGATGTTCAAGAAAAAATAACAGCATATTTGCAAGCGAATTTGCCGATAATAATTGAAGAAATAATTAAGTGGTTAAAGTGTAATAATGTGGAGTTAGAAAATTTACTAAACCAGTCTATAGACGAAGTTTTAACGAGTTCAAGCGGAGACTTTTTGAATTGGCGCAGTAAAATAAAAAAAATTTTGAAGGAAAATTTCACTGAAAATTTAGCTAAACGCTATGATATGCTGGAATATTTAGTGAAGTATATCAGAGAAAACACAGATTATAAAACTTTAAGCCAGAAATTAAGCCAAGAATTGTTAGAATATATCTCGAAAAAAAATATCAGTCAAGTTATTAAAGATTTACAGACTTACAAGATATTACAAGGAGAACAAATTAGCAGTTTAGTACAAAAAACTATTGGACAATATTTAGTAACAGGAGAAAAAACGTTGTTCTCTAGTTTGTTTGGCAAAAAAATAGGCGCGATAGTGCCGCTAGATTTAAGTATTGCTAGCGAAAAATATTTGAGTCAAGCCTTGGTTAAGTATGTACAAGAGGCCTATTTATTTACACCAAAATCAACTGAATTTTTGCAGAAGCAAATCGCAACTAGATTTAGCCAGTTGCCACAAACAAAAATTAAACAGGTTGCTAAGGAAGAAATCATAGTGAAGTGGGGCGAATTGGCACAAAAGGAGTTGTTGCGCAAAAACTCTCGCTATCAATTGCAAGTAAAGAAAAAATTAAATAAGCTGGCAAAGCAAGAATTTGAGGCTGCAAAGTTAATAAATTTGCTACCAACAAGTCGATTAGCAGATGCTAGAAGTAGATTTGAAGAATGGCTCATAATTTTTTTGAACCGAGAATTAGACAAACTACAAGAATATGATTTAAAAAATCTTTATGATAAACTAAACAATCACAAGGATAATGTAAAAAATTTTACAGGGTTTGCACTTGATATAAGTAAAAAAAATCTGCAAGAGATTTTAGCTGGAAAAATAAAAATCGCAGTAGCCAATAATTTAAGTAAAATGTCAGATAGCGCAATCCAAGAATTAGTAGAAAATTTTATGGGCAAAGAACTTAAACCAATAAATTTGTTTGGGGCTATTTTAGGGGCGGCTACAGGTATAGGTACTTTTTTATTGGAACAAAGTTTCTTGATTAAGTTCAACTATGTGGGCACTTTGGTTTATGCAGCTTTAGTTTATGGTTTAGTTGGCTATCTTACGAATATAATTGCGCTGAAAATGATTTTTCAACCATATGTTGAGAAAAAAATTTGGGGGCTAGTGTTGCCATTTACGCCTGGAGTAGTTAGCAAACAAAAACCACGTTTTGCCAAATCGATGGCTGATTTTGTGGGGGGGAATTTGTTGACAGCGACTTCGGTACAAGAACTATTTCAGGCTAACCGAAAGCCCTTGGCAGAAAATATTAAGCGGCATATTGCTGCTGAAAACTACTTAGTTTTAGAAAACATTCTGAAAGAACAAAATGAATTGCTAGCTAGACAAGGTTGGCAACAGTTGTACAAATATGGGCAAGAAAATTATAATTTTTTGTCTAGCAGAGGCCATCAATATTTGGGAAAATGCTATTGGCAAGATTTTAAGTTTTTAAATTTGCCAATTGATTTGGATAGTAAAGTTCGTGGATATTTAGGCAGCAGTGTTAAAGAACTTAGCCGTGAATTTGTTTTACAACGACAAAGCACAGCTAAATTAGGTGATGTAGTCTCACCGCTACTTAAAGTTGCCAGCGTAGAAATGATATGCGATATAGTTGAGGCGGAAATTAAAGATGCTAGTAAACTAGTTGCCGGATTAGTATTAGGACCCAAAATGGAGGCGGAGTGGACGGCGGCATATCATAGACAATTAGAACGGAACTTTGGCGAGTTGCTTGGCGTAGAGCATTGGCAGGAAATAAAAACTATGGTAGTATCTTGGGTATTAAAACAAGCACAGACAGAAAAACTCATAAAATTTTTACCAGTGGACTTGAAAACTAGCATTGACAGCGCACTAAATTCCGCAGCTACAATTGAGGAGTTGTTCTCTGGTGGCTTACTAAATACCTTACAGGAAAATAGTGAGGTTATTTTACAAAATATACTTACTAGCCTACAACTAGAGCTCCAAAGTCAAAATCAACACATAAAACAAACTGTCTATGAAAATTTTAGGCAGTCCAGTGGTGTAGTATTAAAAGGTGCAGATTTAATTTTAGATATTGAAGGTGATATTTATGCGATTATCGATAAATTTCTATATACTAAGTTGCCAGAGTTTGTGCAAAGTAAAGAATACGATCTGCAGCGGATTTTACAAGAATTTCTGTGGAATAAAATTGCAGTAACTCCTATAAAAACGCTAGGGATAGGCTTGGATTGTCAGGGAATTCGTGAACTAGGCTTGGAGTTATTGCATAAGCCCCAAATTCAACAAGGCTTAGAATTATTGATAAATAAATTAATCGATATGGTAATGGAAATACCAGGGGAAAAAATAGTAGCAGGCACAAAACTTTCGGAATTTAAAGGTACATATAATCTGTTGGCACAAGAAAGTGAACAACTAAGGCATGATTTTGTCGCTCAATTAGTTGCTAAAAGAGAAGCTGTAACAGCGGTAATTAACAGCTTAATTAGCAGTATTTTACAAAAAACACTCTGGCAATTTCCAATAAATAAACTTATGCAGGGAATTAGCGAAGAGTTTTTAGAAAAAAATATTGTAGCTGTAGTTGACGCGGTTTGGAAAAGTGAGGTTGTTAAATCTCAATATGAGGAACAGAGTCGAAAAATTGCTAATGTTTTGCAGAATACAGCGTTAGATAAATTTGTGGATTTGAACCTTATGCAAAAGGACTTAGAAAAACTGCTGTTGAAAATTGCTAAGGATGAAAACTTGACTATGCAGGTAGAGAAAATTTTGCAAGACCAAATACTGATATTAGCAGATGCTGTAAATAGTTTAATTCCTAACGCAAGCAAAGATTTTGTGTTAGATATTGTTGTGGATAGTTTATTAGATGGATTAGCAGAGCAGCTGTTAAAGATACTTGAAGCGGTTGACATCCAAGCGGTGACCGAACGGGAAATAAGTGCAATGGAACCTCAGGCAATAGAAGAAATGTTTAACTCTTTTGCGCAACCATATTTTTCTAAAATAGCAACGTATGGTTGGTTAGGTGGAGGTATTGGTGTGTTAGCTAAAATTATAGAAAAAATAGCGCTTCAAATTAAAATTTAATTTAAGCACAGTTGTTATAGTTGGGAGAAATTCAATGAAAAATGGAGTAACTTTAAATTGCCATAGTTTTGTTAGATAAGGCGCTATTTAGCGAATTATTAACAAGCTATGCAAAAAGTTACTCCATTTTAATTTAACGATTTTAACAAAAATTATAACGAATTATAACGAATCTTCATCAGCACTAGGATTTAAGGAAAGGCGTTTAGCAATTTTTCTTTGATTAATAAATGAAATAACCAAGGAAATAACAGCTAAAACCAACAAAGTAACTGCAATTGGCTTTGTGAAAATTATCGAAAATTCACCGCCCGAGATAACTAGGGTACGACGCAGATTACTTTCGGCCATAGGTCCTAAAATTAAGGCTAGGAGAATTGGTGATAACGGGAACCCATAACGCTGCAAGAAATAGCCAATAACTCCAAAACCAATTGTAAAATAAATATCAAAAAAGCTATTGCGCATTGAATAAGAGCCAACTAAAGATAGAATAAGGATCACTGGCAGCAAGATAGTTTTATCAATACTGATAATTCTAGCAAAAAAGCGCACTCCGAGAGCACCGATAATAAACATGGCACAATTAGCAACGAGCATGGCAGCAAAAACTTGATAAACAATATCAATATGATCTTTATAGAGCAGTGGCCCAGGTTGAAGACCATGAATGATAAAGGCTCCAAGCAAAATAGCCGTAACTGAGTCGCCTGGGACACCGAGTGATAATAAGGGAATCATTGCCCCACCGGTACAGCCATTGTTAGATGACTCTGCGGCCGCAACTCCTTCAATCATACCTTTGCCAAATTTCTCAGGGGTTTTAGAGCTGCGTTTAGCTTCACCATAAGAAACAAAGGCGGCAATATCACCACCAGCACCAGGAATGGCCCCGATAAACGAACCAATAATTCCACCTTTGCAGATTGTTGGTAAACAACGTTTAAAGTCGGACATCGTGGGCAAAATTTGCGTTACTTTTTCTTTTATTTTGGGAGCTGAAACTATTTTTTCCGCACCTGCGAATATTTCCGATACAGCAAATAGACCAATTAGAGTTGGGATAAAGGGCGGGCCTTCATAGAGATCCATACGCTCAAAGATAAAACGCGGAAAACCTGATATGGGATCTGAACCGATAGTGCAAAGTAGTAGACCAAATAAGCCAGCCATAATACCTTTGATAACTGATTGACCAGAAATAGAAATAATGATACTTAGACCAAAAATAGCTAAAGCAAAGTATTCCACAGTACTAAACTTTAGGGCAAATGTCGAAACTTGGGGTGATAAAAAAGTCATAATAATACAACCAATAAGACCACCACCAAAAGAGGCTGCAAGGCTCATGCTGAGGGCGCGACTGCCTTGTCCGCGTTGCCCTAGCGGATAACCATCTAGTAAAGTTGCAGCCGCCGCAGGGGTACCTGGAGTACGAACTAAAATTGCAGAAATAGAGCCGCCATACATAGCGCCAGCATAAATTCCGAGGAGCATGCCAATAGAGGCATTCATCTCTAGGCCAAAGGTAAAAGGAACTAAGAGCGCCACACCCATAGTTGCTGTAAGACCAGGTAAGGCGCCTAAAGTAATACCACCTAGAGCCCCTGCGAAAACCATCAGTAAAACACTGGGTTGTAAAATATTGCCGAGGCTTGAAATAAATAAAGCTAAATCCATAGTAACAACACCTTATCCTATAAATTTCTTAACTAAAAAAACATAGCTAATAAGCCACTAGGTAATTGGATTCCTAAAATGGAAGCAAAAGCAAAATAGACACCCATGGCTGTACCTAAAGAAACAAGAACCATGTTCTTGAGATTGCGTAATTTTAAAATATACATGGCAACCAATAAACAAATAATTGTAGCGATGATAAAACCAAGAAAATCCATGACGCTTACATAGACAACTGCTAAGATTAAGAACGCTAAGGCTCTTAAAATTCCCGCATCTTTAAGGTTAAGAGTCTGTACAGCTTCTTCAGGAGTTTTATTAGTAACTGCTTGAACTAGGAGAAACAAAGAGGCAATAGCCAAGGCCCCAGCGATAATGCGAGGGAAAAAATCTGGGCCGATTTTCATAACTACATCTTGAGGAAAACTAGCACTGGCTATCCAAACGTAGGCAGAAAGCAAAAGGCCTATAATTGCCGAGATAATATCAGCCGTTTTCAAATTGATCACAACCTTAAATATAGTTTTAATATAAAATGGGAGCAATCAAAAGAGCTAAAGGCTCACGAGATTGCTCCTACTTTAATGCTCAGATACGAGTACTTAACTATTTTTTCTTTTTAAGACCGATGCTATCCATAGTTTTATCAACCATTTCAGCATTATCGGCTAAGAATTTAGCGAAGTCAGTAGAATTTTTATAGTTTAAAGTTAAGCCCATTTTTTTAGCAGTAGCTACAAACTCAGGATCTTTCATAGCTTTTGAGAAAGCTTCTTCAACTTTAGTTTTTACATTAGCAGGAGTACCTTTAGGTAAAGCGATCCCTCTCCAAGTACCAAATACTACGTCAATACCTTGTTCTTTAAATGTTTTAACTTCTGGGAACAAGCTATCACGTTTATCGTCCATTACCCCAAGAATCCGTAATTTGCCAGCTTTAACTTGAGATTGAACTTCAGCAACTGATACAGAAACTGCTTGAATGTGGTTGCCAACAAGAGCTGTAACCGCAGGAGCACCACCTTCAAACGGTACATGTTTAACTTTGATACCGGTTTTTTGAGCCATAAGACCAGCAGCAATATGCCATACTGAACCAGGCGCAGAGTTACCGATGCTAATTTCATCTGGATGAGCTTTGGCATAAGCAATAAACTCTTCTAGAGTTTTGTATGGTGCATCAGCATTTACTGTTAACGCAGCAGCATCAGTATTAACTAACATTACTGGATCGAAATCTTTGTAAGTAAAAGGTGCAAGACCTTGAGGTGGTAAAGAATTTAATTCAAAAGTGATCATTCCAATGTTATAACCATCTTTTTTGGCATTCATAATAGCAGCATGACCGGTAGAACCACCGCCACCAGTTACATTAGAAACGGTAACAGTTTGACCGAATTCTTTTTCAGAGGCTTTAGCAAGGGCGCGCAAAATAGTATCGGTACCACCACCAGCACCCCAAGGACAGATTACAGTGATTGCTTTAGTCGGATACTTTTCGGTCTCTTTTTTGCCACCGCAACCTGCGGCCAACATTGCGACACACACTAACAATGATGTTAAAATGGCTAGGGTTTTTTTCATAGCAAAACTTCCTTTCATTTATAAAATATAATTGTTATGGTGCTTTATATCCAACAAAGAAGAATAAGTGAAAATAAAACTGGATACAAGTTTCAAAGTTGGATACAATACATCCTACATAATACTATCAAATCAGAACTAGCTTGTAAAGAAAGTAATTTATAAAAAAAACTATATAAATATAAAAATTCAAATAATATTTAGAAGGAAGAAGGTTAAGATAAACAAGAGTTAGATAAGAAGAGTTGAAAAATAATCAGTTTGTAGTATAATGTCTATATGCATAAGAAAAACAGGATTTAGTGCTAAAATTTTAGTATATGGGTTTGAAAAAACTGTATAATTAGTGATATTAAAATTGATTACAATGGTTTGAAGTGTTAGGTTTTGCAAAATTATAGATTGTTTAAATCTCGTTTCAAGATACATTTATTTTAAAGCTTTAAAATTAAGATTGATTAGTATGTAAGTCTTAAGGAAATTTTAATTAAATATAGAAAAATATTAAAGCTTAGCCAGAGGCTTAGGATATGTAAGTTATTGCAACAAGATAGTGGGGTTAGGCTGTAAAGGAGATATTTTTAGAAGTAATAAAAAGACTAGATTGAGTATTTTACTCAAAAAGTCTGTGACTTTTTATTGAATACACAATAAAAGAAAAAGAAAAAGAAGGGAAGTTTAATTATGCGAAAAACAAATAGGAAATTAGTGATTGTAGGTGCTGGACATGTGGGTTCAGCGGTTTTAAATTGTGCTTTGAATTTTGACTTGGCTGATGAAATTGCGATTATTGATATTATCAATAAAAAAGCCCATGGTGAAGCTTTAGACTCTTGCCATGCTTTGCCTTTTCCTTATAACACTAATGTTAATATTCATGAAGGGGTAGAAGAAGATTATAAAGATGCTGATCTCATTATTATTGCGGCAGGGCCTAGTATTGTGCCTGGTGAAAATTTAGATAGATTAACTTTAGCGGCTCGGAATGTAGAAGTAATTAATGATGTAATGAGTAAAATCACTAAACAAACGCGCGAGGCTATTGTAATTATGATTACAAACCCGCTTGATATTACAACCTATTATGCGGCAACAAGCTTTGGTTACCCTAAGGATAGATTATTTGGCACTGGCACAACTTTAGAAACTGCACGTTTAAAACAAATTTTAGCCAGCAAATACCAGATTGATCCTAAAGATGTTCATGGCTATATGTTAGGTGAACATGGTAATTCAGCCTTTCCAGCTTGGAGCTTAACTAATATTGCTGGTATTGGTGCTGAGCAATTAGATGAATTTTTTCAATCAGCTACACCTTTAGATAAAGAAGCTATTGCGCCTGCGGTTGTAAATGTAGCTTATGATGTGTTGATGTCTAAAGGTTGGACTAACTCAGGAATTGCGATGGGAGCGTGCCGCTTGGCTAAAGCTGTATTATGGAATGAGCGTTGCATTATGCCTGTGTCTACGGTTTTAGAAGGGGAGTATGGCTTGTCGAATGTGGCTTTGAGCATTCCGTGTATCATTGGCGCTAATGGAGTAGAACGACGGTTAGAAATGAAATTAACAGAACAAGAAGTAGAAAAATTGCATAATAGTGCTAATTGTATAAGAGCAGTACTAAAGTCTGTGAATCTTATTAAGGAATAAACTAAGACAAAATTTGCAACTTGATTTTTATAAAGAAATAGAGTCAGCTAGGGTGAAATTTCAATGCGATAGGATTTAAACTAATCGAAAAGAAATACACCCTAGCTGGCTCTAGTTTTGTTTGAGAGAATTATTTATTTTGTTCGCTGATTATGGCTTAAGTTTATTGCCGAAAATATTTAAGGCATTTTCATAAAAAACTTGCTGATGGTGTTGAGGCGGAATAAGTTTAGCAATTATTTGCAAATAAGTAGGAATATTAACTAACGGCCAGTCAGAGCCATACATTAATTTATCGTAGTGGCTTAGATATTGAAGCCAAGTTTTTAGATGCCCACAATAGCCGCTGTATTCGCTAAAAAACCAGGCAGGGTCAAAATTACCTTCAGCTAGTCCAGAAAGATCAATATATACATTAGGGTTGTTTTTGGCTACGGCAACAGCATCTACAATCCAAGGGTTACCTACATGCGCTAAGACAAACTTAGTTTGGGGGAATTTTACGGCGACCTCATCAACTGTAAGGGGATGCGAATATTTAAGTAAGCCGGTGCTACGAGCGGTGTCGCCAGTATGAATTACCACGGGCAAATCGTAATGGGCAGCCAAAGCATAAAATTCATCGTAAAGCGGATCGCTTACATAAAAATCATTATAGCCTGGATAAAGTTTAAGGCCGACACAATGCGGGCTACGCAGATGTTGTTCAAAGAGTTCTAAACTAGCATTAAGGTTTTCTGGTCTTAAAGTGCCGCTATCAACACCAGCACAGTAAAAAATTTCAGGAGGTTGGTTGTAATTAGTTAAGCTAAAATCACCAGCTAGATTAATAGTGCGGGGATAGCTTATTGAAGAACTTTCGGGATTAAGATTGTAGGTGCCCATAGCTATGCCTTGGACGATGTTATATTTTTTAAAGATATCAAGTAAATGAGCACTAGAAGCAATATGCCCCGCTGCTTGAGCGCGTATCGCGAAATGCTCTTCTTGAACAAAATGTAAATGCGCATCAATTATTTTATTAGTATTAAGCATAGTTATACCACCTTATGAAGAAAATATAATAATTTTAGATATTAGTTTTTAGGAAATTTAATTTTAAGTTAGCGCCTATTATATCACATTAACAGCAGAGAAGCGAGATATTTAAACAGTACCAGTCTGAAAACAACGAAAGTTGGGAAAATTTACAATTTATAAAAAACGAAAGGAAAATTTGCTTTTTTGTCGAATTATTACAGTAAGTATAGATAAAACGGAAAATCGTAGGGAAGAGTTACTGGGGATAATTGAGCGGAAATCTTTATTCGAGAAAGGGGCGGTGAAAATAAATAGTATCAAAGTGAAAATTACAATTTTAATTACATGCATAATAATTTTAACGGGATCTTTTTTAAGCTATATAATCCATAATTCAAGAACAGAGCAATTTAACTCAGAAAATAAAAGTTACATCGGCAGATGAAATTGGGAGGTTTGCAACTTTAATTAATAAAATGATCGATCATTTTATTAATTAAAGGAATTGCTGAAAATTCGGCTAAAGTAGCGGGGGCATCCGAAGAGTTAACCGCAAGTTCTAGTGAAACAGTAGAAGCTGTTTCAGCTTTAGCCTCGGCAACTGAACAAGTAGAAGATTGTTTACAGAATATCTCAGCTGCAGTTCAAGAAATTACAGCTTCCTCGGAAAGCATGGAAGCAAGCATTGAAAAAATATCTGTTGATGCTACACATGGTAGTGAGGTAGCCAAAGGGGTAGAACGGCAGGCAGTTACGTTACAGAAGAACGCCCAAGAATCTCGCCAATCTGCTGTGGATTTATATTAAGATATCCAACTAAGAATGGGTAGGGCGATTGCGGAAGCAAAAATTGTAGATGAAATATCTAACATGGCAGAAACTATTGCGAATATAGCCGCACAAACCAATCTATTAGCGTTGAATGCAGCAATAGAAGCAGCAAGAGCAGGTGAAGCGGGACGAGGTTTTGCTGTAGTAGCTGAAGAAGTGCACAAATTAGCGGAAGGATCAGCACAGGGCGTAGCTGGAATTCAAAATTCAACTAAAAAAGTTCAGAGCTCAATTGGAGTATTGATGGTAAATAGTAATGATTTATTAACCTTTATTGATAATACTGTAAGACGTGATTATGATGCTTTTGTTGGTGTAGGTGAACAATATAAGCGTGATGCTGATACATTTTTAAATATAACCAATGATATAGGTGAGAAGTTGAAACAAGTAGCATATGAAATGGCGGAAGTGAATAAGGCAATTGCAGCAGTTGCAGCAACAGTGGGTGAGTGTTCTTCCGGTATATCAGAATTAGCAGGTAGCGCCAATGATGTTTCACAGCAATTGGCAGATGTAAATGGCTCTGCTAGCTCTTTAGCAAATACGGCAACGATGCTTAATGGATTAGTTGTGAAGTTTAAAATTTAAATTGAACTTTAGACACAGAGATAAGGATTACAAATTTTATTTAAGCCAAGCATACCAAGGCAAGTTGAGGATTAGTGCCCAGTTTTTGTTTATAGCTTGAGCAATTCGTTTTTTGCCAGCTATATCTAGATGCAAGCCATCTACAGCTAGATGACCTTTAAGATTGCCATTAGAATCCTCCATGTTTGGGCAGATATCTATATAAACTTGTGAACGAATATATTCATTTACTAACCGCCTTTGAAGTTGCCAATCAGAGGCGGTTGTTTCATTAAATATTTTTTCGATGTTTTCAGGATTAATAGGGGGTAAAGTTAAAAATACTGGCAAGATATTGTTATCTAGACATTTTCCTTTTAATATTTTCAAGTCTGCAATTACCTCAGTAGCGGAAGTACCCCCGCGGATACTATTTGTACCCGCTAGAATTAAAAGGTATTTAGGTTTAAATGGCAAGACATCGGTATCAAACCTTTCCACCATAGCCCTGCTAGTGTCACCGCTTCGCCCTAAGTTCATTGTTGGGAAAGTTAGATAGTTTTGATAGCTATATTCCCAATCAGCTGGGGAATAAGATACACTTCCGCCACCATGAGTAATGCTATCACCGTAGGTTGCAACTGAGATATTAGCATCTGGTGTAATTACAAACTTTTCGGCATCTGAATAGACACTTATTGGATTGCCCATATCATCTAAACCGCGTACTCGCCAATAAAATGGTTGATCAGAAAAGCGCGGTTGTTCATCATAACAGTCAAAGCCAGTTGCGGTTAAGACATCAATACGATTAACTGATGGTTCGGTACCGTTAGGGTTTTCGGGAAGAGCAGATAATATCTCAACTTCATATTTGCTAGCACCTGCGATTGGTAGCCACGCATAAACAGGATAGAGAAGTGTGGAACCATTAGCTAGGTTAAAAATAGAAGTAGGCACAGGCTTTTGTAAAATTTCTAATTGACGATCAACACAAACTTTTTCAGGATTTGAAAATAAACTTATTGGGGCACCATCAATATTTAAACCGCGTACCCGCCAATAGAAGCAATCACCAGCAAAATTTTCGCTCAGATCAGCATTAAAACCATTAGTATAGATATAGCGAGTGCTAAAAAAACAGTTGGGGTTAGTTTCGCTCTGACTTTGATTTTTAGCAGAAGTATATAGCAACTCTAGCTCATATGCTACAGCGCCTTCAACTTTTGTCCATTGCAACATTGGTTTAGTGGAAGCCGGTTGTTCGCTGGAAAAATTGGTCAGTGAATTTGGTGCTGCTAAAATAGTTTGTTTTTGGCAACTCGCATAAGTTATGCTTAAAATTGGTGCTTGAAAGCTACTGCTAAACATAATAAAACTAAGGCTGAAAATACTTAGGATAAATATTTTAATTTTTTTTAAATTCATTTTTAACTCCTCAGATAATATTTATTCACATTATAATACACCTTGTAGCTAACATAAAGTCAAGGATTTTTATAAGTTGGCAATAATTTTATAAAAATAAAATACAATTGCTACTTTAAAACTATAAATACACAGATTACAATTGACGAAAATCGGCAAATGTTGTTAAGTTACCCCAATATATAAGCTAGGAACTATTTAGTTTAGCTAGGAGATAGTTGTCTCAAGAAAAAGTTTAAAGGTACAGAAAGCACATTTTTTAAAAGGAAAATTATCAGAAAATTCCTTGTATTGTGTTTGGCGGTATGCTATATTATAACTAAAAAATAAAATTATGTAGCTAATTGTTAGTAGCTTAAAGTTTTATTAATTAAAAGCTATAAGACTGGGAATATGTTGAAGGAAGGTGTGGAAAGTGCGATTTAATTCAACTTACCTAAGGATAATTTTACTAACATTAATTTTGCTAGTAGGCGGACAAGATAAGCTGGTTGGAGCAATGGCGCAACAACGTTCTTTTTGGGGGATGATTGTTAGTGATGCGGCTGGTACTGGAGTAAAAATAACAGCTTTAAGAGATAAATCGCCAGCGGGAAATTGCTTAAAACTAGATGATGTATTATTAGCAATTGAATCAACACCCATAAAATCAGTACAACAATTTGAGTTAGTCTTTGGCGGCAACTGCCTATCTAGCTCAGTTAGATAAAGGCAGTTCGGCCGTCGCTAATAATCAGACTAGTCAAGCGGGAGTAGTTGATGTTAGAGGTGAAGAAAGCTTTTGTACACAAAAGCAGCAAGGGATTCCAGAAATAACGCCTGAAAGACGAGTATATTTGCTTAAACGCCTGCAAGAAACAAAACAAAATCTAGCTAATATAGATGCAGCATTAAAAAAAATTGCGGAACTAAATGCTCAAGATTTAAAAGCTTTGCAGCAATTAGGAGCAGAAATTAATCTTGCATATGATGATTCGGTAGCTAGACTTGCGGAGGTAGCGGTAGACTTGTTACATGATTCTTTATTATGGAAAGATAAAAAAGCCTTTGATAAGACCACGGAATATTACGAAGAATCATTGGCAGAAATTGACAAGAGCCTTAGCTATCGCCTGGGCATGAAAACCACGGCGCTAGAACCTAAGGAATTGCAAAAAGTTGAAGAGCGGATTAAAGTTTTACAAAGCTCTAAGGTGCGTTTACAAGAGTGGTATGAGCGAATCAAATTGCTTTATCAAGAACAGCAATTAAAAAAAGGTAAAGTAATAGTATATACAAAGGATGTTGCCGTAGTAGCCAAACAAGAAAACTTTATGGAAAAAGCAAAAGAAGGATTTTTGGCAACCGTGGGCATTGCTTTAGATTATCCTGGATTAGAGGAAGCCTGGAAAAGTGTTAAAATTTTCAGTAAAGCTAGATTTGATATAGTCAGTGGTACTTGGACTTATGGGCAATATATCGTTGATTATACTATCGATATTTTAGCACAACGCTATGCTTGGGAACCGCTATTAAAACAATTAAATAGCAACATCGAAGCGAATCGTGCGGCTGTTTTGAGTTTGCAACAAAAATTCAAAGAACAACAAAAAGAACTGGAGTGCTTAGAAGCTGTACTACGCTAAGACAATAAAATTTAAGGAGTGGTAGATATGAAAAAATATAGTTGGCTATTTATTTTATTAGGATGCCTTTACTTAAATTTAGTAGCGATACCTTCGGTGTATGCTCAAGAAATAACTTTTAATATTCCCGTGCTCGGGGAGAAATTCTTTCAGCATGATATGAGCAAAGTAAGATTAGTTTGGGCGGAAGATAAAAAAACTGGAGCGCAGGTAGGTTAATTTTAAAAGGAGATTTTTTTGATTCATAGTTACAGTCTGTTAGTTGGGATGGTGCAATTGTGGACGTTAAAGCGTCAGGCAAAGGACATTTGCAAATAGTTTTAAAAAGAACAATTGCCGCCGTAGTTTCAAAGGAAGTAAATAGTAAAGCACAAATAATCGAATATTTTATACAAGGTGATGTGGAAATGTTAGAGGGCTTATTACACGGAGCGGCTAATTTAGAGCGAATAGCTAAAAATAAAACGCAAGTAGCCAAAGATAATAAAGGTACAGTAGTCAGCTTTACTGGAACTTTCATAGCTGGACTAGAAGAAGGCTATGGCAAAATGTTATGGAAAGACAAAATTTTATTTGAAGGCGAGTGGAAGGCAGGTTGGGAAGATAGAGGGTACATGTTGAAAGTAGGTGGACCAGCCTTAAGATTTACTTATGAGGGCGAAATCAATCAAGGTAAAGCGAATGGAATCGGCAAGGTAACTATTCGTAACTTTGGTACTTATGAAGGCGAATTTAAAGATGGTAAATATCATGGTGAAGGTATTTTCCGATATCAATCCTTTCATAAAGGTGGTTTAAATAGAGATGATGAAATAGCTGGTGGGGCAAGCTTTACAGGGACATTTAGTAATGATCAAGCCAATGGTTATGGAGTGTTTAAAGATGGACACGGACAAATAATATATGCTGGTCAATGGCAAAATGGTAAGGCAGTCAATAATAATTAAAGGAGAAAGATATGGCAAATTACTATTTTCCAAGTTGTAAATTGCGTACTTATTCCCCGAAAAATGCTTTTAAGTTAGAGCAGTATTTACAAGAAAAGCATGGGCTTCTGATTGCCAACTGTTGTCGATTGCAACATAAACATTTAACACCTGAGGATACAGCTTATTATATTTGTAACACTTGTGCGGCGATCTTACGCGAGGGAAATTTAAAAACAAAAGTGCAGAGCATTTGGGAATTGTTGCTAGAAGATCGCGATTTTGTTTATCCGAACTATCAAGGCGAACCAATGAGCATACAAGATTGTTGGCGGGTATATGACAATTCCGCACAACAACTTGCTGTGCGGAAAATTATTAAGCTATTAAATATTAGCGTTTATGAGCTCGGGGATAATTTTATTAAAGCAGATTTTTGTGGGACGTCATTATGGGAACAATTACCTAGCCAAAATGCAATTTTAGCACCAGATAGATTTTTAATTAAGGGACGAAATAAATTTATAGTCCGCTCGGATAGAGAACGTCAAGAATTGATGCAAAAGCACTGTCAACAATTTAGGACGGCTAAGGTAGTAAGCTATTGCGTTTCTTGCACAAAGGGTTTAGCTCTTGGTGGAGCGAATGTACAGCATTTATTAGATTTGCTATTTAGGGAGGCGTAAGAGTTGTTTTGAATTATGTTAAACTGGATTTTTCCATTACAAGTTTTTAGCATAAATAAAAAAGTTACTTAATAAATGGTATGGTTGTCAATTCGTATGTTAGTTAAAATTTTTTACAACTGCTACTTGTGAGATTAAAAGTAGAATGGTACTATTTATTATAAATATTAATAAAAATGAAAGAAGGTTAGAATATGGATAGATTTGAAAAGGTGACAGTTGTTAAAGCCGCAAATATTTATTTTGAAGGTAAAGTTACTAGCAGAACGATATTATTTGCTAATGGAGAAAAGAAAACTCTAGGGATTATGATGCCAGGAGAGTACGAATTTGGGACAGGGGCTAAAGAGTTGATGGAAATTTTGGCTGGGAATGTAGAAATATTATTGCCTGACAGTAATGAGTGGACACCTATTGTTGCTGGCAAAAGTTTTGAAGTGCCTGCGAATTCTAAGTTTAAAATTGTGGTTACTGAGGTAACAGATTATTGCTGTTCCTATTTGGATTAATTATTATAAGCAGCTGACTGAAATTAAAGTTTTGGTCAGCTGTATTTATATATAGGTGTTGAAAATATCTGATAAAATATAATTATTGTTTACTAAAATAAGGGAGCAGAAGACGGGAAATGGAAAGTTTTAATAAAAAAGTAGTTATAATTACTGGTGGTAGTTCGGGAATTGGGTTGGCTACAGCAGAAAGCTTGTTGCGTAATAATTACAAAGTGGCGATAGTTGGTCGAGATATAACCAAAGGAAAGCAAGCAGAAAAAAAGTTGAAACTAATAGCAGCAGAGTGCCAGTTTTTTCAGGCGGATATTAGTCAGGTAGCGGAGTGTGAACGAGTTGTACAAGCGGTGGTAAATTTTTTTGGGCACGTAGATGCTTTGATAAATTCGGCAGGAGTATATTTAGAAAAATTACTGGCAGAAATGACGGAGAAAGATTATCAAGAATTGATGGATATAAATGTAAAGGGAACATATTTTATGTGTAAATATGTGGTGCCAGAATTGCGGAAAACCTCGGCTGGAGCAATTGTAAATGTTTCTTCTGATGCTGGGCAAAATGGCAATTTATTATGTTCGGCTTATTGTGCTTCCAAGGGGGCGGTCAATACTTTTACGAAGGCTTTAGCTTTAGAGCTTAGTCCGTATAATATCCGGGTTAATGCTGTATGTCCGGGCGATATTGATACGCCACTTACACGTGCCCAACTAAGTACTTATCCAAATCCAGAAGCGTGTTTAAAAGAAATGCAAAGTTTATATCCCAGTAATAGAATTGGCAAAGCCGAAGAAGTAGCGGCAGTTATTGCATTTTTGCTTTCTGATGCAGCTTCTTTTGTAGTAGGGGCTTTGTGGGCTGTTGATGGCGGGATAACAGCTTGCTGAGATTTAGTAGAATAAATCTTATTCATGTTATTTGGGGAGCAGAAAAAAGTATGAACAAGCGATAGCTGATTTTGATAAAGCAATTTTAATAAACGCTAAAAATGCTCCAGCTTATTATAACAAAGCACTTATTTGTGAAAAGGCTGGGCGTAAGGCAGAAGCAATTTAGGCCTTTAAAAAATTTGTAAACTGCTTTAATGGAGTTGTAATTGCGCCTAATGATCAAGCTTGTATTGATTATGCGAAACAACGCATTGCTACTTTGCAAAAATATGTGAAGAGAAAAAAGCAAATAGTACTAGTAAATCGCACTAAATGATAGGGAAAGCGGGAATATATGCCTTTATCAACTTAAGGGTATATTTTCTGGAAACTGCTTATATTGCGAGAGCTTTTGGCTTGTGCTATACTTTAATTAAGTATAAAAATACTATCTATAATACTTAGTATTTTTTGCTGATAAAATTGGAGAGGTGTCCGAGTGGTCAATGGTGCTTGACTCGAAATCAAGTGTGGTTAATAGCCACCGTGGGTTCGAATCCCACCCTCTCCGCCATTGAATTCAATGCTTCTAGCGTTTTGCTAGAAGCATTATTGTATGTGAAGAAAACCATGTGCTATGCACATGGTTTTCTTCACATACAATAATGAGTTGGTTAGTGCTACTAACCAACTGAAATTGACGGCGGTCTACAAAAAAATATCTGACTTATACATTGAAAACAGGCAAATCGAATTATAGAATGGGTTACTTATAGTGATGAAGTCCTTGCCGATATTTATTTTTACAATGAAGGAGTGTTAAGCCTTATGATTATAAAATCAGAAGAATTCAAAATAGCGATGTTTGCTGTACGTGACAGGATAGCAGAAGCCAAGCGGCGTGGAACACATAGGGGATTTATTGATTACGAGGGTTGTCTTACTGTGTGCCATGAGCTTATAGATATTCTTGAAGATGCGGGAAAAGCCGCAGAGCGTGGTGAATGTGCGTATGCCTATTCGGTTGCCGCTCTCATTCTCGTTAACTGTGCTAAACTTGCTAACTATGCCGATGATAGCGCGGGCGGTATTACTGATACACGAAGTTGGGTTGTGGAAGTTTTGGCGAAAGCCTGCTCGCATGTGGAGTACGGTTCGGCTGAAGCTGAATTTATATTTATCCAGTCATTGAAAGATAGTAGAAACAAGGCGTTTGAATATTGGGAAGAATTTGCCTATGACCTACTCCTAGCAACTGCTAGATTGGCAACGAGCAGAAATATCAATAAGTTGAATGCTGTTCTGGAGGCGTTTTCTGCAAGCTTATCACCAAAAGAATATTGCTCTTGGCATTTAGAAAGTAATAGCCTTGTTCGCCTTGCGGCGATTGCAGTAGTTGAGGGTGAGGTAGCAGCTGACAATTTTATTGCGAACAACCTCCAGTATGATGGTGTTTCGCGTATTGCTATTCAAAAGGCAATTAGCAAGGGTGATTATAGGGCTGCCGAAGTTCTGTGTCATAACAAGATCAACAGCAGCAGTGACCGCAACTACTACTGGACACGAGAGTGGTATGAATTCTTGTTTGAAATTTATCTTAAAATGGAGGATACGGCTAAACAAATAGGCCTTGCGGTAGATTTGTTGGTTTATAAGCATGATATAAAGTATTATGATGTATTAAAAAAACTGCTTAGGGAAAGTGGAGCTTGGGAAACGGAATATCCATCGCTGTTAGAGCGACTTGAACAAAATCTTCCTTACAATTTGTATATGCAAATTCTCTCTACAGAGGGAGAACTGAGTAGGTTGCTTACTGTAGTTTCTGCCCACCCGTCGAGTGTGTTTAATTATGGAGAACAGCTGTCTGTAGAGTTTCCACAAGCAACATATGAGCTCTGCTTGGAAGAAATTCGCAGCCAAGCTGTAGAAACTGGAAATCGCAGGAAATATAGGCAGATCTGCGACAATATTAAACGCTTATTTGTGTATGGGGCTGTTGCTGAAACATATGGCATCATTGATGAACTAAAAGCAAAGTATCCACGTCGTTCTGCGATGCTTGATGAGCTTCAAGGGCTACAGATAAGGCTGGCAAGGAAACAAAAATGATTGGTAACACTTGCAAATATCATGATGGAAGAACAAAAGGCTAAGATTTCTTAAAATACATCAGCAATGTTGTAATATCTACTGAAACATGTTAGGGATTTTGAGTGAATTAGGCTTTTGTGTATTTGGCTCCGCCACCGATTGCTTTTTGTTAACGATTAGGAAATGAGATTGAACGGATTGATTATCTAATAGAATAATCTAGCCTTAGGTAAAATATTATAGGCTAGAAAATCAGGAAAATGGAGGATATCTTAAGTTTGCTTTTGTACTATATGTTGAAATGTAAAATTATATAAAAATGATGTTTTTATGATTTTGGTTTTACTATAAATCGTATTGAAAAATTCTTTGATATGAGCAGACAATGTATCTGCTATAATTTAAATAATATTTATAAATAGAATGAAGTGGAGCTAGAAGAAACTGTAAAAGAAATTTTGACAGGTCAAATTGAAGAGCAACTGGAAGTGTCGCGTAAGCGTGAATATTATAATCTGGCTACCATTATTGCGGTTGGATAGTGGGTAAGCAGTTGTTAGGCAACACAGACATTAAAAAATTAAAAAAAGAAAATAGATAGATTAACGGAGGAAATTAAATGAATAACCAAACCTATAACCAAATTGTGAATTTTATCTGGGGTATTGCAGACGATTGCTTAAGAGACGTATACGTCAGAGGTAAATACAGAGACATTATTCTACCAATGACAGTTATTCGAAGACTAGATGCTGTACTTGAACCGACCAAGGAAGCTGTGCTACAAATGAAAAAAGCGCTGGATGCTGCTGGTGTTATTGAGCAGACCGCTGGATTGTGCAGTGCAGCAGGACAAGCTTTCTGCAATTCCTCACCCTTTGTACTTAGAGATCTTAAGTCTAGAGCGAAGAATCAACAGCTAAAAGCAGACTTTATCGCCTATCTGGATGGCTTCTCTCCAAATGTACAAGAGATACTTGCAAAGTTTGAATTCCGAAATCAAATCGACCGTATGATTGACGCAAACATTCTGGGAGCAGTCATTGAAAAATTTGTTAGTCCGACTGTTAACCTCAGTATTAATCCGGTTTTAGACGAAAAAGGCGAGGTTAAACTTCCTGGGCTTGATAATCATACAATGGGTGTTATTTTTGAAGAGCTAATACGAAAATTTAATGAAGAAAACAACGAAGAAGCCGGAGAACACTTTACGCCAAGAGATGTGGTAGAGCTCATGGCAGATATGACCATTTTGCCTGTAGTCGACAAATTGAAGGATGGCTCTTACCTTGTTTATGATGGCGCCTGTGGTACTGGTGGAATGCTTACCATCGCAGAAGAGCGTTTGCTAGAGCTAGCAGAGAAACACAATAAACAGGTTTCCATAAATCTCTTTGGGCAAGAAATCAACCCTGAAACTTATGCCATAACAAAAGCAGATATGCTTTTGAAAGGTGAAGGCGATCAGGCTGATAATATCAAACTGGGGTCAACGTTATCAGATGATCAGCACGCAACAAAGTATTTTGACTTTATGCTTTCTAATCCACCGTACGGTAAGAGTTGGAAGACGGATATGGAGCGCTTGGGAGGAAAAGGTGATATTTCCGATACTCGTTTTGTGGTTTCGCATAAAGATGAAGTTGAACTGAAAATGATTCCACGATCAAGTGATGGGCAGCTTTTGTTCTTAGCCAACAAGATCAGTAAGATGAAACACAATACAGAGCTAGGAAGCCGTATTGTTCAAGTTCACAACGGATCTTCATTATTTACCGGTGATGCAGGCCAAGGTGAAAGTAATCTCAGAAGGTACATTATAGAGAATGATTGGTTAGAAGCTATAGTGGCGCTTCCGGAAAATATGTTCTACAACACAGGGATAGCTACGTTCATCTGGATTGTCTCAAACCGAAAAGCTGCTCATAGACAAGGTAAAGTACAGTTAATCGATGCAACTTCCATGAAATCTCCACTTAGAAAAAATCTTGGTAATAAAAACTGTGAACTCACACCTGAAATACGAACTGAAATTGCAAAGCTTCTGATTGACTTTAAGGAAACAGAAGCATCCAAGATCTTTGATAATAAAGAGTTTGGATACTCAAAGATTACAGTTGAAAGACCGCTTAGACTCTCAGTGGATTTATCGCAAGTACATTTAGAGGCATTCGAGGCAGTATGTCGTGCAGTAGATGATATGCCAGTTATGAGCCTTCTTGAAGAAGTTGCAAGGGCGTTTGACTACGAAAAAGTAATGGATTTTAATTTATTCGAAAAAGCTTTAGATAAGGCGGCGGATAAGCTGAACATGAAATTGCCAGCTAAACGTAAGAATTTTATTAAAAATCATTTTGCTGAGGTAGATGAATCCGCAGAGAAAGTCATTAAGAAGATTCATAAAATCGGGAAAGTAGAAGCAAATCCACTTCATGGACTGTACGAGACTGATCAGGGAATTGTTGAATATGAACCTGACACCAATTTGCGTGATACAGAACAGATACCTCTTTTACACGAGGGTGGTATTCAAGCTTTCTTTAGGGATGAGGTATTAACATTTGCGCCCGATGCGTGGATTGATTCTACAAAAACACAGGTGGGTTATGAAATAAGCTTTACAAAGTATTTCTATAAGCCAGTGAAGCTGAGAACGTTACATGAGATTGTTAAAGACATTAAAACTTTAGAAGCTGAAACTGAAGGTTTACTGAATGAGATTATAGGGGGCTAAGAAGATGATGAATAATGAACTTAGACCTTATGAAGAAATGAAGAATAGCTATCAAGACTGGTTAGCTGAAGTTCCAAATCATTGGAGATTAGCGAAAGCAAAAAGAATATTTAGAGAAACATCAATTAAAGATCATCCGAATGAAGAACTATTGTCAGCAACACAAACACGAGGTGTAATACCAAGAAAGTTGCTTGAAACAAGAGTTGTTATGCCTATGGGTAATTTTGAATCTTTTAAGTTAGTGAAAGAGGGAAACTTTGTTATTAGTTTAAGATCTTTTCAGGGAGGATTAGAGTATTCAAAGTATCACGGTATTGTAAGCCCAGCGTATAATGTTTTAGAAGAATTTACGGGTCAAAATAGGATGTATTTTAAACATTTGATGAAATCGCAAGTATTTATAAGCGAACTGCAACGGAATGTAACAGGCATTAGGCAAGGTAAAAATATTGATGTTAATGATTTTAGAGAAATCATTATGCCAATTCCTCCACGCTCTGAACAAGACCAGATTGTTAGGTATCTCGACCATCAACTAGCAAAAATCAATAAATTCATCAAGGCAAAGAAAAAGCTTATTGCTGTTTTTAAAGAACAAATTGAGTGTTATGTATATGGTAATGATGCGGAATTCTCCGAAGATATTAATTCTTGGGAAACGAGTTTTCCAAAAGAATGGAAAATGATAAAAGCTAGCAGGCTGACAAAAGAAAAAAACATTAAGAACAAAGGTGAATATGAACTTTTAGCAGTTACTCAAGATAGAGGCGTTGTATTTAAAAAAGATTGTGAACAAAATTATGTATCACCTGCAGGAGATTTAAGCGGTTTAAAATTGGTAAGTGATGGTGATTATGTAATCAGTTTGCGATCATTTCAGGGTGGAATTGAGTTCTCTAATATTGAAGGTATTGTCTCTCCGGCTTATAACATATTTTCGTTAGTGAACGATTACGAATCTGAAGAATACAAACATTATTATAAGCAACTTTTTAAAACTAAAGCGTTTATATCGCTATTAAATACTGTTGTATCAGGAATCAGAGATGGCAAAAACATCAACTATTCCGATTTTGTAAAGTTGTTACTACCAGTACCACCACAGAATGTAGCAAATAAAGTATATAAGCTATCTTTAAAAATTGATAAAATGCAGAATGAATTTAATGCTGAGTTTGCGCTTCTTAAGGAATTTAGAGATGCTCTCATTTCAGATGTAGTAACAGGTAAAGTAGATGTTCGAAATATTACTATTGAAGAACTTGAAGAGGAAATCATTGAGGACACAGAACTTGATGAAGACTCAATAGACGATGAATCTCTTGAATCAGAGGATGGTGATGAATAGTGCCAGAATTACTGGACAATCAAATTGCTAAGGATATTAAGGACATTGTTTTTTCTGCTAGAGAGAATATCGCAAGACAAGTCAATAATGAAATGCTTATGGCTTATTGGCAAATTGGTAAACGGATATGTCATTTTGAGGAATCACAAAAATACGACGAAAAAAGTGCAAGAACCCTAATTATTGAGTTATCGGCATACCTTACAAAAGAGATTGGAAAAGGTTTTTCACGCTCCAATTTGTTTAATATGAGACGGTTTTACAAGCTGTATCCGTCTGTCCAGTCACTGACTGGACAACTATCGTGGACGCATTACTGTGAGCTCATTGCCATTTCAGACGAACACGAAAGAAGCTTCTATGAGAAGGAATGCATCCATTCTAAGTGGTCTGTTCGGGAACTTAAAAGGCAAATATCAACGTCTTTGTTTGAACGACTACTGCTTTCAAAAGGTGAAGCCAATAAAGAAACAGTGCTATCTCTTGCTAAAAATGGTAATGAATACATGAAGCCGATGGATATTTTAAAAGATCCCTATGTATTTGAGTTTTTAAACCTACCGGAAGAAAAGCCTGTTTTGGAAAAAGATCTGGAGCGAGCACTTTTGCTGCAATTGGAGCACTTTCTTCTAGAATTGGGCAGGGGCTTTATGTTTGTAGGCTCTCAGCAACGTATAACCCTTGGAAATAAGCATTACTATGTGGACTTGGTGTTTTACAACAAAATATTAAGAGCCTATGTACTGATTGACCTGAAAATAAATGATTTAGTGCCTGAGCACTTTGGGCAAATGAATATGTATGTAAATTACTACAATGCAGAAGTCAATGATGAAGGGGATAATCCACCCATTGGAATACTGCTGTGTAAAGGCAAAGATGAAATTGTGGCCGAATACGCCATCGGTGGTTTAAGTACCAATATTTTTGCATCAACCTATGTAAAGTATATTCCTGAAAAAGAACAACTGATTAAACAGATGGAGTATGTTTTAAGGAAGAACAGAGGCGGTGATGAATAGTGCCGAGTAATGTTAAAGAAGAAGGGTTTGAAACTCTTATAGTCAAGTATTTGACTGAAGTTAATGATTATGAGGAAGGCAAGAATTCCGACTATAATCGGGACTATGCTGTCGATGAAGCGAGATTGTTTCGATTTCTTGAAGCAACTCAGCCGGAAAAGCTTGAAAAGCTGGGGTTAGACATTGAAGCAAACAAGATTAAATTCTTAAATCGTTTGCAAGGGGAGATTGCTAAAAATGGTGTAATAGATGTTCTGAGAAATGGATTTAAGATTTACCCTGTTACCTTGGATATGTACTATATGATGCCATCGGTACAAAACCCAGCTGCGAAGGTGATGTATGAAAAGAACATTTTCAGTGTGACACGCCAGTTAATGTACTCAAAGGATAGTACCAGATTGGCATTGGATTTTGCTGTATTTTTAAACGGTCTCCCACTGATGACTTTCGAGCTTAAGAATCGTTTTACTAAGCAAAACTTAGACGATGCTATTTTGCAATATAAATCGGACAGGGATTCTAAAGAGCTTTTGTTCAACTTTGGTCGCTGTATGGTTCATTTTGCAGTAGACGACAATCAGGTTGCTATGTGCACGAAACTGGATGGCAAGAAGTCTTGGTTCCTGCCGTTTAATAAAGGCTATGAAGGTGGGGCGGGTAATCCCCCTAATCCTTCAGGGATAAAGACCGACTATCTGTGGAAAGAGGTTTTAACCAAGTTAGAACTATCAAATGTCATTGAAAATTTTGCGCAAATCATCGAAGAAAAAGATGAGGAAACAAAGAAAATCAAGCGCACACAGATTTTTCCGAGATATCATCAGCTATCTGCGGTCAAAACTCTGCTTGCGGATGTTGCAGGCAATGGCGTGGGACATAAGTACTTGATACAGCATAGTGCCGGTAGCGGAAAATCGAATTCGATTGCATGGTTGGCACATCAGCTGGTTTCTATGCAGCGATTGGGTAAGCCTGTGTTTGATTCAATCATTGTCGTAACAGACCGTATTAACTTGGATAAGCAAATCAAAAATACCATTAAAGGATTTATGCAGGTGGCTAATACTGTTGGCCATGCAGATAGCTCTGGAGATTTAAAGAAGCTATTACAAGATGGAAAGAAGATTATTGTAACGATTGTTCATAAATTTCCATACATCCTTGACGATATTGGGACATCTCATCGACAGAATAATTTTGCAATCATTATAGATGAAGCACACTCCAGCCAAAGTGGCAATATGTCAGCTAAAATGAATATGGCTCTTTCCTCTGACTACGAACAAGGAGAGGAAGAGTCTACGGAGGATAAGATTAATAGTATCCTTGAAGGCAGAAAGATGGTTAAGAATGCTAGTTATTTTGCATTTACCGCTACCCCAAAGAATAAAACTCTAGAGATGTTTGGTGTGCCATATGAAGCGGAAGGTAAAATAAAACACAGGCCGTTTCATAACTATACGATGAAGCAAGCGATTCAAGAGGGGTTCATCCTGGATGTCCTTAAGCATTACACGCCAATTAACAGCTATTATAAGATTGCAAAAACAGTTGAAGATGATCCTCTTTTTGATAAAAATAAAGCTCAGAAAAAGTTGAGAAAGTATGTTGAATCACAGGAAAAAGCTGTTCAGATTAAAGCAGAGATTATGATGGATCACTTTCAGGACTATGTGATTTCCAAAGGGAAAATTGGCGGCCAAGCTAGAGCCATGGTAGTGACAAGCAGTATCGAAAGAGCAATTCAATATTACTATTCCATTGAAAATTACCTACAAAAACGCAGAAGTGCTTATAAAGCCATTGTAGCTTTCTCGGGTGAGTATGACTATGGTGGTAAAAAGGTGACGGAAAGCTCTATTAATGGCTTTGCAAGCGGTGAAATTGAAAAACGAATGAAAAAAGATCCCTATAGGATTTTGGTAGTGGCAAATAAATTCCAAACCGGTTATGATGAGCCGCTTCTCCACACGATGTATGTTGATAAAGTACTGACGGATATTAAAGCTGTTCAAACGTTATCAAGGCTTAATAGGGCTCATCCTCAAAAACATGATACGTTTATTTTGGATTTTGCGAACGACACGGAAACCATCAAGGAATCTTTTGAAAAGTACTATACAACAACGGTGCTTTCAGATGTGACGGATCCTGATAAATTGAACGACTTAGAATCAGATATTAGGGCCTATCATGTTTTTACGGACTATCATGTAAATTCAGTGGTTGAACTTTATTTGATTGGGGCGGATAGAGATCAATTGGATCCTATCCTTGATGCTTGTGCTCATAACTATGAAAAAGATTTGGATGAAAATGGTCAAGTAGATTTTAAGAGCAAGTGCAAAGGTTTTGTTCGTACTTATGGGTTTTTAGCTGCTATTTTACCTTATGGAAATGCAGGCTGGGAGAGGTTATCAATTTTCTTGAATTTACTGGTTCACAAATTACCAGCGCCTATTGAAGAAGATTTGTCTGCGGGGATTTTGGAAGCGATTGATTTGGATAGTTACAGAGTAGAAGCGCAGACTGCTATGTCGATTGTTCTTGAAGATCAGGGAGAGTATAATATTGATCCGGTTCCGACTAGTGCAGGTGGTGGAAAAGGAGAAGCGGAACTTGATTTGCTAAGTAATATCCTTTTTGAGTTTAATGATTTATTCGGAAATATTGAATGGAAGGACATCGACCAAGTTAAGAAGCGTATTTCTGAGATCCCAGAAATGGTTGCAAAGGATAGAGATTATCAGAATGCAATGAAAAATTCAGACAAACAAAACGCAAAGATTGAAAGCAATAAAGCCCTGAACAAAGCAATTATCAATATTATGTCAGATAACATGGAAGTGTTTAAACAATTTAACGATAACCAATCATTTAAAAAATGGCTGTCAGATATGGTATTTAACTTAACATTCAATACAGATGGTGATGTTTATCAAGGACAGCCGAGAATATAGGAGGTTTAATTATGGCAGAAATTAAATATGAAATCAAAGAAAAATTCGGGATACTGTCAGAGTCGGCAAAGGGCTGGACAAAAGAACTCAATCTTGTGAGTTGGAATGACAAAGAACCAAAGTATGACTTGAGAGAGTGGGATTCTAATCATGAGAAGATGAGCAAAGGTATTACACTTTCTAAAGAAGAATTAATTAAATTAAGAGAAATTGTAAATGATATAAATCTTTTCAATTTCTAATTTGTTTGTAGAAGAAACATTTGAATACAAAAACAATGCTCTTGGGTACAGATGGAATTAATTTGGAAAAAATGGTTCGAAATTATGATGATGGCATTATATCAATATCAGAGCTTGCAGATTCACTTAATTTATTCTGCAAAAAACTTTCGGATGTTGGTATAGAAGATCAAATAGATGATGAAGACCTAGAGGAATTCCGAGAGCTTTTGGAGGAATAGTTGCTATGAAACTAAATCAGGTTCTTAAAGCTAAAAATTTATCTGTAGTTGTGTTGCAATGCGTTACGGTAATGGAGTTCCAGGAAATCTCCGTAAATTATACAAATATTTGTATTACATAACAAAAAGCGATAAAGAATGCAATCCTTCCTGGGATGAATTTAGCAGTATAATGAATAAACTTTACAAGGTGAAGAGCGTATAGCGGCATATTCAGTAGTTAATTCTAGTGGTTGGCGGTTATTAGCGATTTCTCCTAAAAAAGATATTTTGGCGAATGTAAGTGATATTCAGCGCAATACTTTATTGATTTATGTGCTAGCTTTTGTGATCTTATTAGTTGTGATAATTTTCACTATGAAAGTTATGTTAAAACAAATTCCGGATGTATTAACTGGTTTAGATAAAGTTAAAAATGAGGACTTTATTGCCCAATTAGCCGTTAAGTCTAGTGATGAAATTGGTCAAATTGCTGAAGCCTTTAATTCAATGGTTACTAATATCAAAGCTTTATTGCTAAGTGCTAAGGATGTAAATAGTCAAGTTAATGTTTCGGCTACCGAGCTTACTAATATTGCGGAAACAGCCAACGAAATGTCACAAGAAATAAGTAAAGCTATTGAACAAACTGCTATTGCAACTGGCGAACAAGCTAAAAATCTAGAAGTAGCTTCGATGCATGTTTTTGAGCTTGATAAAAAATTTGAACAAATTTTAGATAATAGTAGCAAATTAAATGGTGCGGTAAAAGAAGCTGAGGCAAGCAATCGTAATGGTATGGGTGCCGTTGAAGATCTGAAAAACGCAATGATTTGACTAATCAAGCGTCAAGAGCAATTGAGCAAACTGTAAGACAGCTTTCTGATAAATCAGAGGCAATAAATAGTATTTTAAATACAATTACTTCGATTTCTGGACAAACTAATCTATTGGCGTTAAATGCTAGTATTGAGGCAGCAAGAGCGGAAGAGGGTTTGCGGTTGTTGCCAACGAAATTCGCACCTTGGCAGAGGCTTCGGCGAGTTCCACAAATGATATTAAAAATATCATTGCTTCCATTCAAGAAGAAGTTTCTATTTCAGTAAACAAGGCAGTAGAAACTTGCGAGATTATTGAAGCTCAAAATAAAAGTGTGGAAGATGTTAATATTGTTTTTAGTACAATTTATGAAAAGATTAATAGCATGGATGAACAAATTGAAGCGACTACGCAGCTAATAAATGAGCTTAGTAACTCTAAAGATGTGATTGTGGATAATATTACCAATGTATCTGCAGTGGCTGAAGAAAATGCAGCTTCAGCGGAAGAAGTTACGGCGACTTTAAATGAGCAAGCCAATACTTTTAATAAAGTGTATGAACGTGTTGTGGAGTTAGAAAAATTGGCAAAAGATTTGGATCAAGATATTAATAAGTTTAGATTTTAATTAATACTTAAAGTTAAACAGCAACTAAGCGTGGTAAGAAAATCTAGTAAAAATTAACTAGAAAATAAACCAGTTTAGTTGCTGTTTTTGTGTATTTTCTACTAGTGAATAAATAATAGCTAGTCCTAGTAGATTAAATTTATTTACTTTCCTTTTGAGAATAGATTTTTGCCCATTCGCACATTGAATTAATAATCGGCAGTAGCGTTTGACCTTTTTCGGTTAAAGAATATTCTACTTTTGGAGGGATTTGTTGATATTCTTTGCGGTTAAGTAATTTTTCTGCTTCTAGTTCTTTTAACTGTTGACTTAGCATTTTATGGGTTATGCCAACTAGTTTACGTTTTAGTTCGCCATAACGTAGGAGTTGGTGTTCAAACAACATGTAAATTATTAACCATTTCCATTTGCCGCCCAAAATAGAGAGGGTATAGACAACTGGGCAATTGAGATTTAATTCTTTTTTTTCTTTGCTCATAGACTCTCCTAAAAGTTAGTATGCTATATAAAAGATAGTATCTAACGAAAAAGTGCATACTTTAATATTTAGAGAATAACACATATAATGAAAAAATACAAACATTAAAATTTGAGGAGGGCAAATAATGAAAGTAGTAGCATTTAATGGTAGTCCGCGCAAAGAAGGGAATACTTATCAAGCAATTAAGCTGGTGGCAACAGAGTTAAATGCAGCAGGAATTGAAGTAGAAATTATCCAAGTAGGAAATAAAGTTATTCGGGGTTGTTTAGCTTGCGGAGCTTGTTCGCGCAATAAAGATGAAAAATGTGTAATTGCTAATGATGAGGTTAATGAGTGGATTCAAAAAATCAAACAGGCAGACGGCATAATTTTAGGTTCACCCGTACATTATGCAGCGATAGCGGGGACGATGAAGTGCTTTTTAGATCGGGCTTTTTATGTAGGGGCTAATATTTTTAAACGCAAAGTTGGGGCAAGCGTAGTAGCCGTGCGCCGTTCTGGAGGCGTAAATGCTTTTAATCAACTAAATAATTATCTTAATTATGCGGAGATGTTAATGCCGAGTAGCAATTATTGGAATGTTATTCATGGTACAAAACCTGGCGATGCAGGGCAAGACGAAGAAGGTAAGCAGATTATGCGAGTGTTAGGGAAAAATATGGCTTGGCTACTTAAGATGGCGGAGCAAAGTAAAACACAAGTTTTAGAGCCTGAGCAGGAAAATAAAATTTATACAAACTTTATTAGGTAAATAAGACAAATAGAATTTATTAGTAAAAATAAAAAGCTAGGTTAAGAAACCTAGCTTTTTTACGATAAACATAGTATAAATAAATTTACTGTGGGGTGATTAGGTTGATTCAAAATGTAAATAGTAGCGTTAATACTGTGTTTTCAGGAACTGCAAATAAACAGAAAACAGTTCCGGTGCAGGCAACTAACTTTGGTAGCTATTTGAAGACGGAAGAAAAAGCAAGTGAGCCAGCTGTATATAAATTTCCTGAAGAAAATTCTGGAGAAACAGCAGGGAAAAAGGCCGAAGAAAAAAGTAAAAAAACAATTTGGTCACAGGTTGAGGGCAATTATTATTGCACCTATATGATAGATGCCAAGGGTAATAAAATTTTACTAAGCCAGGTGCCAGTAGATGTAGCACAGCTTAACAAGACAGACAATATGGCAACTTTGGCAAGCGGTATTACGGCAAATCAAGCTAACGAACAAAATGGTGTAAATAGTGAGAACACCAAAAACACTTTAGAGTTAATTAAGTCCGTAGTGGGAATTCCAAATGAAATTGACACTAAAAAAGAACTGAAATAAAACTAAAACCGACTATAATGAAAAAATATAGTCGGTTTTGTGCTATAATATAGCTAATTTTACAATTTTATCAGAGCGTAAAGCACAAAGGGCGAGTAATGAAAAAGTTCAAAGTGCAGAATTTAGAGGGGGAACGATTTATGACATTTAACTTAGATACCTATTTGCAAGAACTAGAAAAACTGGTAAACATTGATAGTGGATCAAAATGTCTAGCTGGAGTTGAAAGAGTTGGCGAATATTTTGCAGATAAATTTAAAACTTTAGGCTGGAAAATAACTAGACATAATTTTGATCAAACTATTGCGCCTTGTTTTGAAATAAGCAATACTGATAAAGAAGCATATGATGTGTTACTTTTAGGTCATATTGATACTGTTTTTCCAGCGGGGACTGTGCAAGAACGACCTTTTATAATTAAAGATAAGCGTGCATATGGTCCAGGGGTTATTGATATGAAGTCTTGTATACTCTCAACTTATTACGCGCTGGAACAATTGCAGGCAGAGGGGAAGCTGCAAGACAAAGCAATATGCTTGATTTTAAATAGTGAAGAAGAGGTAGGTTCTAATTTTACCCAGACTTGGATTGAAACTTTAGCAGCAAAAAGTCGTTATGTATTGGTAATTGAATCAGCACGTGTAAATGGGGATTTGGTTTTAAGCCGTAAGGGTTTAGGCAGATATGATCTAGAGTTTAAAGGAGTGTCTGCACACGCAGGTGTTGCACCAGAAAATGGAATTAGTGCTATTGGTGAATTAGCCTATTGGATTACGCAACTACATAGTTTAACAGATATTGCGGCAGGGCTCACGGTAAATGTAGGTGTTGTTTCTGGTGGAACAGCTGCTAATGTTATTGCTGAACAAGCTAAAGCAGAAGTTGATTTTCGCTATGTAAATCCTCAACAAATAGAGCAAATAGAAAGAAAGCTTAAAGAGTTGATTGCCCACTCACAACAAACAGGGGTGAAAGTAATTATCCAAGGAGGAGCTAATCGTCCGCCGATGATACCGAACGAGAAAACTAAAGTTTTATGTGCTTTGACGGAAAAAATTGGTCAAGAGGTAGGAGTTGAAGTAAATTGGGCAGCTACTGGTGGTGGCTCAGATGGCAATTTTACTGCGGCAATTGGTATTCCTACTATTGATGGATTAGGACCAGTTGGTGGTGGTGCACATAGTGCGACAGAGTATTTGGAAATTGAATCTATTGAAAAGCGCCTACTGTTATTAAAAAAACTTATAGAAAGAGCACCGCAATTATAGAGTTTAGTAATAAAAGTAGTAAATAAATTAAGTTAAATTAGAAATTAACTATATATTTTCGACTAAATTCCTGCTAAAATTATAGTATAACAAGTAAGGGGGAAACAAAGTGCGTTATCAGTATAAACAAATGCAACAACAACAAATGCAAGCTAATTCTAGAGCATTAATTAAAGCAGACAATAAATTATTTAGAGTGCAAAATCCTATTCGCAATGAATTAACAACTGCTATTTTATTTTTATTTAAATTTCATTTAAAAAATAGCATAAAGAAAACGATGGCAAAACATCCACAAGCGAATATAATTTTTGATAGAGTAGGTGGCTCTTGGTGGAAACCAGAATTTCACATTGTGGTAGGTGGTAAGACGAAAAAAATTGTTGATGCGGCAACAGAAACTTTGCAGTTTAATTTGAACCGTGGTAAGAAGAAAGATGAAAAAGACAATAGCAAAACTGCCAAAGATGAAAAAAAACCAGCTAACAATAAAAAATAACTTCAGTTTTAAAAGTGTGCGCAAATTGAACTGCTTTCTATAAGTTAGAACCAAATCTAACTTGTAGAGGGCAGCACAAATAAAAAAGCGACGCTTTTTTTTATTTTGTATTTAGATTATTTAAGAAATAGGAAAAAAGTACGATAGAATAGTTAAATTAGCCGATTAAGTCCTTAAAGGGAATATATGTGCAACAGTAGGTTAATCATATGAATAAAAGGGGTTGCTCCGACTTTAGGCTGAAGTTTGGATTGTTTATAAAAATTTGGATGTGTGAAAAATTTTTTACAAAATTTTTATATATGGTCCTATATTTTTCAAAAAGTGGTATAATAGTACTAAAAAAAGAGGAAGGAAGTTTTGAAGATGGCACAAATTAATGATGTTTTATCAAGTAGCACCATGTCCTCAATGTATACTTCTGCACTTCAAAGTGCAAAGGCTAAAAAAGAAGAAGAGTTAAAGGCACAGCAAGAAAATCCAGCAGCTAATGCCGTAAATATAGTTTCCACAGCTAATGTCGAGGCTGATAAAGAAGTAGCTGAAGCTGAAAAAAAAGATGCTGTAGGGCCAGCTTATTCAGTAGAACTTAGTAAGGCGGGAATTCTTTTAAGTGAAGCGAGTGCGGCAACTGCAGCTCAAGCTACAACTGTAGTTACAGATGTTAAAGAAACAGCAACTGATGTTGAAGTTAAAGCAGCTGTAAACAAAATAGCGGGAGCTGTTTCTGGCGAAAAATCAGTAGGAGCAGCACCAACTGGAGCGCCGCCAGCAGGAGCGCCTCCAGCAGGTAAACCGCCAACAACTAGTAGTACTGAAGAAGATGAAAGTTCAGAATCCAGCTCTAGTTTAGCACAATATACGGAGGCACAGTTGCAAGAGATGCTTAGCAATGGTGAGATTAGTCAAGCAGCGTATGTTGCAGAAATTGCCCAACGCAAAGCTAGTGATGAGAAGGTTGTTCTAGACCTTCAAAAACAAGAAGTAGAAGAACCCAAAGAAGCTGCAAACAGCGATGATATTGTAAATAAAAAACAAGAAGCACAACTTTAATTTAGCTTTAGGGCTTTAAGGGAAAAAATCGATTAAATAGGCTTGACTATATAAAGTAGTTTAGTTATAATATATGAAATATCAATTAGAATTGAAAAACAGATAATTGCCGATCAGAAATCTGAAGGCCTAGTTTCTAAGTAGAAACTAGGCCTTTTTTTATAAAAATTTAAAAAGGTGGAAATAACATGGATAATAATGCAGATAATTTTGAAGTGGTTATCAATAGGCGAGGAACTGGTAGTAGAAAATGGGATGATGTTGCTGCAGTATTTGGTAATGATAAAGTGTTACCACTTTGGATTGCAGATATGGATTTTGCTGCACCTAGCAATGCAGTAGAGAAAATCATAGAGCGAGCAAAGCATCCGATATATGCCTATAATAATAATGATTTGGAATTTGTAGAAGCAATTGTAAATTGGACAAAAAACAGGCATAATTGGGATATTAAAAATGAATGGATTGTCCAAACTCCAGGAGTGGTACCCGCAATAGTTATGTCAATTTTGGCATTGTCTAAGGAAAATGAAGGTGTTATTATTCAGACACCAGTATATCCACCGTTTTTTGCGGCTATCGAAGATAATAAACGGGTAGTGGTTAAAAATGAACTTGTTTTTAATAAGGGGCGTTATGAAATTAACTTTGTGGATTTAGAAGAAAAGTTTGCAGATAAAAACAACAGAATATTTTTATTGTGCAGTCCACATAATCCAGTTGGACGAGTATGGACAAAAAGTGAACTAGAAAAAATAAATAAATTGGCAATAAAATATAACATTCAAGTACTATCTGATGAAATCCATAGTGATATTGTATATGAAGGGCACAAACACACAGTTTTTGCATCTTTAGCTAAAGCTGAGAACAGTGAAGTTGTTACTTTTATGGCTGCAAGCAAAACCTTTAATATTGCCGGGTTGAATACATCGTATGTTATTATCCCTTGTGGATATAAGCGGGAACTTATTAGAGGGCAGATTAATCGTTTGCATATAAACAGGAATAATATTTTTGGTGTACTAGCCACAAAAGAAGTCTATAAGTCAGGAGAAGAATGGCTGAAAAATTTATTATTGTATTTAGAAAAAAATGCCGATACACTAGTGGAATTTATAGAGACACGTTTACCGAAAATAAAAGTTGTAAAGCCCGAAGGGACTTTTTTAGCGTGGTTAGATTTCAGTGCATATTTTGATAGAAGTGATGAACTAAATAAATTTCTAATAGAAAAAGCAAACCTGGGACTAAATTCAGGCATATCTTTTGGTGAACAGGGGGAGTGTTTTGCAAGGCTTAATTTTGCGACTTCGAGAAATATTTTATTAGAAGCGTTACTTCAGTTAGAAGAGGCACTCAAAATAATTGATTAAAAATACAAAAAAAATGGGGGGATTTGAACGAAAATGCACTATAATAATTAATTTCAAGTTAAACTATTGCATAACAACCTACTATCTAGTATGATATCTTTAATAAACTGGAAGAGGTGAGCGTATGATTTATCGGAAACCGACATTTAAAGATGTAGAAGCAATGTTTGAACTTGTTAATAATTATGCAGAACAAGGGTTAATGTTAGGGCGCTCGCGAAATGTATTATATGAATCTTTGCGTGATTTTATTGTCGCGGAAGAAAATGGTGAAATTGTCGGTATGGGCGCGCTATATTTGATGTGGAATGAATTAGCCGAAATTCGTGCTATGGCGATTGCTCCACAAGTCACTAAATCAGGAATTGGTAGAAATATTGTTCAGGCTTTGATTGAAGAAGCTAAAAATTTAGGTGTAACTACAGTATTTGCGTTAACTTATCAACCAGATTTTTTTAAAAAACAAGGGTTTACGGAATTACCTAAGGAAGAATTGCCCCATAAGGTTTGGAAAGAATGTATCAATTGCACCAAATTTCCTAATTGTGACGAAATAGCCTTAAGTATAAAAATCTAAGATTGTTTTTAGTTAGCTGGGAAGAGGATTGAAAAAGTTAATAGCTATTTTATAAAAGCTGATTGGAAGACCAAAGGCATTTTAATTTTCAAGGGGAAATTATTTGCTGTTGGTCTTTTTTTGTTTAATTGCATAAGCTAAAGATCACAGTTGATGTGTTTACTGCAAATTTAAAGAAATAATAAGAGGAGATAATTATATGCAAAAAGAGGGTAATTATTTGGATAATTGGTATAAAAAAGAAGATTATTGGGCTATTATTATAGCAATGGGAATAATATTAGTGGCAACTGTCGGGTTTTTTGCAGGTTATCATAAGCTACTAAACATTCTTACAGTGAATATTCCTACATGGAGTACTAGCTTTGAGAAGCTAGGTTTTTATTTTGCAGAACACGGTTTAAACGTTGGAGCTTTATTTATCTTTTTTGCCTTAGCTTTCACGGGCGCAGGTAGATTTTTAGGACATTACTCGAAAAATTATTTGGCAAGTTTTTCGACGCTGTTTATTTTATCAATTGTTGTGAGTATTTTGGGTTCAAATAAAATTTTGAAAAACTGGCAATTAGAAACTCCATTGTTAGCATTAATTATAGGCATGCTCCTCAGCAACACTTTTAAGTTGCCGCAGTGGTTTTATACTGGAATACGTACGGAGTTTTATGTTAAGACAGGAATTGTTTTAATGGGAGCTACATTGCCATTTACCGTAATTATGCAAGCAGGACCAATGGCAATTTTACAAGCTAGCATTGTAGCAATTACAACTTTTATCACTATATATCTTGCAGCCACACGATTGTTTAATTTAGATAAGCGTTTTGGAGCGACCTTAGCTGCTGGTGGTTCAATCTGTGGGGTTTCAGCTGCTATTGCAATTGGCGGAGCATGTCAAGCTAAAAAAGAACATGTATCGGTGTCAATATCTATGGTAATTGTTTGGGCAATTGCTATGATTTTTGCCTTACCCTTGTTGGCTAAATTATTTGGCTTAGAAGCTGGCCCAGCTGGGGCGTGGATTGGAACTTCGGAATTTGCTGATGCGGCTGGATTCGCTGCTGCAGAGGCAATAGGTGATGAAAGAGCAGTTAAAACTTTTACTTTAATGAAAGTAGTTGGACGAGATATGTTTGTAGGCGTTTGGGCATTGCTGGTAGCTTTTCTTTCAGTGACACGTTGGGAAAACAAGAGCATTAGGGAGTCTAGTAAAATTAATTTTAAAGAAATTTGGCAAAGATTTCCTAAATTTATTATTGGATTTTTAGTAGCATCTTTATTTGTGACGATAATTTTATCTTTTACTGAAGTTAGTTTAGTAAAAAGTTTCAACAAAGATGTTTTAGGGCCGATAAAAGGGTTGCGAGCTTGGACATTTACATGGACTTTTTTATGTATAGGGCTTACTACTCGCTTTAAGGAACTAACTTCTTTTGGCTGGAAGCCATTAGCTGCTTTTACTATTGGGGTGGCTATTAATGTACCATTAGGCTATATTTTATCGAATATAGTTTTTGTCAATTACTGGTTGGGGATTAAATAATGGTAGAGTACATAACTAGAGTAATTATTAACCTAAAAGAATTAGAAAAGGTGCATTTAGTTCTAAGTTCGCCAAGTAAAATGGCTGCTGAAATCAATGATTATGCTAAGCGAGTTGCCAATAAGGCTACACAAATTGCCAAGCTGATAGAAGTGCTAGGGGAATTAGGCTTTATCCTTAAAAATACAGGTAGCTATATCTACGCTGATTCAGAAACCATAGAAGCTCAGGTTATTAAAAACTTATTGAAGGAGCGCGGGTTTGAAAGTAGCGAGTATCAGCTATATGTAGAATATCGCCGATTAAAAGGAATAATGTAAATAGGTGGGCAGTTGATGCCCACCTATTTACATTATATTTAGGTTAGAGAAGGTATGCTTTAGTTAAGTTTAAAATTTGTAAATGTTGCTGTTCGAGAAATTCAGAGAAACTAATAGAAGGATATTGAGCTTTTAAAATAGCTAATTCTAAAAGAAAAGCTGGGATTCTTGTGGCTAGAATTTCACCAATGTTTTCCCCAAATTTAGCTTGATAACCAACTCTACCCCCTAAAGATAAAAGGTAAGTATCTACGATTTTTCCATCAAGACGTTTTTTTCGGCCAGTAAAACCAATTAGTCCTTTTTGATGTTGAGCACAAGAATTTGGACAACCAGAAATAAGTGGCGTTGGTAAGGCGCTTTTAATTGCTAGAGGCTGGTTTTTAAAAAACTCTAGAATACTAGTTAGTAAACTTTGAGAGTCATTTATACCAAAATTACAAAATTGCGGTCCTGCACAGCTAACGGTATTGTCTATCGAAAAAGGTGATATTAATGAATCTGTTAATAGCAATAGCTGATCTACTGCCTTAACACTCAAGTTGCGTACGAAAAAACCTTGACTTGATGTAAGGCGAAGCTCAACTTTGGGGGTAACAGCTTTGAGAAATTCGGTGAGCGTTAGTATTTGAGTGGGAAGTATTTCGCCTTTAGAGGGGTGGATATATATAGCATAAAGCCCAGATTGCTTTTGAGGAAAAATTATATTTTGATATTCTTTGTCCCAAGGGAAAAATGAATTATCCTCAGTAGCTACAGTTGTTGGATTAAGTGTAAGTTTTAATTCAGGATTAGTTAGTTTAAGTTGGTGTAATTCTTGCTGGAAATATGTTAAGAAAACTTCATCGCCTAGGCGTTGGCGAACAAATCTTAAACGGGCTTTGTTACGGTTTGTGCGATCCCCTTCGCGGGCAAAAATGTTTTTCATAGCTTCAACGTAAAAAAGTGCGTCTTCAGCTAAAATAAAATCGCTTAATTTTATTGCCAGTTGTGAATTAGAGCCAAGGCCACCAGCAGCATATACGCAAAAACCCAATTTATTATTTTCTTTTTTGGCAATAAAACCTAAATCGCTAATACTAGCATTAGCAGTATCATCAGCAGTGTTGGAAAAAGAAACTTTATATTTACGCGGTAATTGCAAATTTTCAGTTGTTCTTAACATGAAATTCGTAATAGCAATCATATAAGGCGTAACATCAAAGATTTCATCGCGGGCTATGCCGGATAAGGGTGAACAGGTAATATTTCTAATTCCATCGCCGCCAGCACCAGTTGTAATTAAACCAACTTGCAATAAATTATCTAAAATTATATTTACTTTTTCCAAGGGTACGGCATGTAATTGCAAATCTTGGCGTGTGGTGAAACGTAGGCGCAGGGAATATTTATTAGCTATATTTGCAATTGCTTGTAGCTGTTCAAGCGTAGCAATTCCGCCAGGAAAACGCGGTCTTATCATATAAGAGTTTTTAGAACCTTCTTTATAGATTCCCATAATTGAACTGTATGGTTTTAAATTCTCGAGAGTCCCGCTTAAATATTCGCTTACTTTAGTTTGAAAGTGCTTAACTTTAGTTATAATTTCTGGGGTATTAGTGATCATGTCTGTAAATCTCCTTTGTAGTTTAATAGTGAAATGAGGTAAAATTTTATAAAAAAAGACCAGAATATTCTTTTGAAATTTAAAAAGAATCATTCTAGTCTTCAGTTATCTGATCGACTGTCTATTAAATTATTGTAATAATAGCATAGTTTTTTGTAGGAAGTCAACTGAAAAATCAGAGTTGCTATTGACAAATAAAAATTATTATGGCAAAATAGCATTCAATGATAATGCTTTAGAAATTTAGCTATAAAAATAAATATGGTTCTTATCAAGAGTGGTGGAGGGACTGGCCCGATGATACCCAGCAACCAGCTTTTAAAGCAAGGTGCTAATTCCAGCGGATAAATCCGGAAGATAAGATTAATTGTTTTAATGACGGTTCTTCTTCGGGAAGAATCGTTTTTTATTTATTACAAAGATAAAGCGAGGGAAATTTATGCAAATAACAACCAAGATTGTTCAAGCTGGGCTAGTAACTGATAAAACTACTGGAGCAATTAGCACTCCTATTTATCAAACAGCTACTTTTCGACATCCTGCATTAGGGGAGAGTACGGGATATGATTATTCGCGGACTAAAAATCCTACTCGACAGGCAGTTGAGATAGCAATAGCAACATTAGAAGAAGGAGATGCTGGCTATGCATTTGCTTCGGGAATGGCGGCAATAACAGCTATAGCGATGTTATACGGAAGTGGAGCACATTTAATAATAACGGAAGATTGTTATGGCGGGACATATCGCGTTTTTGAGAAAATATTTAAGCAGTTTGGACTACAAGTTAGCTATGTAAATACTGCCGATGTTCAAGCGGTACGTTCTGCGATTACAGGCGATACAAGAGCAATATTCCTAGAAACTCCAACCAACCCGTTAATGAAAATAGCAGATATTCAAGCCTTGGTAGCTTTAGCCAAGGAACATCAGCTACAGACTATTGTTGATAATACATTTTTGACACCATATTTACAAAAACCCCTGTCTTTGGGTGCAGATATAGTTATACATAGTGGTTCTAAATATTTAGCAGGCCATAATGATGTTATTTGTGGACTAATTGTGGCAAAAGGAGCGGAACTATGTTCTAAATTAGCATTTATTCAAAATTCAACTGGAATGATTCTTGGGCCGCAAGATTCCTGGCTATTATTAAGGGGAATAAAAACATTAGCAGTGCGCTTAGATAGGCAGCAGGAAAATACTTTAATTATTGCCCAGTGGTTAGAAAAGCAAAAATGGGTAAATAAAGTATATTATCCTGGTTTAGAAAGTAGCCCACAAAAAGAACTTCAAAATCGTCAGGCGAGTGGTTATGGAGCGATGTTATCTTTTGAGGTTTGTGATGCGAAACTAGTGCCGCAAATATTACAGAGGCTGAAGCTAATTCAATTTGCAGAGAGTTTAGGTGGAGTAGAATCGCTAATTACTTTTCCCTTTGTGCAGACACATGCGGATATTCCCCTAGAAATTAGATTGAAATTAGGTGTAAATGAACAATTATTACGGTTTTCGGTAGGAATAGAATCTGTGACAGATCTTATTGAGGATTTACAGCAGGCTGTTGTTCACGAAATAAGTTGAAATTGTAAATTAAATTTGACGAGAAATTAGTTTCATGATACCATTAGATGAATTTGCTGACTAGATAGCTAGAGGCGTAAAAGATTCTAAGGATCTTTTACGCCCTTTTGTAATTTTGGGCTAAAATATAGTAGCCATATATGAATAAATATTTCTGTAAATGGGGGGAGTTTAAAGTGGGGAATTTTAATAAAAATAACACAAATGTACAAGAATTAGAATTGGATTCAGAGCTAATGGCCTTTATTGAGTTGTCTATCCGAGAAATTGCCCACGGATCGATAACTTTAATAGTTCAAGATTCACATTTAGTACAAATTGAAAAAAATGAAAAAATAAAATTATGCTAACTTATACTGAAATTAGTGGTGCTATTTAATTAGAATATTAAAAAGACCGAAGGGTGAGGGCAATGAAAGAAAAGCAAACAGAAAAGTTGAGCAAAGAAAATATTAAACTGAGAACCCACATTTTAGAATTATTGCGCACTTTGAAGTTTGGGCAGGTTGCCATTATTATTAAAAATGGTAAAATTGCTCAAATTGAAAAAACAGAAAAACAAAGAACGACACTAAAAGGCCTATATGGAGAAGGTATTTAGTTTAATAATTTCAAATAAAAGTTTTCAAGTAAATAAGTAAAAGAAATTAAGAGGTGTTGAAATATGGCAAAAATTGCTAAAAATTTAACAGAATTAATTGGGAATACGCCGTTATTAGAATTAGCTAATTTTAACAGAGAAAAGGACTTGCAGGCCAAAATTATTGCTAAATTGGAACAATTTAATCCGCTAAGCAGTGTAAAAGATAGAGTGGGTTATGCGATGTTAAAAATAGCAGAAGAACAGGGACTAATTAATAATAAAAGTATTATAATTGAACCAACAAGTGGCAATACAGGAATAGGTTTGGCTTTTGCAGCAGCGGCGAAGGGATATAGCTTAATTATTACTATGCCTGAAAATTTTAGTATGGAGCGGCGCAATTTATTAAGAGCTTTAGGGGCTGAGTTGATTTTAACTCCTGAAGCAGAAGGTATGAAAGGAGCTATTGCGAAAGCAGAGGCACTAGCTAAAGAAATACCCAATTCTTATATGCCACAACAGTTTAAAAATCCTGCAAACCCAGAAATTCATCGTAAAACTACAGCAGAAGAAATTTGGCAAGATACGGACGGACTAGTTGATATTTTTGTCTGCGGAGTTGGTACGGGGGGAACTTTAACAGGTGTGGGCGAAGTTTTAAAACAACGCAATCCTAATTTGCAAATAGTAGCGGTTGAACCCTGGGATTCTCAAGTATTATCAGGCGGAGATGCAGGTGCCCATTGTTTACAAGGCATTGGCGCTGGATTTATTCCTGAGATTTTAAATACAAAGATAATAGATCAGGTAATAGCAGTAAAGGAATACCAAGCGGAGACCACAATGCGTGCAGTGGCTAAAGCAGAAGGTTTATTATTAGGAATTTCAGGTGGCGCAGCTGTATTTGCAGCTGCAAAATTGGCTCAAAAGCTAGAAAATAGAGGTAAAAATATTATTGTTTTAGTGCCAGATACGGGAGAACGTTATTTATCAACAGAAATATTTAGTAAATAAGATTTAAAGCAGTCGACAAAAAGTTGTTACGGCTAAAGTTAAGTTTTACATTAACTTTAGTCGCTGATTAATTGGCGACTGTTTTTTCTTTAACCTGAAAAGCATAGAAGATAACAGTTTTAACTAGCTTGAGGCGGTGTTACTGTTTAGCCTTATACCAGCTAGCATATAGAACTGGCAGTACAATTAAAGTTAAAATAGTGGCAATAAAAAGTCCCCCGCGATAGCAATAGCCATAGGACCCCAGAACGTACTACTAGCTAAAGGTAGCATCCCTAAAATTGCCGCAGCCGCAGTAAGCATAATTGGGCGGAAACGGCTGAGCGTTGCGTTGATAATAGCATCACATAGTGGTTCTTGAGCTTGTAGATGTTGTTCAAATTGAATTAGGGTAGTAGCAACACCGATTAAGCCCAGCGTAGCTGTTAATAAGGTAATTATCATCTTACCGCTTGGACGCGTTGTTCTTCCAAGGTGAAATCTGTTCTAGTTAAAGTGTAAATACAGCCAAAAACATCATCTTTATGGTGAAAATTCTGCCTAGACTCAATAAACCGTGCCGAATGCCTTCGGGACAAAAAAAGTTACAAAAGGGACGCTCGAAAAACATTCCAATAAACAGAAAACTACCCATAACAGTTAAGGCCAGAGCAGTAATATTTTTACCAGCAGCAGAGTGCATAAAAGCTTTATAGCTATTAAAAAAACCTAAATCTAAAATTGTTTGACTAGCTAAAAATAAGGTTAAAACAGCTAAGAGATAGCGTGAGTATTGAAGATATTTTTGTAAAAATGGAGGAGTTTTAAATTTCTTTTTTAAAACAAGAGAACCTAGTTTGCCGACAAACTCTTGGGCGCTACCAAATGGGCAAATCCAGCCACAAAAAAAATTACCAGCTACAAAAGCTAAAGGCAGTAAGAAAATAAACCCTGGCCGGATTTTGCTATAGAAGCCAGCAATTAATAAAAGAAAAATACTAAGTTGAATACTTAGAAATAGTGTAGTAATTGATTATTTTTCATGATGATTTAAATGTAATTTATATAAAAATATTTAGTATATAGTAGCAATAAGTGCTATAATTAGCTTTACTAAATTAGTTGAACAAAGGGGAAACAAATGCATCCGATCTTGAAAAAAAATCAATATTTCATTAAAGAACATTTAGGAATTTTAAAAGCTGCCAATAATTATGATATTTATGATGTAGACACCGAAGAAAAGATTTTAGAGTGCCGCGAACCGAATCTTGGATTTTTCACTAAATTACTGCGGTTTTCCGATTATAAGCGAATGACGCCATTTGAAGTAGAAATTCGTACTTCGACGGGTGAATTGGTATGTACTGTAAAACGCGGAATTTCTATTTTCTTATCTAAAGTAGAGGTTTTTGACGAAAAAGGAATTTTAGTAGGGATTTTTAAACAAAAGTTTTTCACTATTGGTGGCAAGTTTGATGTGTTAAATACGGCGGAAGAAAGTCTTTGTACTTTGCAAGGAAAATGGACGAGTTGGGACTTTAAGTTTGTAAAAGAAGGACATGAATTTGCCCATGTTTCCAAAAAGTGGGCAGGTATTGGCAAAGAATTATTTACATCAGCAGATAACTATATCCTGACAATTAAAGAAACTGTTCCAGCAGAAAGTGATTTAAGGACTTTAATAATTGCTGCAGTTATGTGCATCGATATGGTCTTGAAAGAATAAGAACTTGCTAATATGGTAATAGTTAAGCATAGGGACAATTTGTCGCGAGTGTAGTTAGGGTCTAAAAATTCAATTGTTTATCGCGGTTAAAAATTATATATTAAAAAGGAGTTACTCATCACAGACTATGTGGCGAGTAACTCCTTTTAAGTACTAAATTAACAATTTTAAATTTTAAAAACGGCGATTGCATTTTGAAGTTCTTGAGCCATTTGAGCCAAGCTTTTGCTGGCAGAAGAAATTTCATCCATCGAAGCTAATTGTTCTTCAGCGGCTGCAGAAACCATTTGCGCCTCATCGGTAGAGGCTTGACTTATAGAATCAATAGTTTTTACAGAGGCATCAATACGTTGGCTGCCATCAATAATCTTATTAAGTGTCACTCGAACATTTTCCATACCGCTACTGCTATTATGGACAAGTGTTGCAATTGACTTAAGGTTAGTTCCAACCAAGTGAACACTATCTACGCCAGCTTTAACCTTAACATTGCCAGTAGCCATGGAAATAACAGCTGCCTCAGTGTCTTTTTGAACCATAGCAATTTCTTCGGAAATTTTTTGGGCGGCCTTTTGAACTTCTTCAGCCAGTTTACGGACTTCTTCCGCAACTACAGCAAAACCGCGTCCTTGTTCGCCAGCACGAGCTGCTTCAATTGCGGCGTTAAGGGCTAAAAGATTAGTTTGCGAAGCAATACTAGAGATAGTATCGGTTATCTGGCCAATTCGTTTAGATTGTTCCCCTAGTTTGCTAATTACTTGCGCCGAAGAAGAAACTGATTCTTCAATTTCGAGCATATTTTTGACCATGATGTCGACGTCGCTAGTGCCTTGATCAGCCTGTTTAGCGGCGAGACGTGCTCCGTCTACAGCAGTATCACTGTCTTTAGCAATGAGTTTAACGTTGTTACTCATAGTTGTGGCTATTGAAGAGGCTTCTTCTACCGAGATCATTTGCTTATGCGCGCCTTCAGCAACATTTGTTATAGAAACAGCAACTTGAGTTGCCGCTTGGGCGGTTTGTTCGGCGCTGGCCGTTAATTCCTCACTAGCGGCTGCCATATGTTCGGATTTTTCTTGAACTTTGCGAATTAAGCTACGCAGGGCATCACGCATTTGGTTAAACACATCTGCTAAAGCAGCGATTTCATCTTTGCCTTCGATATCTACACGTTGTGTAAAGTCGCCTGCCGCAACCTTTTCTGCTTGATGTTTTAATAACTCGAGAGGTTTAGCAATGCGACTAGCGATAAATAAGGTTGCTGGAATTACAATAAACAAAGCTAAAACTGTACCGATGATGAAGATCCAACGCAACGATTCTAGCGGTGCGTAGATTACAGCAACGGGGATGCTAATACCTAGTAACCATTGAGTTGATGGTAATTTTTCAAAAACCATTAAATACTCTTTGCCGTCTATGGTATAGGTAGTTAAGCCTTTGGTTTGCTTTTCAATGCTTTGAACTGCGGTATATAGAGGTTTTAAAGGAGCTAAGTCTTTGATGTTTTTATTTTGCATATTGGCATCGGGATAAGCCATCACAGTACCAGTTTGATTGAGTAAGAAAGCAAAGCTGCCTTCAAAAGGACGAATCTTAGCAATGGTTGCAAACATTGTGTCCATAAGCAAATCTTCAGACAGAACCCCAACAGTTTCGCCGGCAGAGTTTTTAAAAGGTATGGTTACAGATAGAGCCATTTTATTGGTAACACTATCTAAGTAGGGTTCGCCAAAAGTAAGTTTGCCAGAATTGATGGCATCTTTATACCACGAGCGAGTACGGGCGTCAAATCCTGCGGGCGGAATCCAACCACTACCATCAATAATTGCTCCATCACTAGCTCGACCAAAATATAAGTCGCTGATTTCTGGATCAACTTGTTTAAAACCTGTGAGCATTTGCATGGTAATCGGAGTTTTGTCGCCGGCAATTTGCTGTACGGTGGCAGCGGTTGTTTTTAGAACCATGGCTTTGCTAAGCAACCAACCATCTAGCTCCTTGGAAGAAGCGTTAGTTATAGCTTGAGCACCACTTTCTACAGAAGTCAGGAGCATTTTTTCTGTGTAGAAATAAGCAGCACAGGAGACAAGTATTAGCAAACTTGCCATTAAAGTAGAAAAGATTATGGTCATTTTCTTTTTTAAATTCATGTTCATTCCTCCAATTCTAGCACCTGTACTTTGGCAAAAAAGACTACGGAAAACTACAAATTCCCGTAGTCTTCATTGACCACCATAGCGCATTAATTTATACTCTAATTTTAACACAGTGAAATACAATTGTCCACTAAGGAGCAAGAAAAATAATAAAAAGTTAGTTAATGATAACGAGAATTAAAATAAATGTTAACTTTGAAATACAAATAGCGCTATGCCTTATAGATAATTTCAGTAAACTAAATTAACTTATAATAACAGTTAATCTCTAACTTGACCATTAAAGTCTAAATTGGTATAATCAGTACATTAATATAGGCGATGGAGTTCGCCATTAAGTCCGTTTTATAGCGGTGATGACTCCTACTAGTATTAAGTATTGTGCTAGTAGGAGTCATTTATTATTTTATAAGGAGTGGAATAGCTATGCCGAAAATTGCAGTTAAAGCCAAAAGACTAAGTATTTATATTGGGGAGAGTGATAATTATGAACGACAGTCCCTGTATAAAAGTATTGTTAGTAAAATGAAAGAACTCGATATGGCCGGCGTAACTGTTTTTCGTGGAATAATGGGTTATGGAGAGGATAAGCGCATTCATACAGCGAATTTGTTAGATTTGTCGAGCGATCTACCAATTTTAGTAGAAATTATTGATAGTGAAGAGTATATTGCCAAATTATTACCATATCTAGATCAAGTGCTAGAAAAAGGTTTGGTGACCATTGATGATGTTGAAGTACTTAAGTACGGTAAAGAGGCAATAGTAGCTAAGGGAGTGGAATAAAAAAAGATGGTGGGGATATTTTTTATTGCTATTGGTGGAGCAACGGGAGCAGTTTGTAGGTACTTGACGGCTAATTGGATGGCTTCTAAATTTGGCGCGAATTTTCCTTTGGGAACTTTAGTAGTAAATATAATTGGCTGTTTTGTAATTGGCCTATTTATGGCAATTACCTTGGGGAAATTAAGTATAAACCCATATTGGCGACTATTTATTGCGGTAGGTTTTTTGGGCGGTTTGACAACTTTTTCCTCTTTTAGTTATGAAACCTTTATGCTTTTACAGGGAACTGACTTCATGCGCGCTTTTTACAATATTGCTTTAAATTTATTTGGCGGGTTTGCAGCTACTTGGTTAGGCTTTGCTTTGGCTAGATTCATTGGATAGTAAACCCAGATATTATTTAGCCAACTCAATTTTGTCAATTTGTGTGCCCGAGGGTAAAAAAGCTGTAATAATAAGTTTTTGCTCTTGCCTTTCCAAGGTTAAGTAATTGTTGGTTTCAGGTTGAGGGGCGACAAAGGCATCTAGAGGATGTGGTTCCCAAAAATTTTGGTAACGTACATTGCCAGCTACTCCAGTTAAGATATACAGTGAACCAGTTAGATCAGGTTGAAAATTTTTTAAAGGCGTCCGACGGCGATATGTATGTAGATGTGCCGATAAAACTAGATCTACAGCAAATTCATCAAAGATAGGCATAAAGATTTTACCGAGCTCACTAATACCTGCTAAGCGGTTAGGGCGATTTTTAATGGCATATTGCAGCGGATCTTTATGCATTAAAACAACTTTCCATTTTTGTTTGCTGTTAGCCAAATCGTTTTTGAGCCAAGCCTGCTGTGCAGCTAACATTTCAGGTTGAAATCTATCCATTTCAGTAAGTTGTGTATTTAAAACAACAAAATGCACATCGCCATAATCGTAAGAATAATACTGTCCTTGATAAACAGAGCTATTATTAGTAGGCAGTGAAAAAAGTTTTAAATATGCTACTGGCATTCGGATTTGCCAGTTAAGGTCATAAGTCTCGTGATTGCCCAATACTGGAGCAAAAGGAATTTTATTGATTATACCGTTTACGCCATTGAACCAAGCACGCCATTGGCTATGATCTTCACCATTATCAACTAAATCGCCCATGTTGATAAAAAAGTCAGCGTTAGGGTTGCTGGCCCAGGCTTCTTGGGCAACATTTTGCCAGATACTATAGTCACTGGATTGAGAATCCGGGAAAATTATAGCTTTAAAATTACCATTATTTTGAGAAGCAGTATTTAATGGATACCAAGGACTGAGTTTTTTTTGCCAGCCAATACGGTATTCATAACTGCTGGCAGGTTGTAATTCGGTTAAAGTGATTTTGTGAAGATAATTAGTTTGTTTATTATCTGTGAACTCTTCATTGCTAACTGATTTCGTATTGATATTAGTACTGTTTTTTAAACGATATTCAATAAAGGCATCGGGCTGAGATAAGCTTGATTGCCACATTATGGTGCGAGAATTGCTACTGTCCGCAGTGATAATTTGTCGGAGATAAAAAGCTTCAGAAGAATCTAGAGTAGGTTGTTTAGTAGCGAAAATTGATAGAAAATTTATCTGGGAAGAAATATTTTTCAACTGTGGAAAAAATATTATAATTAAGCCTAAAAATAAAAACATGAATAAAATAATGGGTGTGTTTTTTTTCATAATGTTGCTAACCTCCTGGGTTTGAATGGTTATTATTAATTCGGTGAATTGGATATAAGAATAACACTTAGAGTTAACTACAGGTCAAGAAGAATTTTATAAAAATTCTTAAATTTATTAGTTTGTTATTTACGACACTGTAAAGTAGTTGATATAATGTAATAATAGATCTGGTGACGAATAACTCAAGAATAGATTCAATAAAAGTAGTGAGTTAGAAGGAGTGATAGTAATCGAGGCCTTGTTAGCAATACAAATAAATATTTTCATGTCGATTTTACTATCTATTGTTACAGCTCACGCCTACTTTAAATTAGATAGAAAAAATCAGATACATCAACTATTTCTATTTTTGCTGTTCACGACATTATTAGTGCTGCTTTTAGAAATTATTAGCGTGGTATTAAACTCGACAGAATATAAACAGTTCATTTTTGGTCATAAATTAGTTGATACAATTGGTTTTATTATAGCACCTTTTGTTAGTGTTTTTTCCATGCTTTATGTTTATAAAGTATTAAATAAATATCGACCGATAAATATTTTAAAAAATTGGCGTTGGTCAATACCACTACTGCTTAATACAATAATTGCAATAGGTAGCTATAAATTTGGTTGGATATTTAATATAACTCCCGATAATATATATATGCGCGGAAAATTATTTTTTATTTCTCCGACTACAATGTATTTTTATTATTTTATGAATGTCTATTTTTTATTTAGAGCTCGCAAAAAAATAAGTAGTGAAGCTTTGAGTATTTTAAGTTTGTTGACGATTATTCCTGCTATATTATCAATTTTTCAATTGAAATATTTCGTATATCTAACTATCTGGAATAGTGTAGCGATAGCTGTGGTGATAAACTATATTTATCTTATGCATAATCAGACTAAGTGTGATCCGCTTACGGGTTTGGGAAACCGCATAGCTTATCAGGAATATTTAGATATTTGGGGTCCGAAAAAAGATAAAATATTAACAGTTTTAAATATTGACTTAGATGACTTTAAAATCATAAATGACCGATTTGGCCATCATGAAGGTGATAAAGTACTGAAGTTTTTTGCTAGAAAACTGGAAAGTGTTTTTGCTGGCAAAGGAGTGGCTCTGCGTTTAGGTGGGGATGAGTTTATGGTTTTAATTAGAGAAGGTAATCGCGAAAAAATATTGCAACGGATGAAAATCTTTCAAGCGCTTATTGATAATTATAATGCGAATAATGATTTGTCTTATAGGATAAAATTTAGTTATGGTTTAGCAACATTTGCTAAGCATCATCATAACGTTCAAGAATTAATTTTAGATAGTGATAAAGCCATGTACGATGAAAAACGTAAAAGAAAAGAACGGCAAATTAAATTTTGATGACATTTAATTATAAAAAAATAAAAAATGCCTTTGTGCTGTAGAAAATATTAAGGGACATCCTTTGGTTAGTCTAAGAGATAACGTAAGGATGAAGCCTCAAGTATTTATGGTACAAGGGTATTTTTTATTTAATATGGGTAAGTTGATTTTGCCAGTATTTTAAATCTATAGCACTAAGGGGTAGAAGGATTGCTCTATTTTCGTGATAGTTAAAACCGATTTGAACTTTTTTAGCAGTTTTTAAATTTTTTAAGATCTGTAAAGGGAATTCGGCAAATAAATGATATTCGTTTTTAGCAAAATTTTTGTCCAGTAGTTTTGCTAAAGAATAATCAGAATTGATTTGTTTAATTTTTAGATTGCTTATTTGATAAATATTATCATCAACATAGATTGTTAGGGTTGGCTCAAGTGGCTTAGAACTATAACGATAATCGACTAATTCTAAGGTTGCGCCCAGAGTTTCAGTAGATGGCTTAACACCTTTAAAATCAATATTGCAATAAGCCGAGAGATTATTAGCCGAACGATTATCATAAGCCCAAATATTATAGCTTAGATAAATTAATAAACAAAGCGGAATAAATAAGAATTTGATTGAAAGTTTTAACATGGCGCCTCCTTACAAGTTTATTTTAGGAGAGTTAACTTCGAAAAATATAACTATTTTATGTTACAGTAACAATTCAATTTTGTCTAGTCAGTAGAAGAAATTAAGAAATAAAATTAAAAGATATTGAAAATCTTTTGCAAAATTTTATTTTTGTGCAGGAGTTTCCGCTTGCGGCATTGAATAGAACTAAATGGATAAAATTAAACATCTGAAGATACGAGGTCTAGAAATGCAAGTATATGGAAAATATATAAAAAAATATAGAGTACCAGCTTTTGGGGCAATGTTGTGTGTTACTTTAGAAGCAGGCTGTGATTTGTTAGGGCCAACACTTATGGCTAAGATTATCAATGAAGGTATTATTGCCCATTCTATGGCAGAAGTTACTAAATGGGGTGGCATGATGTTGCTAATAACTATCTGCGGGGCATTTTTTGCAATAACTCGCAGTATTTTAGCTAGCACAGTTTCGCAGCGTATTGGTGCTGATTTGCGTTACGAGGTATTTAAAAAAATATTGAATTTTTCCGAAGCTAGTGCAGATAAAATTGCGACTGGTTCTTTAATTACGCGTATGACTAATGATATTAATCAACTTACACAATTTATTAATGGAATGATGCGAATATTTATAAAAGCACCATTGGTTTGTTTAGGCAGTATTATTTTGGCAACTTTGCTTAATCCGCAGTTGAGTATTATCATTTATGGTTTTGTGGCATTGGTTGCTACCGTTATTGCTATAAGTTTAAAGTTAAGTTATCCGCTATACGCTAAGGTTCAACAGGCCATAGACAGAGTTAATTCTGTTGTGCAGGAATATTTGTTGGGAATTCGTTTGGTAAAAGCTTTGGGTACTTATAATGAAGAAACGGAACGATTTGAACAAGCCAATAAAAATTTGGAACAAAGGTCGCTTGCTTCACAGATGATATTTATGGTTTCTGGACCGCTTATTATGTTGTTATTTGGAACGGCGACCACAGGGGTATTATATTGGGGGAGTTCTTTGTTCGCTAAAAATTTAGCTAACCCAGGAGAAATTTCCGCTTTTATTATTTATATGACACAAATGTTAATTGCAATTATGATGATTACTAGTATTTTTAATGTTTTTGTACGTACTAAAACTTCTTCGGAACGAATTTTAGAGGTGTTAAATAGTGAAGAAGACTTTAGTAACAGTGGTATTGAACAAAAATTACAAGGTTCAATTGAATTTTCAAGAGTTAGCTTTGCCTACCCGAACGGTAGTGGGTTGTTGGCACTTAGGGATGTATCTTTTAAAATAAATGCTGGTGAAAATTTGGCAATTATAGGCCCTACAGGTAGTGGTAAATCAACTTTAGCTTGGTTGTTATTGAGATTTTATCAAGCAAATCAGGGGAAGATATTACTCGATGGGGTAGAACTTAATTCGTTAGCAGTACATAATTTGCGTTCGCAAATAGCGATTGTGCCACAAAAATCTTTATTGTTTTCTGGCACAATCGAGGAAAATTTATTATGGGGTAATATGCAGGCGGATAAAATACAAAGGCAACGAGCCTTAGAGCTTGCTCGGGCGGATTTTGTCCAAGAATTTCCCGCGGCAGAACAGACAGTATTAGGCAGTAGAGGCGTTAATTTGTCAGGGGGACAAAGACAACGACTTTCATTGGCGCGTGCCCTTCTAAAGCAAGCAAAAATTTTGATTTTAGACGATGCTACTAGTGCTTTAGATGGAGTTACGGAAGCTAAAGTATTAAAAAACTTACAAACAGTTGCTAGTAATCATACTGTAATTATTATTACACAACGCTGTAGTACAGCAATGGCTGCGGGGAGAATTTTGGTGCTGGATGAAGGTGAAAAAGTTGGTTTTGGTACGCATTCAGAATTGATGCAACAATGCCCTACTTATCAGGAAATTTATAAAACACAGATAGAAAGCAACAAGGTGAGTTAGATGGCAGAAAATAAAGAAAAAATAGCTAAAAAACAAGTTGGGTTTGGGGGGAGAAGACGAACGGGGATAAATCGTTTTGCCCCTACGGCAAAACCCAAAAATTTTCAAGGAACATTTTTGCGCATCTTACAACTATATTCTCGTTGGCGGAGCAAGATGGTGCTGACCATAACATTAGTGACTATGTCCACGGCCGTTTCAATTAGTGTTCCTTATTACATTGGCAAAAGTTTTGATGCTTTTGATTTGCAAACTCATAATCTTAATACGCAGTTGCTACTCAACTATTTAGTGATTTTACTTAGCTTATATTTTTGTAATTGGCTATTAATGACTAGTAATGGAATATTGATGGCCAAAATATCACAAAACTTAGTGTATGTATTAAGACAAGAGTTTTTTGAAAAAATGCAGAAATTACCCTTGCTGTTTTTTGATACCCATTCTCAAGGCGATACTATGAGTCGCATTACTAATGATATTGATAATATTAGTACTAATATTTCTCAAACAATCGCCGAATTTCTTTCCAGTGTGCTAAGTATTTTAGGAGCAGTGGCGATTATGTATAGTTTGAGCAAAGAACTTACTTTGATCGTATTGCTTGCAGTTCCCTTAGTTACGGGCTTAACTAAGTTGCTGGCTAGTAAAAGCCGCATTCACTTTGGACAACAACAAAAGAATCTAGGAATTTTAAATGGAATAATCGAAGAAAATATTACAGGTTTAAAGTTAGTTAAAGCTTTTAATCGTCAAGATGAGATACTTAAACAGTTTAATATTTATAATGAACAATTATATAATAGCAGCCGCTTAGCTCAAATTTGGTCTGGGTACATGATGCCCTTAATGAATGTTATTAATAATTTAATTTTTGCTTTATTAGCTCTAGTAGGAGCAGTCTTAGCCTTGAATTATGCCCTTAGCATAGGTACGATTGTAAGTTTTGTAAATTATGCTAAACGATTTTCAATGCCTCTTAGCAATTTAGCAGGAATGTTCAATACGATACAGTCTTCTTTAGCGAGTGCCGAAAGAATTTTTGAAATTTTAGATGAAATTGAGGAGACACCAGATAAAATAAATGCAGTAGAATTGAAACAACCCAAGGGCGAAGTAGTTTTTGAAAATGTATTTTTTGCTTATGACTCCGAACAGCCTGTCCTTAAAGATATTAGCTTTAGTGTTCAAGCTGGTCAAACTATTGCTTTAGTTGGGGAAACAGGCTCTGGTAAAACTACTATTGTAAATTTGTTAACACGATTTTATGATGTGGCTCAAGGCAGAATTTTGCTGGACGGAACTGATATTAGAAATCTTAAACGTTCTAGTTTGCGAGATTGCTTTGCGGTAGTATTACAAGATACTGCTCTGTTTACAGGGTCGATTATGGATAATATTCGTTATGCACGTTGTACGGCTACTGATGAGGAAGTAATCGCCGCGGCTAAGTTAGCTAGAGCACATAATTTTATTGAGAACCTCCCTCAAGGTTATTGTACGCAGATACATGGAAATATTGACAATTTAAGTCAAGGCCAAAAACAACTTTTATCTATTGCTCGGGCAGTATTAAGTGATAGTCCGATTTTAATTCTGGATGAGGCGACTAGCAGTGTAGACACCAAAACCGAAAAAGATATTCAGTATGCGCTATTACATTTAATGAAGAAACGCACTAGTTTTTTAATTGCCCATCGCTTATCAACTATCCGTGATGCCGATAAGATTATGGTTTTAAATCAAGGTCAAATTATAGAGGCAGGTAATCATGAACAGTTGATGGCCAGAAAAGATAAATATTATGAAATGGTATGTAGTCAAATGGGAGTTAATGCATAATAAGTACCTGGACAGGGACATTGCAATAGTAATGGTCCTGTCTTTTTTATTATATCTTGAAATATTATTAAATAATGATATTATTATTATTAATTAGAATAGTTTGAACGAAAAAAACAATAATGGTAACGATATTGGGTTTTAGGAGAAACTTAAAACTAAATTGTATACAAAACAACTTGAAAAGGAGGTTAGATTCCAATGTTTTAGAAATATGTTGGTGGAAATTAGTTGCTTAAAGGTTGTGGTTATGGCCCACGGTAGGTATTTAAATTGCGTACTATAAAGGGGTGGTAAAAGTGAACTGGTTAAACAACTTAAAGGTTTCCCAAAAATTAATCTTTTTAATAACAATTTTATTAGCAGCTTTAATTGGTGTTGGAGCTACGGGGTATTATTTCTTGAATCAGACTAATGAAGCACTAAGCAAAATGTATAATGAAAAGTTGATGGCGGTTGAATGGTTGAATGAGAATAGAATTCATGCGCGGAAAATAGAAGCGGATACTTTTGCGCTGATGTTGACTACAAATGAGAAGGAAAATCAAAATTTGTTGGCGGAAATAAATAATCGAAGCAAATTGTTTGATGAGAACTTGCTCAAATATGAAAAACTACCTTTAACGGATAAGGATCGCGATGGTTTAAAAACAGTAAGAGCAGATCTGTTAAAATATCGTGAAGTGCGCCGTAGAGTAATTGAATTAGCGTTGCAAAACAAAAACGCAGAAGCATATAATATTTATGCACAGCAAGGAGCAGGAATATCTTTGGCGTTTGCTAAAGAATTAAGATTATTAGCTGAGGAAGCTCAAAAAGCCGCGGCTAAAATGAATGAAGATAATAAAAAACAATCGGAATTTGTGCGTAATTTGTTTATTGGTGTGATAACTTTTATGGTTGTTTTAGGGCTGATATTAGGATTGTTAATTATAAAAAGAGTTACCAAAAGACTTAATGATGTGGTGTTATTTATTAATATTTTGGCTGACGGTAATTTCTCGCAAAAAGTTGCGGCGGAAAATATGGCCGATTTGAGTGAGTTTGGGGAAGTATCCCGAGCAATTAACACTATGAATAACAACATTGGCAGCTTAATTAAGCAATTAGCTAGTACTTCAGAGCAGATGGCTGCCGCTTCAGAAGAGCTTAACGCCAGTGCTGAACAATCTGCGCAGGCTTCTAATCAGATTGCTGTTTCGGTTACAGAGGTTGCTCAAGGTACAGATAAACAATTAAACTTGGTAGGGGAAACTAATACCTTGGTACATAAAATTACTAATGCCATCGAACAGGTGGCTGGAAATACGGAAGTTGTAGCGGCTTCAGCAGAGAAAACTGCGGATACAGCTAATAATGGTGAAGTGGCGATTAAAAAAGCTGTAAGCCAAATGCAAACTATTGAAGACAAAACCAATGCTACGGCTAGCGTCATTGGCGAATTAGAAGGACGATCTAAACAAATTGGGCAGATTGTAGAAGTTATCTCGAATATTGCGGCGCAAACGAACTTACTAGCTTTAAATGCGGCAATTGAAGCGGCTAGAGCTGGAGAAGCGGGACGGGGGTTTGCTGTAGTAGCTGAAGAAGTTCGTAAATTAGCAGAACAGTCTCAAGAGGCTGCTAAACAGATAACCGAGTTGATAAATGATGTTCAAACGCATACTAATAGTGCAGTTACTTTTATGAATGACAGTAAAAAAGAAGTTGAAAGTGGAACTCAAGTAGTTGCGATTGCAGGGCAAAACTTTGAAACTATTTTAGCTATGGTGCGAGATATGACGAATCAAATTAATGAAATTTCTGCGGCTGTGCAAGAAGTAACCAGTGGAGCACAAAATGTAGCTACGGCAGTGGAAGAAATTGATGAAGAGAGCAAAAAGTCCTCGGAGCAAACCCAAACAATTTCAGCAGCTACCGAAGAACAAGCAGCTTCTGTGGAAGAGATTGCCTCGGCCAGTCAACATTTAGCCAAAATGGCCGAAAGCTTACAAGTTGCAATCAGTAAATTTAAGGTTTAAGCTATTAGCGCACTCTTTGGATAAAGGAGTGCGCAGTAATTTTAATATTTATGTGAAAATGAGGCGGAAAATATAAAAACAACTGCGGATTACCAAAAAAAGGCAGGCAGATGTTTATAAAATAATATAATTTAGGAGTTAAGATGATAAAAAATAAAAAATTAGTTTTTACAGTTTTGGCGAGCAGTTTTGCTGTATGTAAATTGCGCCCCGAAGCTTCAATACCAAAATGGGCATATCAAGGTAGGTTTATTAGTATTACTAAAACGGAAGAAGAGGTTTCGATAGTTTGCCAGACGGATAATATCCCTGAAGATGTAGTTTGTGCTAAAAATTGGCGGGCTTTGAAAATTGTAGCCGAACTTGATTTTAGCTTAGTAGGTATATTGGCAAAAATAAGTACTGTTTTAGCGAACGCAGGTATAAGTATTTTTGCAATCTCTACCTATAACACGGATTATATTTTGGTCAAACAAGAACAATTAGACAAAACATTGCAAACCTTGTTGGATGCAGGTTATGAATTTATCTAATTGCAAAAGATTACGATTGTTTAACTTATTATACGAGGAGTGCTGCGAATGTTGAAGAAAACTTTGTTTATTTTATTTTGCCTAAATATCCTAGTTAATGTTGTTAGTGCCAAAGAATTGCGCCAAGTAGCAGAAGCTCCCGTGGGGAAATATTTTTATGTCAATAGCTATGAAAGTGAAAATAACATAAATCAGCTAGAGGTAGATATTTTATTTATTCCGAATAAAAAAGAAATAGGAAGTCCAGACCACACAATTTTTAAGTATGTTATTAATTTAACAGAAGGAACTAGTGTTTGCACTACCAGGCAAGACTATAATGAAAAAAAACAACTTTATCAAGAACATTATTACGGCAAATTAATAGTTGTGCCTGTAAAAGATGTAGATTGTTTAGTTAATTCTTTAAAGATAATTGCCCAACAACCCTTGCAAACAGAAGAGCGATTTAGGATTAGTGAAGCAACAGAAGGCTTGGAATATGTTACGGAGTGGTTAAAGAGTTTTCGAGCCTTAACAATAACTACTGAAAATAGTTTAGCAAAAAGTGAAAAAGAAAAAATTGGTAATTTGGGTGCGGATGTCCAAACTTTGGGATTTTACAATTGGCCTAAAACAATAGAAGGGACTTTGTTGAAACAAGAATACGAGATTAGTTATCTAGAATATCAATTAGCCTTAGAACGTAAAGCAAATGGCAAAACTAATTTGGCTGATGTGCAAGAAAAAGAAGAAAAGTATCTGTTGCTGAAAATAAAAATGTTAAATTTTTTGCGCAAATTTCATATTGCTGATTAGTAAAAATTTTGCTAAAAATATGGCAATTTATTTAATATATTTTGAAGAAAATGTATTAAATAGCTTTGCTTTGGGTGGTTACTATCCCAGATAATATTACTAAAATAAGTAATAACATTACGTATACTGCAAAAAAATATTTATACGTATTTTAAAATTAGCGAAGTAACTTTCTTTGCTAATGGAATCACTAGTTTTATATTCAGAATTGTATTTTTAAATATTAGGATGGACAAACAACAAATCGGAAGTTTTTCTAATATAAACTAGTAGATGCTTCTATGCACTGATAAGCAAAATAATAAAAAAGAACTATACTAAAATGAACCACCGCAAAAAAGTTAGGCTTAAAATCTAACTATTAAAGAGGTTGGTTTAAAACAAGTATAGTTTTTTTTATAAATGAAACATTGTGGTAGCAATAAATATGGGAGAAACTAATAGGAAAATAAATAAAAAACAGCTTGACAAAGCAACAACTTCGAATATAAAATGAAGTTGTTGGAAATGCGATAATAACTAGGGGGGAGAATTATGATTAGAGATTATCGGAAAATTAATTTGTGGAAAGGCGTAACTCCACAGCAATGGCAAGATTGGAAGTGGCAACTGCGAAATCGCATTACAAGCATAGAGCAGTTAGAACAGATAATATATATAAAACCACATGAACGCGAAGGTATACAGAATTGTTTGAAAAAATTAAGAATGGCTATTACTCCTTATTATGCGATGCTAATGAATAAAGAAGATCAAGAATGTCCAATCAGGATGCAAGCAGTACCGACGATAAAAGAAATGATAAATGACGTGGCTGATATTTTTGATCCGTTACATGAACACGAAGATTCACCAGTTCCTGGGTTAACACATCGATATCCAGATAGAGTATTACTATTAGTTACAGATCAATGTTCCATGTATTGTCGTCATTGCACAAGGAGACGTTTTGCAGGAAAGCAAGATAAAGCTTTGGCAATCGAGAATATAGATAAAGCAATAGTTTATATAGAAAAACATTCAGAAGTTAGAGATGTATTGTTATCTGGCGGAGATGCTTTATGTATTTCCGACGAAAAACTTGAATATATTTTAAAAAAAATACGCCAGATAAGGCATGTTGAAATTATTAGAATTGGGACAAGGACACCAGTAGTTATGCCTCAAAGAATAACAACAGAATTATGTTCAATATTAAAAAAATATCAACCAATTTGGCTAAATACGCATTTTAATCATCCAAAAGAATTGACAGTGGAAGCTAAATGCGCATTGAATATGTTAGCTGATGCAGGTGTTCCTTTAGGTAACCAATCAGTGTTACTGAAAAATCTTAATGATTGTGCATACGTAATGAAATCATTAGTGCAAGAATTGGTTAGAGCTAGAGTTAGACCTTACTATTTATATCAATGTGATTTGTCAGAAGGTATTGGGCATTTTAGAACGCCGGTATCTAGGGGTATAGAAATTATAGAAATGCTTAGAGGACATACTTCTGGCTATGCTGTACCAACATTTGTAGTAGACGCACCTGGGGGTGGTGGAAAAATTCCCGTTGCTCCGCAATATTTAATTAGTCAATCACCAGAAAAAGTGATCTTAAGAAATTTCGAAGGCGTAATTTGCACATATGAAGAAACAAAAGATAGTAAGAAATATTGTAAGCAATGTGGACTATGTGGTAAATATAAAAGACAAGATTATCGCGGTATAGAAAAATTATATAGAGGAGAGCGGTTGTGTTTAGTTCCTAGAAGTAATATTAGAGTAAATAAACGCAAAGATAGAGGGGGCTTTAAATTTGCCGAATATGATACAGCAAAGTAACAAAAAAATAGAATTTTTAGGTGTAGGCTTATATTTAGATTATACTAATTCTAGGCTTAAGGTAGTTGACTATAAGCAAATATCAAGAAACATAATTGATAAAATATGTTTTTTGGCAAAAAGCGAGGGTTTAGAAAAAATTATAGTTGTTTGTAGAAAAAAAGCTGTAAAAATTTTTCAAGAAAGCAAATTTGAAGTTGAGAGTACTATTGCAGGTTTTTTTGCAGGTCAAGATGGATATTTTTTAACATATTATGCTGAGCCAAAAAGAAAGCAAAGAAAAAATGCAGTCATGTGTGAAAAAGTTTTGGGCATAGTTAAAACTGCAAATAGCATAAGTAAAAATATAAAAAAAGCCAGCTTTAACTATAGCATTAGGGATGCTGAACTTGGAGATATTCCACAATTACAGGAATTATATAGTAGTATTTTCAAGAGTTATCCAACAGCGATTTTTAAAAGAGAATATTTAGAAATGCTAATAAATGGTAACGATATCGTTAAAGTTGCAATTGTTGAAAATAAAATTGTTAGTGTAGCATCGGCGGAAATTAATGAGAGATATTTGAACGCAGAGGTGACAGATTGTGCAACTAAACCGAATTATTCTGGGAATGGGTTGTTGTCGGAAATAATAAAAGAATTAGAGAAAGAGTTAATACAGAGAAATATAAAGACTGTATATAGCCTTTGTAGAGCTACAGAGGTAGGAATAAATAAATCTTTGAGAAACTTAAATTACACATATCAAGGGTGTTTGATAAATAATTGTGATATTGCAGGTGATTTAGAAGATATGAATGTATGGACTAAACAGAAGATAAATATTCATACTTAAGAAGTTAAATAAAATATACCGAAAATTTAATTAAAAATAATTTTGCTTTAAAAATAAAAGAAGCTAATAAATTCCGTGATTAAAAAATAATGTATACAAAAAGCACAAGTGTGTAAAATCGAATCGGAGACAAAGAATTATATGGTGGAAAAGCGGCTGTTGAAATAGATAAGTGTAACATTTTAACTATTTTCAGTAGACAAAAAAACAATCATGTGCTATAATATTAAATGTGGCAAAGGCGCCTTCTGAAAAAAGAAAGCGACCTTTGTTTTTTTGTATGAATATATATACTTTGATAAGGCGGTTATTATTTATGACTGTTATTTATATTCAACAAAATACAAATAATTAAAAGAGGAGATGTTGGCTGATGATGATTTATTTGGGTATTGTATTAGTTATAGCGACAATTTATTTTTTAGTAAAACGCTATGATGCGCGGTTAGTTTTATTAGCTTCTGGTATTATTATGGCATGTGTAGCTGGGACGCCAATGGCTTCTCTGAGTGCTTTTGCCAAAAACATGACTAACGGTGGATTGATTCAAGCTGTTTGTTCAGTTATGGGTTTTGCCATGGTTATGAAGTATACGGAATGTGACAAACATTTGATTAATTTTATGGCTTCCGGTTTGTCAAAGTTTAGATTATTTTTAATTCCGGGAGTTGTTTTTGCTACTTACGCTGTTAATATCGCTTTGCCTAGTGCAGCAGGCACAGCCGCAGCAGCAGGAGCTATTTTTGTGCCACTAATGATGTCGGCAGGAGTACACCCAGCAATGGCAGGTGCAGCTGTGAAGTGTGGTACTTACGGCAGTATGCTTAATCCAGGGTTAGCACACAATCCTTTTGTTGCAAAGATTGCAGGGATTAGCGTAATGGAAGTTATAGGCTTTCATTATAAAGCGAATATTGCTTCATTGGTTATGGCAGCAATTTTAATTACAGTTATTGCTTATTATAAAAAAGAGCACCAAGGTTATAAGGCTACTGATTATGAGACTGATGAATCCTTTAAGGTTAATTTTCTTTATGCATTAATGCCAATTCTACCAATTATTGTTTTAATTCTTGGTTCAACTAAAGTAGTGCCAGCTTTGAAAATGGGTGTGCCAGAGGCAATGATTTTAGGTTCTATTGCAGCACTAGCAGCTACGAGGAAAAATCCAGTTAAACTTACAAATGCATTTTTTGATGGCATGGGCAAAGCATATACGGATATTTTAGGTATAATTATTGCAGCAGGAGTATTTGTTTCAGGAATGACAGCTATGGGTCTAGTTAAAGCTTTTACTACAGCCATGTTAAACAATCCTGCAATAGTAAAAGTTTGTGCTGCTATTGGTCCATTTATTTTAGGGGTAGTTACTGGCTCGGGAGACGCAGCAACCTTTGCTTTTAATGAAGCAGTTACACCTCATGCTAAAGATTTTGGAATGTCAGCGGTGCAAATGGGAAGCATGGCAACTTTAGGGGGAACTTTAGGCAGAACAATGTCCCCAATTGCTGGTGCAACTATCATAATTGCTGGTATTGCGGGAGTAAATCCAATGGAAATTGCTAAACGTAATTATTTGCCAATGATTGGGGCTATGATTGCAGGAATGATTTTCTTATTGATGTAAATATGAATAACCTAGATTAGAAAAAAACTACAGCAGTAAGTTACCAAACTTAGTTTGATAACTTACTGCTGTTTATTTTAGAGAATATAAAAAATAAATTTAAACTTTAAATTTGCCGATTGCTACTTGTAAGTCTTCGGCCATTTTTGCTAAATGTTGACTGGCCGAGGCTATTTCTTCAACTGAGGCGGATTGTTCTTCGGTAGCCGCTGAAATAGTCTGGGTTTGTTCAGAAGCTTTTTGACTTTCGGCGTCAATATTAAGCTATACTGAAGCGGGATATCGTCAACCCACTTTTGACGTTTTAGAGCGGATTATAATAGCATTAGGTTTTTCCCTGTCAGACTTTTTTGCTTGTGAACAGAATGTTATTGATCCAGAACTTACTAAACTTTTGCAAGCAACAAAAAAATTGAATTCAGAGCAACGTAGATTACTGCGTAAATTTGTAAATAGTTTGTAATGTATACTTCATAATAATAAATTGTTTGTTATTTTAATAGTATTTAGATTTTGAGAACAGACTGGCAAATGTTAGTCTGTTCTTTTGATTTGGGAAAATATGATTAACTCAAAATACATATTGACAAACTTAAATATGTATTTTAGAATAACACATAGATAATCATCAATATGAGGTGTGTATGGAAAATAATTATCAAGAACAAGAACTATTATTTAAAGCATTTTGCGATATTAATCGCCTAAAAATAATAAGTTATTTACAAACAGGCGAAAAATGTGCTTGTGTATTATTAGCTAAATTACAGGTTACTCAACCTACTTTGTCGCATCATATGAAAATTTTAGAAAAAAGCGGAGTTATTAAGGTGCGTAAAGAAGGAAAGTGGCGGTACTATTCTTTAGAAATACAACAAATAGTAAAAGCTCAAAAATATTTGCAAAAATTGCAGACAGTTGAAGAAATTGAAATAAATGTCAACAATAGCTGTTTGGCAAAAAAAATAGGCGGTGAAAAAGTTGGCAAATGATAACTTAAGGAGAATTGGATTTTTTGAGAAATATTTAAGTATATGGGTAGTGGGTTGTATGATTGCTGGAATTGTAATTGGGGAATTTTTTCCCGCATTTCCTAAATTTTTAGCAAAATTTGAATATGCTCAAGTTTCTATCCCTATTGCAATTTTGATTTGGTTAATGATTTATCCGATGATGTTAAAAGTAGATTTTCAAAGCATTCGTGATGTCGGTAAAAATCCTAAAGGCTTGTTTATAACTTGGGTTATTAATTGGTTAGTAAAACCTTTTACTATGTTTGCGATTGCTTATTTGTTTTTCTACGGCGTTTTTGAGTCACAGATATCAACTGATTTGGCTAAAGATTATTTAGCGGGGGCAGTTTTGCTAGGGGCCGCTCCTTGTACAGCAATGGTATTTGTCTGGTCACATTTAACAAAAGGCAATCCGGCCTATACAGTAGTTCAAGTAGCCACAAATGATTTATTAATATTAGTAGCCTTTACACCAATAGTAGCTTTTTTATTAGGACTAGGAGGAGTTACTATTCCTTGGGATACATTGTTGTTATCAGTAATATTATTTGTAGTAATACCTTTGCTGTTGGGTATTATCACTAGGCAATATGTTGTTAAGCATAAAGGTTTGCAGTATTTTGAAGAACAATTTTTAGGTAAATTTTCTAATGTAACGATTGTAGGTCTATTATTAACTTTGATAATAATTTTTTCTTTTCAAGGTAATGTAATTTTAAAAAATCCCTGGCATATTCTATATATTGCAATTCCTTTAACAATTCAAACTGTGGTTATTTTTTTCTTAGCTTATATATTAAGTTTAGCTTGGAAGCTACCACATGATATAGCAGCTCCCGCAGGAATGATTGGGGCTTCGAATTTTTTTGAATTGGCAGTAGCTGTAGCGATTTCTTTGTTTGGTGCAACTAGTCCTGTTGCTTTAGCTACAATAGTAGGTGTTTTGGTAGAAGTGCCGATAATGCTCGTATTAGTTTTCATAGCAAATAATACAAAAGGATGGTTTAAAAATAATGGAAAAAATTAAAATTGCTTTTATTTGTGTTCATAACTCCTGTAGAAGTCAAATTGCCGAAGCTTTAGCTAAAGAGTTTGCGGCAGACATTTTTGAGAGTTATTCAGCTGGAACAGAACTAGTTGCACAATTAAATCAAGATGCAGTGCGACTAGTAAAACAGCTTTATGGAGTAGATATGGAAAAAACACAAAAATCCAAGTTGCTTCAAGATATCCCCTACAAAGTAGATATTCTTGTAACTATGGGTTGTAATGTTGCTTGTCCGGTAGTATTTGCTAAAGAAAAATATGATTGGGGTTTAGAAGATCCAACAGGCAAAACAGATGAAGAATTTCTTAAAGTGATAAACACCATTGAGGCTAATATTAAAAAATTAGCCAAGGAATGTCGGCAACGTAATAAGTAAATTGACTTAAAAACACAACAATTAAAGATAAATTAAGGGTAATTTTAGTAAGAAAATTAGCTCGCAGAACAATAAATTCAACGAACTAATGATAAAAAACATGATATAATCAAAGAAAAACATTGTTAAAGTCTAACAATGTTTTTCTTAATAATAGGGAAAATATAGGTGGTTAAATGTTAGAACGAGAGCTAGCTAAAATAATAATGGCAGAAAAGGGGAAGTTATATCGAGTTGGTGGTTGTGTTCGAGATGAACTTATGGGCAATGAACCACAAGACATTGACTATTGTATTGTCGGGATGGTAAAGAAAAATTTTAAAACCTTGTTTCCCGCAGCAATCGAGGTAGGCAAAAGTTTTCCGGTATTTAGAATTAACATAGACGGTAAGAGCTGTGAAATTGCTTTTGCGCGCACAGAAAGAAAAGTAGGTAGTGGTTATCGGGGCTTTAAGGTAGCTTCAAATCCTAAAATTACGATCGAAGAAGATTTAAAACGGCGGGATACAACCATTAACTCCATGGCGAAGGATTGCCTAACAGGTGAAATATTAGATCCCTATCAAGGGCAAGCGGATTTGGCTAAAAAAGTTTTGCGGGCGACCAGTACACATTTTGTCGAAGATCCAGTGCGAGCTTTACGGTTGGCTAGTCAAGCCGCAAGATTTGGTTTTAGCATCGACCCAGATACTTTTGCTTTAGCTAAAACGATGGGCGTAGAATTAGCCTTAGAACCAGTGGAAAGATTTTTGACAGAATTAACTAAAGTACTGACACAAGCAGCCCAACCAGCAGAGTTTTTACGTGTTTTAGCTGATTTAGAGTTGTTAGCAATAACTTTTCCAGTTTTAGCTAGTTTAGATAAAGTTGGATTTACTAAATTACTTGGGCAGTTAGATAAAGTAGCAATGATAGCTGGACAAGCCAAAATTCGTTTTGCGACTTTAGGGCTGAGTTTGTCGAAAGAACAATTGGCAAGTTGGAATCAGCAAATGACTTTACCGAGTGACTGGCTAAATGCGGCGAATAGTGTAAGGCAAGTAGCCTTACTATTACAACAAACAAGTGCTGAAAATTATTGGCAAGTACTAAATTCTCTAAGACGGGGGAGTTTAAATATAGCGGAATTTATGTTAATAAACCAGGGTTTGGGCTTAAGTAAGCTAGATTTTGGGTTGTTTCAAGCAACTTTAATGAATACAACAGTTCCTATTCCGCAAGAATTAGTTGGCAAAGAAATTCAAGCATATATAAAAAAAATTCAGATACAAACACTCGAAACATTAATTAAAAAAACATAGCTCAAAGGGGAATGGTATATGCAATTGTTATTTAAAATAACCGCAGCTAATTTTCAAAATATAGTTCGCTATCCACATATCGAAATTAAAGCAGAAACAATGACTTTTCTGTCGGGGGAAAGTGGAAGTGGTAAGAGTACTTTGCTAAAACTTTTAAATGGGGTATATTCGCTGACACGAGGTAAAATATTTTACAACGGGCTAGAACTAGAAGAATATGAGCCAATAGCCTTGCGACAACAAGTAATGTTGGTAGCTCAAACGGTATACCTGTTCGATACGAGTATATATGAAAATTTTTGTAGCTATTATGAATATCGCCAACTAGCGGTGCCAACGAAAGAAGATATAAAAGATTATTTGCAGTTATGTCAATTAAACTTTCCATTAGAAACTAATTGCCAAACTTTATCTGGTGGCGAGCGACAACGGGTTTATTTAGCGATATTTTTGTCATTTAAACCAGCAGTATTATTGTTAGATGAACCAACTAGTGCGCTAGATGATTTTACTGCGCAAGAATTATTAGGCAATATTAAAAAGTATGCGAAAAATAATAAAATAAATGTAATAGTTATTTCTCATAATAAAAAATTGATAGATTTGTTTGCTGATGATACGATTTATCTAAGTGGAAAGGAAAAACTATGAAAGAAGTAATAGTATTAAATATCGGACAATTTTCTTTGGTATACTTGTTATTACTAGTAGTATTGGCAATTATGAAAAAATGTCGCGTAGCACAGACTAAATTATTGATTGTAGCAAGTTTAAGAATGACTCTACAATTAGTTTTGGCAGGCTATATTTTAACTTATGTTTTTCAAGAACCTAAACCTATTTTTACAATATTATATCTAGTAGCTATGACATGTTTTGCTATATATATGGTTTTAAATAAAAATGCTGACTTAAATAGAAATTTTAAAATAATTGTGGCAACATCTTTGGGAAGCACCGGCTTAATTATTGTAATATTTTTTATAACTGTAATTGTTGGCGTGGATATTTTTAATCCGCAGTACACTATCCCGATAAGTGGGATGATTATGGGTAATGCTTTGACAGGTGTGGCCTTAGGACTTAAAACTTTTCGCGAGAGCCTAAGTGCGCAAAAAAATCGAATTGATACTTTGATTAACTTAGGAGTGCAACCTGAGCGAATTTTACAGCCATTTGCTAATCAAGCGTTTGAAACAGCATTATTGCCAACCTTAAACTCTATGCTAGGGATGGGCATAATTTCTTTGCCAGGGATGATGACTGGGCAAATACTTTCGGGAACATTGCCAAGTACGGCAATTTTATATCAAATAGCAATAATTATTGCTATTTGCACAGTAACTTGCTTAGCCGTATTTTGTTCCTTGTATTTTGGTTATCGCACCTTATATAATGAGCGTAAACAAATGCTTTTTTAAAAAATTAAAAATTACCTACCATTATATATAACTAAATACAGATAAAACGCCACTAAAAATAGCCTGCTAATTAGCAGGCTATTTTTAGTGAGAAAGTATAGGGGTTAGGAATATAGTAAACTATCTAAGATAAGGAGAATGTTATTACCAACTTCAGCATTAAATTGTACTGTGTCTTTATATACACTCCAAGCAACATGATTAAAGCTAGTTTTACCAGCATAAATCTCTAAAAACTTTTGGTACATATCAGCTTTAAAACGAATTTCGAGCATAATATTATAGCGATCAAATTTATCGTCAACTAGGATGTAGTGTGAATTTACAACTTCTAGACAATAGCGTTTTTCAATTAGGCTAATTAGCCCTTGGAGTGGATTTGTTTGCATAATGTGCTCCTTATAAAGTAGAGGGGTGCTTCTTATAGAAGAAAGCAACCCCTCGGGAGTAGTTATTTTTAGAGGGTAAAAGGTGAAGTAGAGGTGGATGCTTTGCTAGCCAAATTTGCTTCAGCAAAGCGATTGATTAATTTTTGGACTGCAATTGTCGCCGAAAGTTGGCCGCTAATTACTTCATTTTCAATATTTTTTTTAATAGCAACTATTTCCGGTGAACGATAAAATAAATTGTGGAGATGCTCTTCGACCATAGTATAAACCCAAGATAGAGTTTGTTGTTTACGTCTTTCAGCAATAACTCCATTTTCACGGCCTTGTTGCATGAACTTGCCAATTACTTCTTGCCAAAGTTCAAAAATTCCCGCGCCAGTATAGGCCGAACAAGTATAAGCTTTAGTAACCCAATTTTCCGTAGCTGGACGAAGAAAATGCAAGATGCGCTCATATTCCGTTCTTGTTACTTGTGCACGTTGCTTATTATCACCATCAGCCTTGTTAACAACAATCGCATCAGCCAATTCCATGACGCCTTTTTTCATGCCTTGGAGTTCATCGCCAGCACCAGTTAAGACAACCAAGAGAAAGAAATCTACCATTGAGCGGACAGTAGTTTCACTTTGACCAACGCCGACTGTTTCTACGAGAATAGTGTCATAACCAGCGGCTTCACATAAAAGCAAAGTTTCTCTGCTTTTACGCGTCAACCCACCTAAAGTACCACCAGAAGGAGAGGGACGAATAAAAGCGTTTTTTTCGCGCGTAAGCTGTTCCATGCGAGTTTTATCCCCGAGAATACTACCCTTGGTGACAGTACTAGAAGGATCGACAGCAAGTACCGCTACCCGATGTCCTTCATTGCAAAGCTTAGTTCCCAGGGCTTCGATAAATGTACTTTTACCAGCGCCAGGAACTCCAGTAATACCAATGCGCGTAGATTTGCCAGTATAAGGCAAAAGTTTTTTTATTACCTGTTGAGCCATTTCAAAATGGGACGCAGCATTGCTTTCCACTAGCGTAATAGCTCGCGATAAAATCATACGATCGCCTTCTAAGACTCCTTCTACATAATCATCAACCTCTAGTTTACGGCGCTTGATAACAGGCGCGGTTTTTCTTAAGGGATCAATATCAATATTAGGCATTCCTTCATGGCCACCTTTGACGCCGTACATTACCCGGCACGCAAATTTGTCGTCGTCCTTCTCAGGTACCCAGTCGGGTTTATAAGTATCTGCCATAGCTAATCAGCCAAACGTTTATTTAATTCATTGAGAACTTTTTTAGCACATACCGGGATGATTGTGCCAGGGCCAAATACGGCGGCAGCGCCATGTTGATAGAGATAATCATAATCTTGAGCAGGAATTACGCCCCCGATTACAACCATAATATCTTCACGACCACGTTTTTTAAGTTCTTCAACTAATTGTGGCATCAAGGTTTTATGACCAGCAGCAAGTGAGCTCATGCCCACGATGTGCACGTCATTATCTACTGCATCTTGAGCAGCTTCGTCTGGAGTTTGGAAAAGTGGACCGATATCAACATCATAGCCCATGTCGGCAAAGGCTGTAGCAATTACTTTAGCGCCGCGGTCATGACCATCTTGTCCCATTTTAGCAATCATAATCCGTGGACGGCGGCCTTCGCGTTTTTCAAAATCATCAGTCATAGCCCGTACTTCTTTGATAACATCTTCATCGGCGAATTCGCTGCTATATACACCAGATATAGAACGAATAATTGCTTTGTGACGACCACAAACTTTTTCGACCGCGTCAGAAATTTCACCTTTAGAGGCCCGAGCTCGAGCAGCTTCTACCGCCAAAGCTAATAAGTTGCCTTCGCCAGTTTCCATAGAATGAGTAATGGCATCTAAGCAATGACGAACTTTATCGTTATCACGATTAGCCCGTAATTTATTTAAACGTTCAATTTGGGCTAAACGTACCGCAGTATTATCAACTTCAAGAATATCTAGAGGATCTTCTTTTTCTAAGCGATAGTCATTTACGCCGACAATTTTCTCGCGTCCCGAATCGATATGTGCTTGACGACGTGCGGCAGCTTCTTCAATCCGCATTTTAGGGAGGCCAGTGTCGATAGCTTTAGACATCCCGCCCAATGCTTCAACCTCTTGAATATGTGACCAAGCTTTGCGAATTAAAGAATTAGTTAGAGCTTCTACATAGTAAGAACCGCCCCAAGGATCGATAACTTTGCAAACTTTAGTCTCATCTTGAATATACAATTGAGTATTACGCGCAATCCGTGCCGAAAAGTCAGTTGGCAAAGCAATTGCTTCATCTAGGGCATTAGTATGTAGAGATTGCGTATGACCTAAAGCTGCAGCCATAGCTTCAATACAAGTACGCGTAATGTTATTAAATGGATCTTGCTCAGTCAAACTCCAACCAGAGGTTTGTGAATGTGTCCGCAAGGCCATAGATTTAGTGTTTTTAGGACCAAACGAGTTAACAATTTTAGCCCAAAGCATCCGTCCAGCTCGCATTTTAGCAATTTCCATAAAGTAGTTTTTACCCATGGCCCAGAAAAATGATAGACGTGGTGCAAATTGGTCAATATTTAAGCCGTGATGAGTACCCGTGCGTAAATATTCTAGACCATCAGCCAAAGTATAACCAAGTTCGATATCCGCAGTAGCTCCAGCTTCTTGCATATGATAGCCTGAGATAGAAATACTGTTGAATTTAGGCATATAATTAGAGGTATAAGAGAAAATATCACCGATAATACGCATGGAAGCAGAAGGTGGATAAATGTACGTATTCCGCACCATAAATTCTTTCAAAATATCATTTTGAATAGTACCAGCCATAACTTTTTTATCAACGCCTTGTTCTTCACCAGCTAAAATATAAAAAGCCATTACCGGTAAAACGGCACCATTCATGGTCATAGATACTGACATTTGATCCAAAGGAATCCCAGAAAAGAGAATTTCCATATCTAAAATGGAGTCAACCGCAACGCCAGCTTTACCAACATCGCCGACTACCCGGGGATGATCAGAGTCATAGCCACGATGTGTAGCTAAGTCAAAGGCAATAGAAAGCCCTTTTTGACCAGCAGCAAGATTACGACGATAGAAAGCATTACTTTCTTCGGCAGTGGAAAACCCTGCGTATTGTCTTACTGTCCAAGGCCGAGTAACATACATAGTTGGGTAAGGGCCACGTAAAAATGGCGGTACCCCAGCCATATACATTAGATGTTTGCAGTCATTGTAGGCACTTTGGTCATAAAGTGGTGCTACGTCGATTTGTTCCATAGTACGATAGAAGTTTTCGTCAAAAGATTTACCAGTTTCAGCTTTTAGTTGTTCCTTCCAAGCTTCTAAGTTCTGAGCAGTGCAGTCAGGCGCTTGTTTAAAGGGAATTTTACTAAAATCAGGAAATTGAGCCATTTAGAACATCCCCCTTTCTTTTTGCATTCTGACTAAGGTTTCATAGCAATTAGATCTAACACTAATATAATCATCCATGCCCGCAGCATCGCACAATTCTTTTAGTTCTTTGCTTGGTGCTCCAGCTAAAAATACTTTGATTTTAGAATTCGCAGCTTTTAATTTGCGAGTAAGTTCAGGTGCTAAATCTGGATAAGTAGCATCAGTAGAACAAATAATTGTGGCATCAGCTTTAGAAGCTAAAACCGCTTGCACAGCTTCATCAACTGTTGGGAAGCCGTCATTGCCAATTACATCAAAAGCGGCAACTTGCATGAAAGAAGTTACAAATTCAGCCCGGGCTTTATGCTGCGGAATTGGACCCATGTTCGATAAGAAAATGGTGTAATTTTCCCCTGTTGTGGCTTTAAAAGTTTCAGTGCGTTTTCGCATTTCTTCGTAATTTTCCGTCCAACGATGTGCGGCAATTGCCTCAACCGTAGGTTGTTTATGATTAGAGCCAGTTAGCGCTTGGTTTAGTTCGCCCGCAGTTGCGCCAACGAGCATGGCTTTAATCGCTAAAGTAACTAAAGTACCTACTTCGCTAGCATCACAATCACTGATTTCTTTTAACAGGGCTTGGGCCATAGCATTATCACGATTTTTAGCATTAACTTCTAGACTAGTAATGCGTTGCGCTTTAAGTTCAGGATAATTAACTGGTTCGACAGTTAAAGGAACTTCGGTCATGTTAGGATACATGTTATTGCCAACCGCACGGTCACTACGCATTGCTAACTTTTTAAATCTATCAGCTAAAATACTAGTTAAATCTGAGTGAATTTTACTAGTTTGTAAAGCTTCTAAAATACCACCTTGAGCTTCCAGTTCTTGGAATTTAGCCCAAGCTTTTTCGGTTAATTGGTTAGTAAGTGGCTCTAAATACCAAGAACCGCCCGCAGGATCAATTGGTTGAATTAAATTGAACTCATGTTGCAACATTATTTGCACATTACGCGCAATACGACGCGAAAACTCATCGCTAGGACGAATTACATGGTCAAAAGGTTTGATAAACATGCCATCTATGCCACCAATAACGGCAGAAAAAGATTGTGTTGCGGCACGTAACACATTTACATAAGGATCATAGGCTGTTTGGCAGAAAGTCGAGGTGCTAACAAATAAGTCGATTTTCTCAGCCGCTTTGCTACCAGCAAAACTTTGTACGATTTGGCTCCAAATCATTTTTACGCTACGCAATTTAGCGATTTCCATAAAAAAGTTAGCGCCAATACTAAAGTGAAAACGTACATGTTTGCAAAATGCTTCAATGCTAATCCCGCGCAGTAGCATGGCTTTAATATAAGTTACCGCAGTGCTCATGGCATAACCAATTTCTTGCACGTCATTGCCACCCGCATTATGATAAACATCTGTATCAATAATTACAGTTTTTAAATTAGGGGCATGTTCTTCAGCCCAAGCAATGCTATGAGCCATTTCGTCATAGTATTCATCTAAAGAGCGCGCCAAAGTACCAGAACTAGCTAGTTCACCGATCGGATCGGCTGCTACAGCTCCAGTTAATTTATGTGTATCAAAACCTTGTTTTTCAGCAAAAGCAGCAATAGCTGCTAGCAAGGCAATATTCGAAGCCCCTGCATAAAGTGCTAAATCTTGTTGAACAAGGTTAATATCTTTTAAGATAACTTCTAAATCAGCTAAAGTAGAAACTGAAACTCCTTTATCGGCAAATTCAACATCTAAAGCCTCAGGAGCATCGATACCTTTGCGGCTAGCAGTATCTAGGACAAAACTAACAGCAGTAGTTCCTTTTAATAGCTCGCGTTTTAAAACAGCGTTTGCTTCTGCTAAACTTTTAGCATCACATTGTTGAGCAATGATCCAAGGTTTGCTAATATAGCCACTGGCATGCGCCCCACGAAGATTGCTAGCTTGTGCTGGATAAGTTTGCGGATGCGTGAGTTTTTCTAAATCTTCTGGGAGGTAAATTGGATTTAAAGTAATTCCCTCGTATGTTTTAGTAAACATACTTTTATCAAAATCAGCACCTTTGAGGGCAATAATTGCTTGCTCTTTCCATTGGTCATAGCAAGTAGCCTCAAATTCGTCAAAGTTGATTTCAGGAATTTCCGTGTTCTCAAGGTCTTTTACTTGTTCCATATACGGTATCCTTCCTTTTAGTTATATATTTGCGGGGGAACGAATACTATTTTCTTGGTTTATTTAGCAGAGTGGTTCGAGTACCTCCTACCTAAACTGCCAATAAACGTCTCAAAGTATTAGACACGTTTTAAACGTGCTGTAATATTGCTTGGCGCACCCTTGCGCCAAATTCAAGGAGAAAGAAAATAATAAAGATGGTGTTAAGGTAAAAGAATGGTGTATGCTGGAGCTAAGTTAAAATACCCTGTGGCCCTAACTTAAAAAACGCAGAAAACCGCCTTTCTTAAAGAAAGACGGTTTAAAATGTCAGTAAAAGATTCGCAATAAATATCCAAGCTGAAAAGAACATTATGGAATAAATTCTCGCGACATCTCCTCCCCGTCTCTCGCAGGTCAAACAGTGATGCTAGATACAGGCAGTTCTTCTGACTTAGATTCATAGCTTGTTTCGCCTTCCCAGTAAAAACCAGTGGCAATGTGAAACGCGCTCCTCATTACAGCGGCGGGACCGTGTTGGAATTACACCAACTTCCCTATTAAGCTCCGTTAGGAGCACCTGTACAACAATATATTAACTTATGGTTCTTAATTCTAAATCTTCTTTTTGTGATTGTCAAGCAGAAAAAACAAAAAATAATAAAAAAAATATTGACTCTACCATAAGTATATCCTTTAAGCTTTAGCAAAGTTAGGAGCTTAGAAATTTGTAATAATAGAAAAAATATGTATAAAATAAACTTAAAAAGAATAAAAAAACAAACGACAAGGAATACAAATACAATATTCAATGATAAAAAACACCTGAAAGGAGGATATTTAATGAAAATAGCCTTGTTACATTTTTCCTTGGTAGCAGGACCATTAGAGAAAAATTTGCAAAAACTGTGTTGGGGGATAGAAACTGCAGCTGAAAATGGCGCTAAATGGATAATAACTCCAGAAATGGCTCTACAAGGATATTATATGAATTGTATCGCGGGCAATTATCAACCAGTAAGCGAAAATTCCTCAGAATTAGAACCGTTAAAGGCGCTGGCCAAAAAATATCAATTGACTATTTTTCTTGGTTGTGCAGAATTAACAGCTAAACAGGCCTATAATGCCTGTTTAGTGATAGATGCTAGCGGAGAAATAGTAGCTCGACATTATAAAATTCGTACTTTAAATTGGATAACTGAAGCCTGGTCGACTCCTGGCGATAGCTTAGAAGTAGTAGAAATAGCGGGAGTTCGTGTAGGCTTATTAGTTTGTGCTGATGCTTGGTTTGCTGAAAATGCAGCGGTATTAACGCAAAAAGCGGCGCAACTGATAGTCGTTGTGGCCGCGTGGCCACCAGGGTGTGGCGGCCCACCAGAGGCAGCTTGGAAAAGATGCTCACAAGCTGCCTCTAATATTCCCGTTATAGTGTGTAATCAAACAGGCAGAACAGAAAAATTAGATTTGACAATTGCACAAAGTGCAGTTGTAGTGGCTGATAAAATTATAACGGCTTATCAAGGTGTAGCAGAAAAAATTTTATACGCGCAGTTACCAGCTGATCTGACTGATCCTAGTAAGTGGCAGACAGTAAATTTTGAATTAGCTCCAGGTAATTGTAACTTGCTTTAAACAGCTTTAGGAGTAGTAAATAGCAAAACTAACTACTTAGGTAAAGGATAATTAAACACTTAGTTTGGTAGTTTAGCTGATAAAGCTAGACAAGGGTTTAGCGTTCTAAGAATTAGTAAATGTTTAAGGAGCATAACATAATGGCAAAAATTATAGTAATAACAAATATGGAAAATCATTTTACAGGCTTACAGCGGGCATCTCAGAGAATTTTAGCAACTGAGCAGTTACTAGATAAAATGGAAATAATTCAAGTTAATGACCAAGAAATCTGGAATAAAAACTGGGAAAATAAAATTAAACAAAGTGCTTTTGTTTTAACGACTTGGATGGGGACGGGTTTATGTTGTGATTTTTTGAAAAAAGCTTCAACTTTTATGCAAAATAATCAAAAAAAGCATTTGTTTGCAATTATTGATCCTGGCGATGATGCTTTAAGTTTTGGCATTACAAGCCAAGAAATTGAACGCATTGGCAAATATTTGTCTTATGGTGGTTTAGACAATTATATTAATTTATGTGCATATTTAATGAATTATTATTTGCCTGAAAAGGTTAGTTATCTGGAACCGCAGCAGTTACCTTGGTGCGGTATATACCATCCTAAATTTTCTGGTCAAGCTTTAACTACAGAGGAATTTTTTGAAAAAATATACCAAAAAGATAAACCTGTTGTCGGGTTAGTGTTTGCGCGAGAAGATTGGCTTTGGGATAATATTGATTATCAAAATAGTATTATTACGGCCTTAGAGCAAGAGGGATGCAATGTTTTAGCGTTGTTTAGTAGTAATTTGGCTAACTCTGAAACTGGAGCTCCGGCCTTAGGGGAAAGTATTCAAAAAATGTTTTATTACCAGGGGCAGGTGGCGATAGATGTTTTAATAAATCCGTTTGTTTTCTCGCTTACTGTCACGGGCTTTGCAAGTCTTAAAAATTTACAAGAGCTAGGTGTGCCAATATTACAAGTGCATAATATGTATATGGATTACAAATGGTGGGAAGCAAGTTATGTCGGTTTAACGGCCAATGAAGTTGCTTATGCGGTAGCAATGCCAGAGTTTGATGGGGTAATCCATGCGGTGCCGACAAGTACCAGAGAACAAGCAGCTGACGGAACGCATTATCGCTATGTTCTGGAAGAGCGAATTAAGATGCTAGCTAGAAAAACTCGTAAATGGGCAATGTTAGCCAAAAAACCTAATTCTGAGAAAAAAGTAGCGATTGTATTTCATAATTATCCACCGACAAATTCTAATATTGGTAGTGCCGCTTGTATCGACTCCATTGAAAGTGTGCGTGTTTTATTAGGAAAATTGGCGGATAAAGGTTATAAAGTCGGCGAGATTCCGGCTTCGAGCCAAGAATTTATTGAAGAAATTACCGCACATGCGACCAATGATCGTAGATTTATTTCCGAAAAACTTTTGGATAATGCCGATGCAACTTTAAGCGCGGCGGAGTATCAAAAATTTTATAACAGCTTACCAGAAAAAGTCCAACAGCAATTACAAAGCGATTGGGGCGATGCGCCTGGGGAAGTGTTTAATCATAAGCAAAAGTTGATAGTGCCTGGAGTTATTAGAGATAATGTTTTTATTACCGTACAACCACCACGGGGTTTTGGGGATGATCCAGGTAAAATATATCATTCGCCAGATTGTGCCCCGACACATCATTATTTAGGCTTTTATTATTGGCTAAGAGATGTTTGGCAAGCTGATGCAATGATTCATGTAGGTACACATGGTAATTTGGAATGGTTACCAGGTAAAGGCAATGCAATGTCCGCGGCCTGCTATTCGGATATAGCTACAGGTGATATGCCCAATATTTATCCCTATTGGATAACTTGTGTAGGCGAAGGTATTCAAGCTAAACGGCGAAGTGCTGCTTGCTTAATAAGTTATTTATCGGCACCGATGAGTACGGCAGGGACCTATGAAGAACTAGCTGAGTTAGAACAATTATTGGAAGAATACTGCCATTTTGCTAATGATGAAAGTGCAGTCGCAGCTCTACCGGCAATAGAAGAGTTAACACATACTAAAGTGCAGGAATGTAACTTACAAGAAGATGTGCCAACTATAGCAGGTGAAACCTTTTTAGCTTATGTAGGTCGGTTGCATGTATATATGACTGATATTAAAAATATGCAAATAAGTACAGGGTTACATATTTTAGGTGAACCGCCAGTTGATCAAGAACTAATTGAATATTTATTAGCTTTAACAAAATTAGAAAATGGGGAAAAACCTTCTCTATTAAAATCGCTAGCACAATTTTATGGATATGAATATTACCAATTGTTAGAAGCTAGTAGCCAAATGTTGCCTAGTGGGAAACAAACTTATGGACAATTTTTAGATGAGCTTCAAGCTAAAGCGCGGGAGCTATTAGTATTTTTACAAATTAATAATTTTGAGCCTGCGGTAGTTGAACAATTGCCAAAGCTTGACTGGATAAAAGCTTTAAGCCGAGAAAATCTAACAATTTTACAAACAATTAGTAGCTATATTTGCACACATATTGCGCCTAGCTTGTTATTGACAACACAAGAGCAAGATAACATTATGGCGGCCTTAAACGGCGAGTATATTGAACCGAGTGCATCGGGAGCACCTACGAGTGGTGGTGCAGATTTATTGCCTACGGGTAGAAATTTTTATAGCATTGATCCGCGAGCCTTACCAACGAAAGTTGCTTGGGAAATTGGCAAGAAAATGGCCGATGATGTTATCGACAGATTTATTCAAGAGGAAGGGCACTATCCAGAAAGTGTGGGCATAATTTTATGGGCGACTAGCAATTTGCGGAATCACGGTCAATGTATTGCTGAATTTTTGTATTTGATGGGCTTAAGACCAGTATGGCAAGCTGGTAGCGGTCGTGTGGTTGGCTTAGAAGTTATGTCCTTAGCTGAATTGCAAAGACCGCGCATTGATGTTACGGGTCGAATTAGTGGTTTGTTCCGCGATAGTTTGCCTGCTTCAGTTACTTGGCTAGATACAGCGGTAGATTTAGTAGCAAAGCTAGAGGAAGATTTAGAATTGAATTTTGTGCGGAAACATGTTTTGCAAGAAAGTGGTGAGTTGATAGAAGCTGGGCTGACTGAAGAAGAGGCTTGGCGTGAAGCCTCATATCGAATTTTTGGTGATCCACCAGGGGCACATGGGGCTGGAATTGGGGCAGTGTTAGAAGCGAAAAATTGGGAAAATGTAGATGATTTGGCGGCGGTTTATACGAGATGGGGCGGACATGTATATGGTAAAGGTGCAGCGGGGGAATATTCGCCAGAACGCTTTAAAAGACGAATGTCACAGCTAGAAATAACTTTACAAAACGTGGATCACCGCGAATCATCAATGTTAAGTGGCGATGATTATAATAATTATCGTGGCGGGATGGTAGCGGCAGTACGTAGCTACCGTGGTGAAATGCCTAAGAATTATGTAAGTGATAGTTCGGATCGTAAACAAATTCAAGTACGAAGTTTAAATGAAGAACTCAAACGTTGGTTTCGTGGTGAAGCAATTAATCCTAAGTATGTTGAAGGTATGAAAAAGCATGGCTATAAAGGTGCAGGTGATTTGGCAACCTATGTAGCTGTAAGTTATCAGTGGGATGCAACTAGTGAAGTTATGGAAGACTGGATGTATGAAAAATATGTAGAAAAATATGCCTTAGACCCTAAAATGCAAGAGTGGATGAAAGAAGTTAATCCTTGGGCCCTGCATCGTATAGCCGAAGTATTGCTAGAAGCGGAACAACGCGGACTGTGGAATGCTAAAGCAGAGAGCAAAGCAGAATTGCAAAAACTATTTTTAAGTTTAGAAGGAGAACTAGAAGAAAAACAAGATAATTAAAAATTAAGGTAAAAAAGGTGCTGTCTTTAAATAGGTTTATGAACCTGTTTTAGGCAGCATCGTTAAATGGCTTTTTAGAAGTAGCAGGTCAGCGAGCAAGTGTAGTAATTGCCAACCCTAATGGAATAAAAATAAATGGCTTTGGCTATATTAATACTAGCCAAGCAACCATTTCTACTGGCTTAATTGACGACTGGCAACAAGGACGAGTAGCGTTTAAACCCCTCGCTCCAGCCAATATCCTAGTGCAAGGTGAAGGACTAAACGCTGAGCAAACGGATAAGTTAGAGCTATTTAGCTTAGAGTTTAACAATTCTGCTTCAGAACTATGGGCTAAGCAGTTAGATATAACGGCCAATACTGAGCTAAATAATACAGGTAAAATAGTTGCGACTGGCAAAACCAAATTACATAGCCAAAACTTTAAAAACACAGAAAATGCCCTGCTAAGTAGTGGTGCTGACTTAGAAATAACAGCAACTGAGCAAGTATTAAATCAAGCAGCGACAATTACCGCTTTAGGTCAAGGTAAAATAGCAGGCAAAAACTTTTTAAACAAAGATAAGGCCCTAGTTAAAACCCAAGATGCTTTGGCAATAACTACCCAAGAAAATATTAAAAATCAAACAGCAAGTATTTTCGCTACAGGAAAACTGGAGCTTACAGGTAACTCCTTAGAAAATACAGGCAATGCCCTGCTGTATACAGGCTCGGAACTCACGGCCGACTTGAAAAATGATTTAAAAAATCAAGAAGCCACAATGCAAGCTACTGCTAAAACAAGTTTAAGTAGTAAAAACTTCTCAAATCGAGATAGTGCACAGCTTGTAAGTGGTGGCGCCTTGACAATAACAGCTAGCGATAGCTTGCTAAATCAAGAGTCAAGCTTAAAAAGTAAAACCAATTTGCAATTACAAACAGGCAAATTACTAAATCGTGCAGGTGGCGTGCTATTAAGTGAACTTGATACGACCCTCCAGACCGATAGCCTAACAAACAATAATTCAGTAATTGCAGTAAATGGCAAAATGCAGATTTTAGCAAACGAAATCAACAATCAAGACAATGCCTTGCTGTACAGTAAAAATGATTTAGAGTTAAAAGCGAAAAATAAAATTTTAAATCAGTCTTCGACCATAGAAAGTCAAGGCAATATTACAATTAATACAGCAGAGCTAAGTAACGAAAAAAGTATTTTTGAAACTGATTGGGCGATAAGTAATCAATATATAGCCTACGGTATTAGTCCCATGTCGGGCTGCTATAGCGCAACACGGAACTTTAACCGCAATATAATGACCGGCAAAATTGATAATGAAACAGCGGCAGGCCAAATTTTGGCAGAAAAAGATATCGCAATTCAAGCTAATGTCAGCAATCATTACAGCAAAATAGTAGCTGGCAATGACTTAAATATTCAAGGCGACCGTGTAGAAAACCTTGGTTATCAAGGCACAATAATAACTACAGATGTCGGCGCAGATAATCATAGCTGGAAATATAAAAAGAAACACAAATTACGCCGCTCAACTTGGGTATATGGTAATACCGCAATTCCCTACTATAAACAAGTAATCGTAGATGATAATATTGCACGTCTAGGGATATTAAGTGGGGTAAATACGGTAACTATTACCGCAGATAACGTTGAAAATAAAACTTTAGATGCAGGCAAAGCTGTTATAGAAAACAAAACCCCGGCTGCCAAACAACCACAAGTACAAAACTTAAAATGGCAAGAAAATAAACTAGATAAAAAAAGCACTTTAGCGAGCTTGGTTCGCAATGAACATCTCTTTAGTGTAAATAGCAATCCAAGTGCTAAATACCTCATAGAGACAAAAGCAGAATTCGCTAATTATAATAATTTTATCTCTAGCGACTATTTACTAGAGCGAGTAAAAACAAGTCCAGAGAAAGTAATAAAGCGTCTAGGTGATGGATATTACGAACAAAAACGAATTAGTGAACAAATAACTGAATTAACCGGAAAAAAATATCTGCATAACTACAGCTCAGAAATAGAACAATATAAAAGCCTTCTAGAAAATGGCGCAACCTATGCCAACCAATATAACCTTAATATCGGTATAGCTTTAACTAAAGAGCAAATGGCAGCGCTAACTAGTGATATAGTTTGGCTAGTAGAAAAAGAAATAGAGGGCGAAAAAGTCTTAGTGCCAGAAATTTACCTAGCAAATCTAAAAGCAGGAGATTTAACAAGTGGCGGCGCGATCATTACTGGAACTGATATCCAATTAATTGCCCAAGAAGACTTAAAAAATATCGGTATGAGATGGTATAGTAAAATTGTAACAGCAACGCTGATATTTATGATAAAATAATTCATAAGAAAGTGAGGCTATTACAATGGCAGGAATAAAAAAAACTTACACACCAGAATTCAAGAAAAAAATGGTGAAATTAGTCCTTGAAGAAGGACGTCAAATGAAAAGTGTAAATCAAGAATACAATCTAGGTGAAGGTAGTTTGCGTAAATGGATTCGTGACTACAGTGAAGAATGCGAAACAAATCCAGAATTAAATAATGAAAAAGACCAAATGGCGGAAATCTTAAAGTTACGTAAGGAATTAGCTGAAGCCAAAAAGGAAAATGACTTCTTAAAAAAAGCCGCCGCATTCTTCGCAAAGGAACTAGATTAGAAAAATACAAATTCATTGATATTTATAATGATAAGTTTGGTGTACGATGGTTATTATCAAAGTTCAAAATAAAACCTAATGCTTATTATAATTATAAAAAGAATAGAAAAGCTGATTATTATGCCAACAAGTCCAGTATTCAATCTACCATAGAAGATATCTATCACGAGTATGCAGGTAGACCTGGTTATCGAATGATGAGGATTTTTCTCAATAGAAAAAATATTAATATTAGTAATCTAACCGTTCATAAATACATGAAGGAACTAAGCCTTCATTCTATTGTTATACGCAAAAAACCAAAATATAAAAAAGGTGATTGTTATAAAAAATTTGACAATCTAGTGAAACAAAATTTTACAGTGGATGTCCCTAATAAAGTGTGGTGTACTGATTTTACCTACATGTGGCTTGAAGATGGAGCAAAACGTTATAATTGTACTATCATTGATTTATTCGATCGTTCTCCTGTTGCTACGCTAAATAGTAATCGTATTAATGCTGAATTGGCAATTGAAACTCTTAAAATAGCATTAAACCATAATAAAATAAAAGACGGATTTATTCTGCATTCAGACCAAGGTACCCAGTTTACTTCTAGAGATTTTACTGAGTTTTGCTCTTTACAAAATATCACACAAAGTATGAGTAAAGCAGGGTGTCCTTATGATAATGCACCAATGGAAAGTTTTTATGGAACGTTCAAAGCAGACTTCATAAATCATCATAGTTTTGAGAGTGATGAGGCTTTAAATGAGGCAACTTACAATTATATTTGGGTGTATTATAATCATGTTAGATCGCATTCATCAAATGGATACTTGACACCGTTTGAAAAAAGATTTAGTTAAAGTTGAAAATATCAGTGTTTGCGTTACAATTTAGCTTGACCATCTCAGTGGGAAATATTAGAGTGAGAAAGTTTAGCAGAGCTACAGTGGAAATGTGAAAAATCCCTAATTTTAAGAATTTTTAAATATGCTAGTTGACAGAAAAACTAATAATTAGTATTATTAGGTAGAAAGTAAATTCGGAAAATTGTAAATATTAGAACTATAGTCCTAGGTTTGAAGTTTGGGAGGTGAAATAATGTTTGCAGGTATAAACAACTCAATTTGGCCACAGATTTTTGGAATAGTAATAGTTTTGTGGATTGGTTATGTTGTTGTTTATCGTCATATTTGTCGGGAATGTTGTACGGCTGAGGATTTAGAAGCGGAGCGAGCAGAAGCACAACTTGAGATTCTGCGAAACAAGTGTTTGCAAGGTGAGATTACTAAAGAAAAATATGAAGAATTAAAACGGGCCTTGGTTACAGGTGAGGTGCCAAGGGATAAATTTAAAGCTTGAGTCTGAGGAACTTTATTGTTCGAGGCTTGAGCTTTAGTGTTTTGCGTAAATTTTTTTGACAAAAAAACATATATGTGGTATCATCATTAAGTAAGCCTTTTTGTAGATACTATAGATGCTATTTAGACGAGGTCATTCGCTTATTGGAAAGAGCGAATAGGGTTCGTTTTTTTGTGTGCAAAAAGCTAAAATTTGATTAAGGAAGTAGGTGATTAAATAATTACGATATTGATTCCAGTAGTGATTTTATTTATGGTTAAATTGTTTGACTGTGCTTTTGGCGTGTTAAAGACGATGTTTATTGTTAAAGATAAATATTTTTTGGCGGCTGTTTGTGCGTCTTTAAGTGTAGTATTCTTTGTTTATTCGGCGCAACAAAGCGGCGAATATGTTTATATAACAATATTTTTGGCGACTTTTCTAGGGAACTATCTTCCGCCTAAGGTTTTGAATTATCTAAGAAAAGATAAGCTGTTTATATATGAAGTAATGTCAAATGATTTATCAAATGGGAAAGAATTTGCAGATAAATTAAGAACATATAATTTGCAACTTAGTACTAATGTTTGTCTTAACAATGAGTTAAAAAAGGTAGTTTCTTGTAGAATTTATAGTAAAAACAAAGAAACTAGTCGCTTGATTGAAGAAAGTATTCCGAAAACCTTCAATTATAATGTTATTACGGCTACTGCCTAGTACACAAAACTCAAGACAAAAGCTATAACTGTTTCAAAGTGGGCTGATGGCCTGTTTTGGAACAGTTTTTTCTATTTTCTAGTCTAGTTTAAGAAAAATCTTCTCAAGCAGATAATTATTGATATAATAGATGTTAAGACAGGTTGCGGATTTAAAATGCAAAAATACAAATAGAAAAGCAGGGATAATTATATGAAATTTATGCATATATCGGATTTACATATTGGGAAAAGAGTCAATGAGTTTTCTTTGGTAGAAGAGCAAAAACATATTTTAGGGGAAATACTTGAACTGCTTAAAAAAGAGGCTGTTCAAGGACTTTTAGTTGCCGGGGATATATATGATAAGGTAATTCCATCGGCAGAAGCTGTAGATATTTTTGATGAGTTCCTTACGCAAGTAGCTCAAATTAATATTCCGATTTTTATTATTAGTGGCAATCATGATTCACCAGAACGTTTAGAATTTGGTAGTAGAATTATGCATAATAATAATATATATATATATGGTGAATATGATGCTAAAGTGCAAAAGATAGTTTTAAATGACGAATATGGGCCCGTTAATGTGTTTTTATTACCGTATATAAAGCCCGTGATAGTTAATAAAAAGCTATCGAGTCAAACAGAAAGTTATCAAGAATGTGTACAACTAGCTTTACAAGATTTAAAGCTTGATACTTCGCAGCGAAATATTTTAGTTGCCCATCAATTTGTCACAGCTGCTGGGGTGAGCCCAGAAAGGTCGGAATCAGAAAGCATTTCTTTAGGCGGAGTGGACAATGTTGATTTCGGTGTTTTTGCTGATTTTGACTATGTGGCTTTGGGGCATATTCATCGTGCGCAAAAAATAGGTCGCGATACTGTACGTTATAGTGGTTCGCCATTGAAATATTCTTTTTCTGAATGTAATCACAATAAATCAGTGACATTGGTAGAGATTAAGCAAAAAGGTGAAATTTTTATAAATTTAATTAGCTTGAATCCGTTAAGAGATTTACAAGAATTAAAGACTACTCTAGCGGAACTACAAAGTGGCAGTACTTTGGAAAAAGTTTCGCAGAATAATTATGTGCATATAACGCTAACTGATGAACAAGAAATTTTAGATGCGATTGGCAAAGTTAGAGAAATTTATCCAAATGTAATGCTCCTTGACTTCGAGAACAAGCGTAGCCAAAATGACTTAGAATTGGAATTGTTAACTAATAAAGATCTGCAAGAGAAAACACCAGAACAATTATTTGCCGATTTTTACTTAAAACAAAATAATCAAGAATTAACAAATCAGCAACAGAAAATATTACAACAGGTTTTGGCAGAGGCCTTACAAGAGACTGAAAGGTGAGAATATGAAACCAATAAAATTAGTGATGAGCGCATTTTGTCCTTATCCAGAAGAAGTGGTAATAGATTTTACTAAATTTAAAAATCAAGGCTTATTTTTGATTACAGGGGATACTGGTTCAGGGAAAACTACAATTTTTGATGCGATTTCTTTTGCTTTATATGGTGAAGTTAGTGGGGAAAATCGCGGCGTTGATATGTTGCGAAGTGATTTTGCTCAAACTGAGATAGAAACTTTCGTACAATTTAGCTTTGAACATAAAGGGAAAGTTTATGAGATTAAACGTAGCCCACAATATTTGCGACCCGCAAAGCGCGGTAATAAAGAAAAATTGGTTAAAAGTGAAGCTAGCGTAGAATTGCATTTAGCAATAGACAAAGTTATTACGGGTAAAGAACTTGTGAATAGTGCGATTATAGAATTGTTAGGCGTAGATCACAAACAATTTAAGCAGATTGCGATGATTGCACAAGGGGAATTTTTGAAATTGTTATTAGCGGAAAGCAAAACTCGAGAGGAAATATTTCGGAAGATTTTTGATACCCATATGTATGAAAAATTACAACAAAACTTAAAAAATAAAAGTTTAAAATTAAAAGGAGAACTTGCAAATTTAGAGTTGGCGATTGAGCAGTACAAAAAAGATATAGTTTGTGATACGACAAATTCGTTGTATCCAAACTTACAAATAGCTTTGCAAAAAAAAAGCACATTAGCTGAAGTTTTTACTTGTTTAACTGAGCTTATCGATGCAGATGCTGAACTTAGTAATAATTATAGATTGCAGCAAGAAACTTTATCGAGGTTGTGGGATGCGAATCGCCAAGCATACAATGAGGGTTTGACTATTAATTTACAGCTTGAAAATTTAGAAAAGTTAAATACAACTTTAATAGCTTTAAAAAAACAAGAAGCGGAGCATAATTTATTAGAAGATCAGTTAGAGAAACGTAAAAAAGCTGTATATATTGTCCGACCGGTTCAACAAAAATTACAAGAGTCACTAAAGCGCGGGGAAAGCTTAAGAAAAGATCTAGATAAAAATCTGCAGGTTGTGGCTATTAATGAGCCAATATTGAAAGCTAAACAACAAGAATTACAACAGCTACAATCCCAAGAAGAGTTAAGAGAAAAATTGGCAATTGAGATTAAATTATTAAAAGACAGTTTTCCTAAATATCAAGATTTAGAACAAGCGGAGCGTGAATGCAAAGTAAAAAATGCTCAGTTAGAAAAAACTATGGGATCCTTGCTGCAGGCCAACAATGTTCAACTATTACTAAGCAAAGAAAAGGAACAGTTAGAACAGTCCCTGTCAGCATTAGTAGATAGTGACTTAATATTACTTACAGAAAAAAACCGTGCGCAACAATTAGCGGGGCGTTTAGAAGAAATTAGAAGTATTGGTCTGGAAATAGAAAAACAAAAAGTACTAAGCGAAGATTTAAGCTGTCAGCAAGATGTTTTTAAGAAAAATTGGCAACTTTATCAAGAACAGAATGAAAAATATTTGCAGTTGGAAAAATTTTTTTATGCTGAGCAGGCAGGAATTTTGGCGGCTAGTATTCAAGCTAATGAGCCATGTCCAGTTTGTGGTTCGCTATTGCATCCGCGCTTGGCGAGTAAAACTGAACAGGCACCTACACAGAAGCAATTAGAACAGGAAAAAACAAAACAAGAAGCGCAACGCAAAAATTGCGACGAACAAAAAGCGATTTGTGTGCAATTAGCGACAACAATACAACAAAAAAAAGACCTGATTTCTGAAAAACTTACAAAACAGCAAATTACTTTAGTTGAGGGAGATATTGGAATACAGCTAAATTCGTTGCTGAAAAAAATATTAGAAGAGCAACAAGAACTAGCACAGCAAATTAAAGTTTTGGAACAGGAAAGCCAAAGGAAACAAGAGTTACAAGAACGAGCCGGTAAATTGGTGCTTGAGATGCAGACAAATGATGAACAAATAAAAAGCTATCAACAGCAGGAGCAAGGTTTGAAGCTGGAGTTAAGAACACTTGCTGTTAATATTGAGGAACTAAAACGACAATTGCCGTATGCTGATCTGAAAACGGCACAACTAAGCCTAGTAAGCAAAGAACAAGAACTATTTAAGTTAAAAACAATTTTAAGCGAAGTACAAAAAGCCTATGAAATTCTAATGAAGACTGTAGAGCAAGCTCAAACATTGGTTGCACAAAATGAAAAACTCTTGGAAAATGTACGGAAAGAATATCAAGAAATTAAAGGGGAATTTAGTAATCTATTATTACAGACAAATTTTGCAGATTGCTCAAATTATGAAAGTTATCTTTGTTCGCTAGAGGAGTTGGAAAAGCAAGAAAGACAATTAAATGATTATAGGTTGCAGGTTAATAAAATTTTGGGACAAATTGAAGAAGTCAAAAAAATTACTTTGGGAAAAGAACGGGTTGATGTGGAAACTTTACAGGTGCAGGCTCAGAAATTGGAACAAGAACGAAGTATTCTACAAGAAAATTTAATGAAAGTAGAAAATGGCTTGCTAAATAATCAAAGGGTTTTAAGTAATTTGCAGCATAAGCAAGCAGAATATCTAGAGATTGAAAAGAAATATTTAGATTATAAGATACTATCAGATACTGCCAATGGAGAATTAACCGGTCGCTCTAAAATAGCGTTTGAAAGATATGTTCAAGGGGTTTATTTTGATTTAGTTTTATTGGAGGCTAATAAGCGTTTTGTTAAAATGACAAATAAACGTTATAGCTTAGTTAGGCGGTATGAAGCAGGAAATTTACGGGAACGGGCTGGTTTAGATATCGATGTTCTTGATACAAACACCGGAAAGATAAGAGGAGTGAAAAGTTTGTCGGGGGGAGAGTCTTTTCAGGCCTCATTAGCTTTAGCGCTAGGTTTGGCGGATGTTGTTCAACAGTTTTCAGGTGGGGTAAAGTTAGAAACAATGTTCATTGATGAGGGTTTTGGCTCATTAGATGCAGAGGCGTTGGATAAAGCTTTGCAAACATTGGGGAATTTGACTACGGGAAATAGATTGGTGGGAATTATTTCCCATGTAGAAGAGTTGAAAAACAAAATTGATAAAAAGATTGTAATCAAACGCGAAGCAGGTGTTAGTAGAATTATCTTAGAATTTTAAAATTATAATAAAAAAAAACAGGAACTATTTTTAAGGTTACACCTTAAAAGTAGTTCCTGTAAGCTTTTGGGATTATATTAGTTTTACAATTTGAAGGTGGCGCCGACAGATATACCTTCTGAGCGAGGACTAGAACCACCAATGTGGTCAGTTTTAGTATTATAGTAGCCTAGATTAAGTTCCAAATTGCTAGTTAGTTCATAAGCTAAACCTAAATCTTGGTCAAGAAAGTCTTTACTCCAAAAAACATTGGTATAGGCAGAGGTTTTGTCGGTTAACTTAAATCTTTTTTGCACCCCGATTTGGGTTTTCCAAGTACTATCATTATTATATTCTAATCTTCTAGTACCTAAACTAACACTTAGATCATCGATAAGTGGTAGAGCTTGATAGTAATTAAATTCCAGAGATTTAAAGTTGGCATGATTTATTTTGTCAGAACCATATTTAGCCTGAAGCGTCCCCCCAGGTAAACCACCGATAGAAATGCTATAATCTGGATCGGCATTACTCTTTTCAGAAACATGTACAGAAAATCCCTCAGGTGCAGGTGCAGCCGAAGCTGTAGTCAACAAGCCAAGTGATAAAGAAATTAAAAGAGAGGTAACAAATAATTTTTTCAATGTTTTAAATTCCTTTCAATAAATATATTTGACCATTATATAGCCAAATATATTATATAATAAATGCTTTAAGAAGTAAATGGACCGGCGGTCATAATAAAATTTTCCAAGAAAGGATTGTGTTTTTAGAAAAAAACAGATAAAATTATATAAAAAGAAAAAACAGAAAATAGAGAAAAATTCAACAAAAGAAATTGGTAAATTTGCAACAAAAAACAATTTAAAAATACGAAAATCACAATTTTTATTTTACCCAAATTTAGCAAATAATCGCTTATCTATTAACATATAGTTATAAAGATTAAAAGAAATGGGGGGGGAATATAGTGAGGAGTATTAAGGTTAAGTTGCTGGTAATTATATCTTTAATTATGTTGGTTTCGGTAACGAGTTTAGCCAGTGTGAGCTATTGAAAATCAAGTGCTTTATTAGTTCGGCAAGTGGAAGAAACGCTAAAACTACAAATCAGAGCTTTGGGAACGGAAGTATCGCTATGGTTGGCAGATAGTAAAAGTGATATCGAATTATGGGCAAATACTGCAGAGTTAAACTCCGATAACCCCGCAGTTATTTTACAGTATTTGACGAGGGAAGATAAGCGTGTTGGTGTTTATGACGGCTTGTTTTATGCAAATGCGGCAGGGGATGGATTTTCAACGCGTGGTTGGCAAGGATCAGTAAAGGAACGGGGTTACTATCAAGATGTTTAAAAAAAGGGACTACGGTTATTTCTGAAGTTTTGCAAAACAAGTCTACAGGCAAATTAACCGTAATAATTGCAACACCGATTAAGAAAAATGGTCAAATTGTTGGTTTGGTTGGTGGCAATGTACCAATGGATAAAATTCAAGTGTTAGTCGTTGGAACTAAAGTTGGGGATACCGGTAGAAATAGCATAATTGATGGCAAGGGCTTGGTTATTGCCCATCCCAATAAGGATTTAATTATGCAATTTAATATTGCAACTGATAAAGATGCCAGTGAAAGTTTAAAACAGTTAGCAAATAAGATGATCAAAAAAGAAAGCGGGATTGGTGGTTACAATTTTAAAGGCATGGATTTAATCGGCGCTTATGTGCCAATAGCAGGTACAGAGTGGTCTATTATAGCTAATATTACTAAAGGTGAACTTTCTGGACGGGTAAATGAGTTAATTGTTTTATATGCGGTTTTGACTATTTTAATTTTGAGTATTAGTTTAACTGTTGTATATTTATTTACAAAACGGGTTATAAGACCTATTGATGTTTTGAAGGATATATCCGATAAAATGTGTGCAGGTAATCTTCGAACTACGAAAGTAGATGTAAATTCTAATGATGAATTTGGACAGTTGGCACATTGTTTTGAACAAATGATTGGTAATACAGCTAATTTATTGCGGGGGATTCAAAAAAGTTCGGAACATTTAGCCTCCGCCTCGGAAGAGTTAACGGCTAGTGCAACACAATCGTCTGAAGCCTCGTCAGTAGTTGCAAAATCTATTCTGACGGAGCTAACGAACAAATGGTTATGGCAAAAGAAACTGGTGGCGTAATTGGCAATATGGCCGAGAACATTGATCGGTTAGCCCATAATACTAAGCAGGTTGCGTTAAACTCTAATACTGCGGCAGATAAAGCGCGTTTTGGAGGCGATTCTGTGTCCAAGGCCGTAACTCAGATGGCGCAGATTGAAAATACAGTCAACAGTTCAGCAAAAGTTGTAAGTAAGCTAGGCGAGCAGTCTAAAGAAATAGGTGAAATTGTTGGTACTATTTCGGGAATTGCCAGTCAAACTAATTTATTAGCTTTAAATGCGGCAATAGAAGCAGCTAGAGCCGGGGAACAGGGGCGTGGCTTTGCCGTTGTTGCGGATGAAGTTCGGAAACTAGCAGAACAATCACAAGAGGCTGCCAAAAAAATTGCCCAATTAATTGGTGAAATTCAAATAGATACAGATAAGGCTGTGGAAGCAATGAACTTAGGGACACAGGAGGTGAAAACAGGAGCAGAGGTCGTAAGTGTTGCGGTAAGTACTTTTGGAGAAATAGCTAATCTGGTGTTTGAAGTAGCCAGTCAAGTAGAAGATACATCTGTAGCTATGGAAAAAATGGTGGAAGAAAGTAGAAATATAGTTCAAGCTTCGGAAAAAATCAACAAGATTAGTGATAAAACTTCTGCCGAAGCCGAAAATGTTTCGGCTGCCACGGAGGAGCAATTAGCTTCGATGGAGGAAATTGCTGGTGCTAGTAAGTCTTTAGCGCAACTTGCCCAAGAGCTACAACAAGAGGTCGGGCGGTTTAAATTATAGATAAGTTGCTAAAAAACAATATGGCTAGTAATAAGGTACGCGCATTGCAAAACAACAAAATAACTGGAGATGAAGAATATGATGCAGAGTATTAAAACTAAACTAATGTTAGCAATTGCAATTATAATGGTGACATCTATTGTGATTGTGGCGGGCTTTAGTTATTGGAAAGCCAGTGATTTACTTGTAAATCAAGTAGAAGACACGTTGAAAATCCAGGCACGTTCACTGGCAACAGATGGTGCTTCTTGGATTGATCAACACAAAATGTACGTAGAAACCTTAGCTAATACTAATGAATTAAAGTCTGGAAATGAGGCGCTCATTTTTGATTATATTGCGCGTGAAGATAAAAGACTAGGAATTTATGGCGTAGTTTCTACTGCAAATCTTAATGGGGATTTTCATTCGTCTAAAGGAGCGCGGGGTTCGATTAAGGACCGCCCATATTTCCAAGAAGCACTAAAAGGGCAAACAGCAATCTCTGATGTAGTGGTAAGTCGCTCAGATGGTCAGATGATTGTAGCAATTGCTAGCCCAATTAAAAAAGATAATAAAGTTATCGGTGTCGCTTACGTGACAATACCTATAACGAAGTTGCAAGAATTAGTAACGGCAACAAAAGTAGGTGAAACAGGACGCAACTATATTATTGACAAAAGTGGGATTATTATTGCTCACCCTGATAAACAATTAGTTATGAAATTAAATCTGCTAACTGGTGCTGAGGTAGAGGCCAATCTTAAAAATATGGCAGCGAAAATGGTAAAAGGAGAAAAGGGTTTAGGTTTATATAATTTCGCTGGTAAGGGCTTAATTGGTTCCTATACTCCAGTAGAAGGAACAAACTGGACAATTGTAGCAAATATTGAAAAACAAGAATTAGATGGGAGACTTAATTCTTTAATTGTGATGTTTACCTTGATTACTATTGGAATTTTAATTGTTAGCTTAGGCATCGTATATGTGTTTACTGCTAAAATTATTAAACCAATAGGTTTGTTAAAAGCAGTTTCTGAACAAATTGCAGCTGGTGATTTACGGGTTAATAATTTGGAAATTGAATCTAAGGATGAATTTGGCCAATTAGCTATAAGTTTTGAAAAAATGATTGGCAATACCGCGAATTTGCTAAGAAATATTCAAAAAAGCTCAGAACACTTAGCGGCAGCTTCGGAACAATTAACTGCTAGTGCCCAACAATCTTCTGAAGCATCGTCGATGGTAGCCACAGCGATAACCAATGTGGCTGAAGGTGCACATGAACAGATGAATGCAGCTAGTAGTACAGCAGATATTGTAAGTGCCATGTCGACGAATATTCATCAAGTTGCTGAAAATTCTAAGCAAGTGGCAAAACAATCTAATCAGGCTGCTGATAAAGCTAAAGACGGTGGAAAAGCGGTAGAACAAGCTGTGAGTCAAATGTCGCAAATCGAAAACACTGTTAATAGTTCTGCACAGGTAGTAATTAAGCTTGGGGAACAGTCTAAAGAAATAGGTCAGATTGTTGATACTATTTCAGGGATTGCTAGCCAAACTAATTTATTGGCCTTAAATGCGGCGATTGAAGCAGCAAGAGCTGGGGAACAAGGTAGAGGTTTTGCTGTTGTAGCTGAAGAAGTTCGCAAATTAGCTGAACAATCACAAGAAGCAGCTAAGAAAATTGCGGAACTAATAAGTGATATTCAAGTAGACACTGAACGGGCAGTTGTGGCGATGCAAACAGGAACTAAAGAGGTTAAAACTGGAGCAGAAGTTGTTAATTTAGCAGGTGGAGCATTTAGAGAAATAGCTAACTTGGTTGTTCAGGTTGCTGATCAAGTAGAGACAAGTTCTAAAGCAATGGACAAAATGGTTGCAGAAAGTCAAAGAATTGTTACAGCTTCTGAACAAATTAATCAAATTAGTAGCAAATCGGCTGGTGAGGCCCAAAGCGTATCAGCAGCTACAGAAGAGCAATTAGCTTCGATGGAAGAGATCGCTAGCTCAAGCCAAGCTTTAGCTCAATTAGCCCAAGATTTACAACAAGAGGTTGCAAAATTCAAAGTTTAAAATAGCGCTATGTTAGACAGGTAATCATAGAGGAAAGTATCCTCTTGGTTACCTGTTTATTTTTATAGCGATCTTAAAATCTAGGACTAAGTATTTAAGACTAATTATTGACAAAAAACATTAAGAGGTGTATTATTTTAAAAGTTTTTACAAAAGGGGGACTAGAGATGATTTACTGGAAAAAAGAATATGAACTAGGTTTAGTTGATGTAGATAAGCAGCATAAATATTTAATTGATGTCGCTGTGGAAGCATATGAGTTATTAAAGAATAAATTAGCTGTTGATAAATATGACAAAATAGTAGGGATATTACAGGAGTTAAGAGATTATACGATTTTTCATTTTGAATACGAAGAAAACTTTATGAAAAAAAATTCTTATCCGAAATTTTTGTCACACAAAATGGAACATAAAAAATTTATTGATAAAATTAATGCTGTGGACTTAAGTACAATTGATGAAAATCAAGAGGAAGCTTTGCTTAGTATTTTAGAGTTTATAGCCACTTGGTTAGAAAGTCATATTTTAGAGACTGATAAGCGGGTAGCGAACTATTTACAGGAAAATAACGGATAATATGGAGATAACTGCGAACTGGTTTAAAATAACTAGGGCGCAGTTATTTTTTATTTTATAATATTGCGACTTAGGATAGAATTCAACTTTGCACAAGAGCGTGGTATAATAGCATTATATTTGATAAAAGATTGTGAAATGAGGATGAAATTTTTGACGTGGCAACTTAAAGAGCAGATAAAAAAAATTGCAGCTCAAGAAGAGTATTTAGAAAAATTTAACTATCATAAACCATTTAAGGTGGCATTCTTATATCCTAATGTCTATGAAGTAGGGATGTCTAATTTAGGTTTGCATATTTTATATACATTACTAAATCGTGAACCGCAAATAGCATGTGAGAGGGTTTTTTTGCCAGATAGAAAAATTATCAGTGAATATCAAAAAACTAAAAGTAGTATATATAGCATGGAAACACAAAAACGATTACAAGAATTTGATATTATTGGCGTGAGTATGAGCTTTGAAGCGGATTACTTTAATCTTTTGACCATGCTAAGTTTAAGTAAAATAAAATTACGGGCCCAAGAGCGAGGCGAGCAAGATCCGTTTATTTTGGTTGGGGGTCCTTGTGCAACTTTCAATCCCGAACCGTTAGCAGTGGTTGCCGACGCTTTTATTATAGGTGAAGGGGAAGTAACTTTAATAAAAGCCGTTAATTGTTTGCTTGCTGCAGAGCACTTGACACGTAGTGCTAAATTAAGCTTATTAGCGCAAATACCAGGAGTCTATGTTCCGAGTTTACGAAACAAAATTAATCAAGGTGAACAAAGTACTGGAGAAAAAAGCATACAAGCAGTCAGAATCTCGCGACAAATAGTAGCTGATTTGGCTAATTATCCTAACCATTCAATAATTATTACCCAACAGACCGAATTTGCTAAAATGTTGATAGTTGAAATCAGCCGAGGTTGTGGGCGGCATTGTCGTTTTTGCATGGCTGGTTATGCTTTTCGCTATCCTCGTCACAGAAGTTTAGAGCAAGTACAAAAAGCTATTAATGATTATGGAGACAGAGCCGAAAAAATAGGTTTAATGGGGCCAGCAGTTTCTGATTATCCTGATATTCTGCCATTAGCGGAATATATTTTAAATAAAAATTTGAACTTTAGTGTTGCCTCTTTGCGCGCTGATAGTTTGACACCTCAACTAGTGGATCATTTGGCTCAAAGTGGGCAACGTACACTAACTATAGCTCCAGAAGCAGGTAGCCAAAGGTTAAGAGATATTATAAATAAAGGAATAACTGAGACTGATATTTATTCAAGTATTAAACTTTTGGCTTTGGCTAAAATTCCCAATTTGAAATTGTATTTAATGTTAGGACTACCGTTGGAAACCATGGAAGATATCGAAGAATTGATTATAATGGTTAAGAACTTGCGCCAAGAGATGAATGCTGTTCAGGCCTATGGGAATTTAATATTAAGTATTAATACCTTTATCCCTAAACCAGCAACGCCTTTCCAATGGCAACCTTTAGCAAGTAAACGGGAGATTGAGAATAAGCTTAAATTAATAAATAATGCTTTAAAGCCTATTCGTGGAGTAATAATAAATGTAGAGTCTTACAAAGAAAGTGTGGTGCAAGCAATCCTGGCCCGCGGAGATCGTCAAGTTGGAGAATATTTATTGCAAGCGCACGAGTTAGGCGGGAGCAAATATTTCTTGCAAGTTGTAAAAGCGGCCACTTATGATTTGCAAAAGCAACTTTATACAATAAAAGATTTTGCTGAGTCTTTACCTTGGGATAATTTAGATATGGGCTTTTCGAAAGATTATCTAAAGCAAGAATTTGAACGAGCAAAATCAGGTAAATTTACAATTCCCTGCCTAGCAAAATGTCGCAGGTGTGGGGTTTGTAAGGATGGGAGTGAGGTGCAGTGAAAAATTTCGTACTAGAAAATCAAGGTGATTTATGGTATGGCGTGTTTCCCAAACTGCAAGAATATAATATAAAGCACGCAATATCTACAAAAATTTTAGGGGAAAGTGATTTATTTGGACAGGCGCTGAATATATCTTTTAATGTAAATGATTCTCCAGAGAAAGTTTATAGAAATCGTGAAAAAATAACAAAAGCTATTGGAATTGATTGTGCTAGTATAATCGCCACCCAACAAGTTCATAGTACTAATGTGCTTCGAGTGGATAAAACCTATTTGGGACGAGGTAGCAAAGATTTCTCCAGTGCGGTGGAGGCAACAGATGCTTTGATAACTAATGAACCTGGTGTGCCATTATTGGTTTTTGTTGCGGACTGTGTGCCTTTAATTATTTTTGATCCAACTAAAAGAGCCATTGGGGTGGTTCATGCTGGTTGGCGGGGTACAGTTCAAAGAATAGCTGTAAAAACTATTTTGAAGATGCAAGAGGAGTTTGCAACTTGTCCAGAAGACTGCTTAGTTTTTATTGGTCCATCTATTGGCCCTTGTTGCTATGAGGTGGATATGTTGGTAGAGCAAGTAGTGAGACATGAGTTTGAATTCGCCGCGCAAATTTTAAAACCCACTAGAGTGGGACATTGGCAGTTAGATTTGTGGTTGGCAAATAGTTTACAATTGCAAGAAATGGGTTTACCAAAAAGACAAATTTTTAGTAGTAATGTTTGTACAGTGGATAACAATAACTTGTTTTTTTCACATCGCGCTGAACAAGGTTTTACAGGCAGAATGGGCATTTTTGTTAGTTTATGATTGGTAATGGGGGTGGTTGGTTTTGCTAAAAGAAAGAATTGAGATAATAAAGCAAGAAATAGAAGCTGTTCTAAAAAAACGCAAAGATAAGTTTATTACTGGCGAGCATGTTCAAATAGTTGCGGTTAGCAAAACTAGAAGTTCCAAAGAAGTACAAGAAGTTTTAGCGGCAGGGATTAATATTTTGGGCGAAAACAAAGTTCAAGAAGGTAAAACTAAAAAAGCACAGGTTTTGGGTGGAACTTGGCATTTAATTGGTCATTTGCAGACCAATAAAATTAAGCAAGCTGTAGCTAATTTTCAACTAATTCATTCTGTAGATAGCGAACGTGTGTTACTAGAAATAGAAAACAAAGCTAAAGAACAGGGGAAAATTCAAGAAATTTTGTTACAAGTAAATATTGCGGCTGAAGATAGTAAGTTTGGACTCAAAGAGTTGGAAGTATTACCTTTAGCAAAATTAGCGACAGGATTGACTCACATTAAATTAAGAGGATTAATGATTATTGGGCCACACACTACAGACCAGGAGTTAATACGTAGTGTTTTTAAAAAAGGCTATAGTTTCTTTGTGGAGTTACAAAAAATACTTCCAGAGGCTGATGTTTTATCAATGGGGATGAGTGCAGATTATCTTATTGCTATTGAAGAAGGTTCTAACATGGTAAGAATTGGCAGTAAAATTTTTGGGGAACGAAATTATAATTAAGAAAATATGAGGAGGAAGACTAGAATTAGGAAACTAGTCGTGGCAGAATATGAAATTATTTGACAAATTTCGGGAAATTTTCATTACGGAAGAGGATGTATACGAAGATTCGCCAACACCAGTTCCAACTAAAAAACCACGCTTGAATATACCACAACACAGTAATGTAGTTAATATTCCTTTTAATCAAACACAAGTAAAAGTGGTTATCGTGGAACCATTAAAGTTTGATGATGCACAAAAAATTGCGGACTGTTTAAGAGAGCAACGGCCAGTTGTTGTTAATTTTGAAAATACAGAGGCTGAAGTTGTAAGAAGAATTACAGATTTTGTTACGGGAACAATTTATGCAATAGATGGAAATTTACAAGCTGTTGGCCGTGATATTCTGCTTTGTGCTCCGAAAAATGTTGATATTGCAGCAAATTCTGTTAGCAAAACTAGCAAGACAAGTAGCACGACTGAGCGCTCAAAGGAGTTTACGCCATGGAGAGAAAAATAGGCTTTATTGGCGCTGGGGCTATGGCAGAGGCGATAATTAATGGATTAATTTGTTCGAATTTTATCGAAAGCGATTGCATTTATGTTAGTGACGTCAATGAAGTAAGGTTACAGTATTTAGCCGAGAAATATTTAATTAATACGGCAACTGATAATACTAGTTTCTTAGACAGTGTTGATGTTTTGGTTTTGGCCGTAAAGCCACAAATTTTCCCCAATGTGTTAACGAAAGAATTTTTAACAGCATTACCAGAAAATCGTTTAATTGTATCTATTATGGGTTCAATAAATCTAGAACAACTACAATATGGATTGGGTAGACAAAGAATAGTTAGGACAATGCCGAATACCCCTTTGGCGGTGGGGGCAGGTATGACAGCAATAACAGCAACTAGTTCAGTTAGTGCAGAAGATTTAAATTTGGTTAAAGTGATTTTTGCTACTTGTGGTGAAGTAGTGGAAGTTAGCGAGAACCAGATGGAAGCAGTAACGGCAATTTCAGGTTGTGGTCCAGGTTATGTATTTATGATGATAGATGCGCTAGCTGACGCAGGTGTCATGGCGGGATTATCTAGAGAAATGAGTATTAAATTAGCAGCACAAACCTTTTATGGTGCAGGAAAAATGTTGCTTAATACTAAGGAACATCCTGCTATTTTAAGAGATAAAGTAACTTCTCCAGCTGGAACGACAATTGCGGGAATAAGAACTTTAGAACAATGTGGGGTGCGTAGCGCCCTAATTGAATGTGTTGCTAGTGTGCTAGAGCGTTCAAAGGAGATTATGACGAAGAAATGATTGATAAGGATAAAATTATCAGATATTATAAGGCTACGGAAGAAGATATTCTTGCGGCACGCTTGATAGAAATAGCTGAAAGCGTTGAAAAAAATAAAAAGTACAAAGCTAGCTTTTTTCTAAGTCCGAGTGAGTTTCAAATTGCAGAGGTTATTTGCAATGCCAGTGAGGACTTGAGCGTTGTTGCTTATGGTGGTTTTGAAAATGCCGAAAGAAATAAAGCGGTTTTTGTTCACCGAGACTTTAAGTATCAAATAGTAATGGATTTTGTTGCCTTAGAAATAAATTGGGATAAACGCTATTACTCAATTGCCCACAAGGATTTATTGGGTGCAATTTTAGCAATATGCAAGCGTGAATTTGTTGGTGATATTGTTTTAGTGGAAACCGGTGCACAAGTAGTAGTTGAGGAAAAAATGGCCGAGTTCTTATTACAAAACTTAACTAAAGTTGGGGCGGCAGAAGTTAGTATAAAAAAAATAGCTGTGGAAGATTTGCAAGTTAAAGAACAAAAAACTAAAGTAATTACGGCGACAGTTGCTAATTTGCGCTTAGATGCAGTTGCGGCGGCTGGCTATAGTACCTCGCGTACTCAGATGAACGAAGGCATTAAACTTCAACAAGTTAAACTTAATCACAAACCAGCTAAGGGGGCTGCACAAGAAGTTAAAGTTGGTGATACTATTTCGTATCGCGGTCGTGGTCGTGTAGAAGTAGTTGAAATTAAAGGGATTACCAAAAAAGGTAGAATTAGTATTGTTTTGCACAGAATTTTATAAAAAATTTTTGGAGGTTGATTATGCCGAAGAAATTAGTGATTGTGGGCACTTTAGATACTAAAGGGGTAGAATTTAAGTTTATTCGCGATATTGCCAATCGCGAAGGCGTTCAGACATTAGTTATTAATACCGGGATAGTTGGAGAACCTTATTTTAAACCAGATTATAGTAGTGAACAGGTTGCTGAATATGCTGGTGAAACTTTAGAAAATTTGCGACAAAGAGCTGATCGTGGCTATGCTATTGGGGCTATTATGCAAGGGGCAGCAAAACTAGTGCTAGAACTATATGCTCAAGGTAAAGTGGCAGGGGTGATTAGTTTAGGGGGGTCAGCGGGAACAACTATTGCTGCGCATGTTATGCAAGCCTTACCAATTGGTTTGCCGAAGCTAATTGTGTCTACAGTTGCCTCAGGCGATACAAGACCTTATGTAAAAGAAAAAGATATTACGATGATGTATTCTGTAGTAGATATTTCGGGCATTAATAGTATTTCTAATAAAATTTTAACTAACGCAACTTATGCAATCTTAGGAATGCTTAAAGCCAAATATCAGGATTTAAAGACCCAAAAACCCTTAATTGCGGCAAGCATGTTTGGTGTGACTACTCCTTGTGTTACTGTAGCAAGGGACTATCTAGAAAGCAAAGGCTATGAAGTTTTGGTTTTTCATGCCACCGGTTCAGGGGGCATGGCGATGGAAAGCTTAATTCAAGCGGGCTTTATTAAAGGTGTTTTGGATGTTACCACCACTGAATTAGCGGATGAATTAGTTGGCGGAGTATTGACGGCAGGTCCAGAAAGACTAGAGATGGCGGCGAAAAAAGGAATTCCCCAAGTTGTTTCGGTGGGAGCACTAGATATGGTTAATTTTGGTCCAATTGAGACTGTGCCGGAAAAATTTCAAGGACGCAATCTATATAAACATAATGCTACAATTACTTTAATGCGGACAACGTTAGAAGAAAATCAAGCTTTAGGAAAAATAATTGCTGAAAAACTCAATAAAACAACTGGAAAGACCGCAGTTTATTTACCTCTAAAAGGCGTGTCCTTAATAGATACCGCTGGACAAGTCTTTTATGGACCACAAGAGGATCAAATGTTGTTTAAAACATTAAAAAATAATTTGAATTTAGATTTAGTAGAAGTACAGGAATTGGATATGGAGATAAATGATCCTGAGTTTGCATTAGCTATGGCGAAAAAATTAGTCGCAATGATTGAAGGCAAATAAAAAGGAGGCAGATATAAATGACTAGAAAAAAAGCTTTAAAGAAAATCCGCGAACAAATTGAAAAAGGCAAGCCCATTATTGGTGCTGGGGCTGGCACAGGTATTTCAGCTAAGAGTGCGGAAGCTGGTAAAACGGATTTAATCGTAATTTATAATTCGGGGCGTTACCGAATGGCAGGCAGAGGTTCTCTAGCAGGGTTAATGCCTTATGGTGATGCTAATAAGATAGTGGTGGAAATGGCTAGTGAAGTGTTGCCGGTTATTGAACATACTCCAGTATTAGCGGGAGTATGTGGAACAGATCCCTTTAGAATAATGCCCAAATTTTTAGAGGAATTGAAAAACATTGGCTTTATTGGTGTGCAAAATTTCCCCACGGTGGGTTTAATTGATGGGGTTTTTCGGCAAAATCTAGAAGAAACTGGAATGGGTTATGCTCTAGAGGTACAGATGATCGCTACGGCTCATGAACTAGGGTTGTTAACAACTCCATATGTATTTGATGTGGAGCAGGCTATAGCTATGACTAAGGCTGGGGCAGATATTTTAGTAGCACATATGGGTTTAACAACAAAAGGCACAATCGGGGCGAAAACAGCTTTAACTCTAGATGATTGTGTAATTAAAATTCAAGAAATTCATGATGCTGCTAAAAAAGTTAATCCGGAAATTCTAGTTATTTGCCATGGTGGGCCAATTGCGGATCCCGAAGATGCTGCATATATTTTGCAAAAAACTAAAGGCGTTGTGGGCTTTTTTGGTGCTTCAAGTATGGAAAGATTGCCTACAGAAATAGCGATTAAGAACCAAGTCGAAAAATTTAAAGCGATAAAACTATAATAATTCGTATTTAAAAATAACTATAGTTTAAAAAGCTAGTGGTAGCGAGAAAAGTGCAGAAATCTTTGGATTCTGTACTTTTTTTTTTTGAAACTAAGTTGTATAATGATAATTAGCTTTCTATTTTTAATAAGTGAGGTGTTGCTCTTCGTGATTGTAATGAAAGATATTTGTAAACGTTATCCAAATGGCTCTCAAGCTTTAATAGATGTTAATATCCATATAAAACAGAGTGATTTTGTCTTTATTGTAGGTTCCAGTGGCGCTGGAAAATCAACTTTTATTAAAATGTTATTTAGAGAGGTTCTGCCTAGCTCAGGAACTTTATATGTAAATAATTTTAATGTTTTAAAAATGGAAGAAAAACAAGTGCCCTACTTGCGGCGTTCATTAGGTATTATTTTCCAAGATTATCGGCTATTACCAGAGCGGACAGTCTATGAAAACGTTGCCTTTGCGATGCAAGTTATTGAGGCGCCATATCGTGAAATAAAAAGAAGGGTTAACTATGTATTGGAATTAGTAGGATTAAAACATAAGTTGCGTGCTTATCCAACAGAATTATCTGGCGGTGAGCAACAGCGAGTAGCAATTGCGCGGGCTATTGTTAATGATCCGATGATTGTAATTGCAGATGAGCCGACAGGCAATTTAGATCCAGAGACTAGCTGGGAAATAATGAATATTTTTAAATTGATTAATGCTAGTGGTACAACAATAGTCATGGCAACTCACGATAAAAATATCGTAGATTCCATGGGTAAAAGAGTGGTGGCCATTGAAGGTGGACGAATAATCCGCGATGAATCTAAAGGGGTATATGGTTATGAGTCTTAGAACAAAAGAATATTTTATTAGGGAAGCCTTTGTATCTATTCGTCGTAATGGTTTAATGAGTATCGCTGCAATTTCTACGGTGGCTATATCGTTATTAGTTTTAGGGTTGTTTTTAGTTTTAGTGTTTAATATTAATAATATGGCTAGTATGTTAGAATCTCAAGTGCAGATAACTGTATATGTAAAAGATGAAGTTTCGGCAGATAAATTGACCGAATTAAAAGGGCAATTAACTAAGATTACAGGCGTAACAAAAGTTGGCTTTACCAGTAAAGAACAAGCCATGAAAGATTTCCGTAAACGCTTAGGCGAACAAAAAGAATTGCTAGATTCTCTGGGGGATGTAAATCCTTTGCCAAATTCTTTTGCAGTACATGTTGATAAACCTGAGAATCTAAAGTCGATAGCTGAAAAAATTAGAAAACTAGAAAATATTGAGAGTATGCGTTTTGGACAAGAAATAATCGAGCAGTTGTTCAAAGTTACTTATTTTATAAGAGTTGGGGGCTTAGTTTTAATAGTTTTCTTAACTTTTGCAACCTTGTTCATTATCTCGAATACTATTCGTTTAACAGTATTTGCACGGCGCAAAGAAGTTAGTTTAATGAAATACGTAGGTGCAACTGATTGGTTTATTCGCTGGCCGTTCTTATTAGAAGGTATGATGTTAGGTCTAATTGGTGGAGTAGTAGCATTTGTTTTAATTGGGATTGTGTACAGCATAATAGTTGAACAAATACATTCGACTTTGGCCTTTATGCCAATTTTACCTAAGCAACCGCTACTTAGCAATGTAAGTATTTTAATAGTGTTTTTGGGGATGACAATTGGTGCTACTGGTAGCTTTATTTCTCTGAAAAAATTTCTGAAAGTTTAAGGTGCTGAATATGGATAAAAGAAAGTTCAGCCAAATAATAACACTAATTATGTTAGCAACTTTTTGCTTTAATCCGTTAATGAAAGTATTAGCGGCGACTGTAGAAGAAAAGCAACAAGAATTAGAAGCTGTAAATCAGCAGATAGAAGTAAAAAAAATTAAAAAAGAGCAGGCTAAAGAAAAAACACAAAGTGCTTATGCAAAATTTGTCGAAGTTGAAAGAGAATTGAAAAGAGAAGAAGAAAAATTAGCGGCTATTTTGTCTGACTTGGCAGATGTACAAGCACAGATAGACGCGCAAAATGCGAATATAGCTAAAACGGAGGCAAGCTTAAAAGCGCGCTCTGGTATTTATGCCAAAAGAATTCGCGATATTTATAAAAACGGACAAGTTAGTTATTTAGATGTATTATTTGGGGCAAAAGATTTTTCCGATTTTTCTACTAGAATGGAACTGTTAGAACGAATTATTAAGCAGGATTTAAAACTTATTGAAAAGATTAAACAGGAAAAACTGTCATTGCTAGAACAAAAAAGTCAATTGGAAAAAACTAAGAAACAATTAGTAATAGTTCAAGGTGAAGTAGAAAGTAAACGACAAATAGTAAATTTGCGTAAAAAAGAGCGCGAAGCAGTATATGAAAAAGCTTTATCTGAAAAAGAACAGTTAGAACAAGAATATGAAGAGTTAATGCAAATTTCGCAAAACATTACGGATATGATTCGACGTTTAGAGTCGGGGGGACAATTAAGTGGGCGTGGTTCAGGAAGTATGATTTGGCCAGTGCGAGGGGAAATAACTTCGTATTTTGGTTGGCGAACACACCCAATTTTTGGAACACAAAAATATCACTCAGGGATGGATATTGCTGTTGATTATGATGTTCCAGTTATGGCCGCTGATAATGGACAAGTAATTTATGCAGGTTGGATGAGTGGCTATGGCTATACAGTAATGCTTGACCATGGTGACGGGTTAGTAACGTTATATGCACATAATAATGAAGTTAATGTTAGTGAAGGCAGTTCTGTTTATAAAGGACAGACAATTGCTTTTTCAGGTTCTACAGGCTATTCGACTGGGCCGCATGTGCACTTTGAAGTAAGAAAACATGGTGAATTACAAGATCCGTTGAATTATCTGCCATAAACGATTAAAACTATTAGGAGCCGTTTTACAGTAATAGTTAAGCTAGTTGTTTAGTCTAGAACAAGAGTTGTCTAAATGATAACTGATAGGGAGGCAAGCATGCAAAGTAAGAAAAAGTTATTTCTTAGCGGATTTCTAGGAATTGTCTTAGGAATCCTGTTAAGTGTTTTGGCGCTAAATTATTTTATTGGTAATGCAACAGGTTCTGTAGCGGGAACTTTGAAAATTCTTTGGACTTTGAATATTTTGCATAGCAAGTATGTAGAACCTGTAAATACTAAAAATTTGGTGGATACGACGATTAAAAATTTAGTAGCTAGCGTGGGCGACCCACATACTACCTATATGAGTGGCGAGCTATTTAAAAATTTTATGTCAGAAACAAAAGGTGAATTTAGTGGCATTGGCGTAGTTGTAGGACAAAAAGATGGATTTTTAACAGTTGTTGCACCGGTAGAAGGTAGTCCAGGCGAGTTAGCTGGTGTAAAAGTTGGGGAAAAGATCTTAAAAATTGATGGTAAAGAAATAAAAGATCTGTCTTTAGAAGAAGCAGTGGGGAAAATTCGTGGGCCTAAAGGAACTAAAGTGATTCTAACGTTGCAGGCTGAGGATGCGACAATACGCGATGTGGAAATTGTTCGTGATGTGATCAAAACCAAAACAGTTGCCGGTAAAATGCTAGAAAACGATATAGGTTACATTAGGATTTCTATGTTTAGTGAAAATACGGCGCAAGATTTTGCAGTTAAACTTGATGAGTTAGATAAACTAGGTATGAAGAAGTTGGTGCTAGACCTAAGAAGTAATCCGGGGGGGCTACTGGATAGCTGTGTAAAAATTGCTAATAACTTAATTCCGAAAGGATTAATTGTGTCAGTAGTTGATAAAGATGGCAATAAACAAGAATATTTATCGAAACTAGAACAACAAAAGTATAAGTTAGTTGTTTTAGTGGATAAAGGTAGTGCTAGCGCTTCGGAAATTGTTGCTGGGGCGGTAAAGGATAGTAAGGCAGGCACGATTGTTGGTCAAACAACTTATGGCAAAGGCTCGGTACAGACCATAATGCCCTTAGATTATGAAAGTGCAATTAAAGTTACTATTGCCAACTATTATACTCCGGCAGGGACATCTATTAATGGTGTAGGCGTACAGCCAGATGTTGTCGTGGAATTAAAAAGCGTAGCTGATGAGCAACTACAAAAAGCACTAGAGATAATTAGAACTAAATAATTAGGAGGGGCGAAAATGAAATTATTAACTTTTTCTTGGCAAAATCAGCAATTAGTAGGATTATTAGGTGTTGACGAACAAACTGTTATTCCCTTGCAAAGTATAGCTGATAAATATTTACCTCAGTTAAAATTACCCAGTACCTTACTTGGCATAATTCAAGCTGGCGAGGAATGTTGGCAAGTTGTTAAACAATTGCAGCAAAAAGTGGATTTAATCGCAGATCAAGAACTTTTGTTAGCCTTAGAAGATGTTGAAATTTTAGCGCCCATACCTAAATTGGCGCGCAATATTTTTTGTGTGGGCAAAAATTATCGGGCACATGTATTAGAGTTTGATAAAAATTTACTGGATAAAAATCCTATACCACAGCATCCAGTTATTTTCACTAAAGCTACGAATACAGTGATTGGCACGAAAACTACGGTGCAAGCACATAAAGAAGTTACTAGTCGACTAGATTATGAAGCAGAATTAGCAATTGTAATTGGAAAAACTGGGAAAAATATTAGTAAAGAGCAGGCCTGGGAACATATTTTTGGCTATACGGCTTTAAATGATGTTACGGCACGAGATTTACAAAAAAAACATGCGCAGTGGTTTTTAGGGAAAAGCTTAGATACTTTTGCACCGATGGGGCCAGTTATTACCACGAAAGATGAGATAACAGATCCGCACAACTTGCAGGTACGCTGCAGAATCAATGGAGAGTTACGGCAAAATGGTAATACTAAAGATTTTATTTTTGATATACCAACAATAATTGCTTGTATTTCAGCGGGAATGACCTTAGAAGCTGGCGATATCATTGCGACCGGAACTCCAGATGGGGTAGGGATCGGGTTTAATCCTTATAAATTTTTACAAAGTGGCGATATTATGGAAGTAGAGATTCCAGGGATCGGTCGTCTGATTAATGTTATTGGTGATTAAAAAAGAATTGAGGTATGTAGATTTTCTACATACCTCAATTCTTTTTAGTTAGTTGGAAACTTAATTTAGAAAATTATATAAGCTACCTAGTCCAAGCAGTAGCTTTAGCAGCAGCTTTTTGCATATTAGTTTCAGCAGTATTTGCAGCTTGCAAAGCTTGCGCCGCTTTGTCAGCTACAAATTTATTTAACAGTTCTTGGGCGTGGCCTGGATGATTTTTAGCTACCATTTCTTCTTTATATTCTTCTTCAAAGTAGAAAAGGTCTTTCAGCAATTGCGTTTCATAAGGCTGGAAAGCGGCACGAATAGCATCGTGATACAAATCATAATTGCCGAAGGCACGCATAGCAATGCCGTGGAAGGCAAAAGCTGCTTCAGGAGTTTGGTAAGCTGTAGGCACTTGTTCTAAACCTACATAGAAAGGTACGAAAGTACTTAAACAAGGTTGCATATAGCTGTGTAGCATAAGTCCTAATTCATTGGGTTGTTCAGGACGAGCGACCATAATTGCCGTAGCCATAGTAGCACCCCAACCCAAGTCATGGCCACAAACACCACGAATATACATAGAGGTATTAATAGTATCTTTGCTAGGCCACTTGTCTACCCATTCGCGATTGTACCAATCAGCATATTCACTGCTATAGAAAGGTTTTTGGTGCATAGGTATTACTTTACCGCTAGGCAGAGTATATTCATCATAATGATCGCGCATCATCGGCATAATATTTTCTATGGAAATATAGCCGTTTTGTGGGGCGAGAAGTTGCATAGCACGTTGATAACGCATTTCTGTATTATAGAGCTTTTCCATAGCAGGTCGTTGCGCAAGGTTGTCATTATTAGCTGGATAAAGTTCTAAAGTTCCGTATACAGCACGGAAATTTATCTTTTTCAAACCGGGTTTTATCCACTGTTGGCTTTCGGCAAAAGACAAGAGATCTTTTGCGGCAAGGTCATAATCATCAGTTATCTGGTATTGATTGGAGCGTGCGGTAAAAGTATCAACATAGCGTTTAGCTACCCAACGTCGACCAGTTACTTCGACAATCCAAAACTCGTTGGGATCACCAATTTCAAACATGATACCATTCCACGCTTGACCATATTTTTCCACTAAATCGGTAACGACTTGAACACCTTCGCGAGCAGTTTTAGCGCGTTCAAGAATGAGACGAATTACATCGTTATCATGTAAGCCACTTTTAAAATCTAGGGCATCGCGACTGTTAGCATCGTTATCAGAGGCGATTACTTGAAATTCATTAATGCCCATCCCGTAACCCCAACGTCCTGCTGAGCGCGAACCGATAAATTTATAGGTTTCAGCAACTTGAGGAATATCGATATACGCAGCTTTATAAAGATGGTTGTCAGTATGACGGCGGGCTTCGTGGATATTAATTTCCGAAAGCGCATTTACACCGACATCACGATTTTTGGCGATAATAGTACCTTTACCACCAGCTACTGCTTTGCCATTAGCCATAAAAGTAGTGCATTCGCCTTGGAAACCAGTAATTGTGCGATCTGAGGAGTTGAAAATTAAGATTTTTTCGTAGGCTAAACCAGTTGCTGTAGCCAAACCTTGCATATAGGCTACTTTATCAGGTAAAATTTGTTGATAAAGAGCATCATTAGCATAGGCAAGTTTACGCAACTCGTCTAGATTAACTTTGTTTTGTTGGGCTAAGTTGTCTAGTTCAACAATGTTTTTTACAATTTCTTGACGGTAGGTTAGACCAAAGTCATAACCTTGTTGGTAGCTATCTGTAGCTGCAGCTACAGGGGTGACTAATAAAGTTAGGCTGACAACTAAACAGGCAATAAACATTTGAATAAGTTTACGAGAAAAATACTTGTTAATAAACATAACTGAGCCTCCTTTGATTTTAATTATCACTTTTGATAAAAAAACGTACCAACAGTAAATTGACTGTTGGTACGTTTAAAGCGCAATAATAACAAAATTAACAAGCGATATTAACTTAATAGTTATTATATTCTAATAATTACAATGTGTCAATTCCAGAAGATGTGTGAAAATAATTTATAAAATACTTGCACTTTTTCTGTAATTAGCGGATAATAACTATCAAATAATATTAAATTTCACACTGTTATTTATTAGGTGTTTATGGTATAATTTGTGCGAACAAAAGTTTGGGGTTGGTGAGGTGGAAAATGCAATTTAAAATACAAGCGCCATTTGCTTTGGCGGGAGATCAAATACAAGCTGTAGCAGAATTGACAGCAGGCTTGCAAGTTAACAAAAAACATCAAGTTTTACTGGGCGCCACTGGTACTGGGAAAACTTTTACAATTGCCAATGTCATCCAAAATGTGCAAAAACCTACTTTGGTAATAGCTCATAATAAGACTTTAGCAGCCCAATTAGCAAGTGAGTTTAAAAGTTTTTTTCCGGAAAATGCTGTGGAATATTTTGTTTCATACTATGACTATTATCAGCCAGAAGCCTATATTCCTAATACGGATACTTATATAGAAAAAGATGCTTCCATTAATCAAGAAATAGATAAATTGCGCCACTCTGCTACTAGCTCACTGTGTGAACGGCGGGACGTAATTGTTGTGGCCAGTGTATCTTGCATTTATGGACTTGGATCGCCAGATGAGTATTATAATTTGGTGTTATCTTTAAGATTGGGACAACAAATTTCACGACAAGATATTTTGCGTAAATTAGTCGATATTCAGTATCAACGCAATGATATAGAGTTTGCACGGGGGACTTTTCGAGTGCGGGGAGACGTCATCGAAGTTTTGCCAGCGGGTGTAAATGATGTGGCTATTAGAATAGAAATGTTTGGCGAGGAAATTGATGCGCTAACAGAGATGAATATTATAACTGGAGAAATTTTAGCACGGAGAAATCATGTTGCCATTTACCCAGCTTCGCATTATGTAACATCTAAGGAAAATTTGCAACGGGCAATTGGCGATATAAAAGTCGAATTAGCAGAGCGACTACAATATTTTCAAGCACACGGAAAATTATTAGAAGCGCAGCGCCTGGAACAACGCACAAATTATGATATTGAAATGATGCAGGAAATGGGTTATTGTTCAGGAATTGAAAATTACTCAAGGCATTTATCGCAGCGACCAGCGGGTGAAGGACCTTTTACTTTGATAGATTATTTTCCAGAAGACTTTTTGTTAGTTATTGATGAAGCACATGTAACTATTCCTCAAGTTAGAGCAATGTATGCTGGCGATCGGTCGCGTAAAGATATGTTAGTTAACTATGGATTTCGCTTGCCTTCGGCCTATGATAATCGTCCACTTAAATTTGAGGAATTTGTAGCTAGGCTTAATCAAGTTATCTATGTTTCGGCAACACCAGCTGATTACGAACTTAACTTATCAGAAGCCACGGTAGAGCAAATTATTAGACCCACGGGCCTGTTAGACCCTGTGGTAGAGGTGCGAGCCACGGCTGGGCAAATAGATAACTTATTAAGTGAGATCTATCAAGTTGTAAGTCGAAGAGAAAAAGTTTTAGTAACGACATTAACAAAAAAAATGGCAGAGGAATTAACAGCCTACTTAAAAGAAATGAGTGTACGGGTGCAATATTTGCATTCAGATATTCATACTCTACAGCGGGCAGAGTTGATAGATGATTTAAAGCAAGATAAATATGATGTGCTAGTTGGAGTAAATTTGTTGCGCGAAGGGTTAGATTTGCCAGAAGTTTCTTTGGTGATAATTTTAGATGCCGATAAAGAGGGGTTTTTGCGTTCTAGAACCTCGATGATTCAAACTATTGGGCGGGCAGCTCGTAATGAAAACGGCAAAGTAATAATGTACGCCGATAATATAACCAAGTCGATGCAAGCGGCAATTGAAGAAACTAATCGGCGGCGAGAAAAACAAATAGCTTATAATACTCAGCACAATATTAAGCCTAAAAGTATCAAAAAAGATTTTCGTCAATTAATTACGACTACCAAGGTTAGTGAAGAGGAAGCGAATTACAATGCCAAAACAGGTAAGAAAACAGCTCCTAAACTAACAGTAAAGCAACTGCAAACTATGATAAAAAAACTTACAAAACAAATGCAAGTGGCCGCAAAAGAATGGAATTTTGAAGAAGCTAAAGAATTGCGCGATCAAATTACCAAATTGCAAGCACAATTGCCGAAATAGGAGTAGAAAATGAATGACAATTTAATAATAAAAGGTGCGCGTCAACATAACTTAAAAAATGTAAATTTAAAATTGCCGCGAAATAAGTTTATTGTTTTTACCGGCCTGTCTGGCTCAGGTAAATCTTCTTTGGCTTTCGATACAATTTATGCGGAAGGACAAAGACGGTATGTGGAATCTTTGTCGGCTTATGCCCGGCAATTTCTCGGTCAAATGGATAAGCCAGATGTTGACTACATTGAAGGCTTATCGCCAGCAATATCTATTGACCAAAAAACAACTAGCCGTAATCCTCGCTCGACTGTAGGAACAGTTACTGAAATTTATGATTACCTCCGTTTGCTGTTTGCTAGAGTCGGCGTAGCCCATTGTCCGCATTGCGATAGTTTAGTCGAAAAACAAGCTCCAGAGCAAATTATTGATAAAATTATGCAAGCGCCTATCGGTAGTAAAGCGCTGATTTTAGCACCAATAATTCGGGGAAAACGCGGCGGTCAACAAAAAGTTTTGGAGAGTTTACGTCAAGCTGGGTTTGTACGGGTGAAAGTTGACGGGGAAATTCAATTACTGGAAGAAGAAATTAATTTAGATAAAAATAAAAAACATAATATTGCAATTGTAATTGATCGCTTAGTAATGCGTGAGGATTTGACCAGTAGAATTGCCGAGTCAGTGGAATTGGCTTTAAAGCAGGCAGAAGGGTTGGTAGAGGTAGAAGTAGATGGAGTGAGTACACTTTATAGTGAAAAATTAGCGTGTTTGAATTGCCAAACTAGTGTGGAAGATTTAGAACCACGAAGTTTTTCTTTTAATAGTCCCTATGGAGCTTGTCCGGCATGTACAGGTTTAGGGGTAACGATGGAATTTGATTTAAAATTGATAATCCCCAAACCAGACTTAGCAATTAATCTAGGTGGAATTGATGCTATTGGTAGTAATGTTAATTCTTACATGATGAAAAAAGTACAAGCGGTCTTAGAACGTTATGGTTACAGTCTAGATAACTGTTGGGCAGAATTGTCGGCTAAGGTGCAAGAAAAGCTTTTGTATGGCTTGGATGAAGAAAAGGTAAGCTTTTTTTATACTAATTTACAAGGTGAAACGAAAGAACATAATACCTATTATGAAGGAATATTACCCTTACTCTCAAGACGCTATCGAGAAGCAAGTGAAACTAGTAAACAGGAAATAGAAGAACTTTATATGAATACTAGTGATTGTACGGTGTGTAAAGGTGCAAGACTTAAACCAGAAGTATTAGCGGTGCGGGTTGCTGAAAAAAATATTCATCAAGTAACACAACTGAATATTACAGAAGCGTTGGGGTTTTTCCGTGATTTGCAGTTGCCAGCTCGAAGTTTAAAAATTGCTGAGCAAATTTTAAAAGAAATTATTAGTCGGCTAGAATTTTTAAATAATGTCGGTTTAAATTATTTGACCTTAGCTAGAGCTGCGGGAACGTTGTCGGGAGGTGAGGCGCAACGAATTCGTTTAGCTACGCAAATTGGTTCGGGGCTAGTAGGGGTATTATATATTTTAGATGAGCCTAGTATTGGCTTACATCAGCGAGATAATGAAAAGCTTCTGCAAACCCTGCAATACTTGCGCGATATTGGCAATACCTTGATTGTGGTAGAACACGATGAAGACACGATGCGCGTTGCAGACTGGATTGTAGATATTGGGCCAAGGGCTGGGGTTCATGGTGGCGAAATTGTGGCGCAAGGGAAAATTGCGGATATTTGTGCGTGTCCAGAATCAATAACAGGTGAGTATTTAAGCGGCAAAAGAAAAATAGCCGTACCCAAGCAACGTCGCCAACTAGGGGAAAGATTTTTGACTATTCAGGGGGCTCAGGCTAATAATTTAAAAAATATTGATGTGAAAATACCTTTAGGAATATTTACGGTGATTACGGGAGTTTCTGGTTCGGGTAAAAGCACTTTAATTAATGATATTTTATACAACGCTTTAGCACACAAGTTGCATGCTAGTAAAACTAGAGCTGTAGGTTATAAAGATATTTTGGGGCTAGAGCATCTAGATAAAGTTATTAATATTGATCAGTCACCAATTGGTCGGACACCGCGATCTAACTCGGCAACTTATACTGGGGTGTTTGACTATATTCGGGAGCTATTTAGTCAAACTACCGAAGCAAAAATGCGCAACTATAAGGCGGGGCGGTTTAGTTTTAATGTTAAAGGCGGGCGGTGTGAAGCTTGCCAAGGTGATGGGATGAATAAAATAGAGATGAATTTTTTGCCAGATGTATATATTCCCTGTGAAGTTTGTAAGGCTAAGCGCTATAATCGGGAAACTTTAGAAGTTCACTATAAAGGAAAAAACATCAGTGATGTTCTAGAAATGGTAGTAGATGAAGCTGTAGAATTTTTTCAAAATATCCCTCGTATTCAGCGTAAACTTGCGGTTTTACAAGAAGTGGGCTTAGGCTATATTCGTTTAGGCCAGGCGGCAACTACTTTATCAGGTGGCGAAGCGCAACGGGTTAAATTAGCTACGGAATTATCCCGTCGGAGTACCGGCAAAACTTTATATATCCTAGATGAGCCGACAACAGGGTTACATATTGCGGACATCCATAAATTGTTAGAGGTGTTGCAAAAATTAGTGGCAGCTGGTGATAGCGTCCTAGTAATTGAACATAATTTAGATGTAATTAAGACCGCGGATTATATTATTGATTTAGGCCCAGAAGGTGGCAGTGGTGGCGGAGAAATAGTAGCTTGTGGGACTCCGGAAATAGTAGCAGCTAACCCTCGTTCCTATACAGGTAAATTTTTGCAACCTTTATTAAAGAATAAATAGGTGCGATTTATGAATAAAATTGAAGAAAAACTACAACTTCTGCCAGAAAAACCGGGAGTTTATTTAATGAAAAATTCTCAAGGGCAGATTATTTATGTGGGCAAGGCGAAAATTTTAAAAAATCGGGTGCGGAGTTATTTTAAACAAATTTCAGGACAAACGACTAAAACGCAGATTTTAGTTAAACAAATTGTAGATTTTGATTATATTGTAACTGGCAATGAACTAGAAGCTTTGATATTAGAATGCAATTTAATAAAAAAATATGCGCCGAAATATAATATTTTATTAAAAGATGATAAAAGCTATCCTTATATTAAACTTACTGTTCAAGAACAGTTTCCCCGATTATATGTAACTCGTAAGTATGAGCGAGATGGAGCCAAATATTTTGGCCCGTTTGCAGATGCTCAAGCTGTGTATGCAACTTTAGCATTACTGCGAAAAACATTTAAGTTGCGCACTTGTCGTACTATGTCTACGGGTCGGGCTTGTTTGCGGTTCTATATTAAAGAATGTTGGGCGCCATGCCAAAAACTGATTACGGTGGCAGATTATCAAAACTTAGTCCAACAAGTAGAGTTATTTTTAGAAGGGCGAAGCGAAATTTTACTCCAGAGTTTAAAAAAGCAGATCAAACAGGCTAGTGCAACTTTAGATTTTGAACAAGCAATTGTTTTAAAGCAACAAATACAGGCTGTGGATAAAATCAGACAAGAACAAAAAGTTATTAGTCAATCGAATGCTGATTTTGATGTTTTAGGGCTAGCTCAAATTCATACGCAAATATCTGTGCAGGTATTATTAGTTCGCTCCGGAAAGTTAGTGGGGCAACATTTGTTTTATTTAAAACAAGTTTTAGATAGTGATTTGCAAGAAAATTTGCTAGAATTTTTAAAACAATATTATTTAAAAGCTACGTTTATTCCTAGTGAAATTATTTTGCCAATAAAGTTAGAGGAAGAAGCGTTATGGACTGAATGGTTTAAAGTTCAGGCCCAACAAACGGTAAAACTAATCAGACCACAACGTGGTATTAAAAAGGACTTATTATTGATGGCTCAGGAAAATGCTAAGATAAAATTAGAAGAAGAATTAGCCAAAAGAGAAAATAAATTAATTAAGCAATATCAAGCTTTAGAAGAATTAGCCCAGGCATTAAATTTGCCAAACTACTTAAAACGGTTAGAATGTTTTGATATTTCCCACAATCAAGGCCAGCAAACAGTAGCATCCATGGTTGTGTTTGAAGATGGGCTACCAGCCAAAAAATATTATCGGCGTTACAAATTAAAAACGGTAGAAGGAAAACCCGATGATTTTTTATCAATGCAAGAGGCAATTTCTAGGCGTTATCGTGACTGTGACAATTTACCTGATTTACTTGTTATCGATGGTGGTAAAGGCCAATTAAGTAGTGTTTGTGAAATATTATCAGCTTTAGGACTGAATAACCTGCCTGTTATTAGTTTGGCTAAGCAATTTGAGCATGTGTTTTTGCCCAACACTAAATACCCGATAATCCTGGATAAAAGCTCTCCAGCTTTGCATATTTTGCAAAACATTCGTGATGAGGCACATCGGTTTGCGATTACTTACCATCGCAAACTGCGCGATAAACGCAATGTAACGTCTATTTTAGAACATATTAGCGGAATTGGGGCAACGCGCCGTAAGGCATTAATGCAGTATTTTAAAAGTATCGAAGAAATAAAAAAAGCGAGTATTGAACAGTTAAAACAAGCGCCAGGAATAAATAATAGTAGTGCGCAACTAGTATATAATTTTTTTCATAAACGTGACTTATAAAATAAAATTAGCCCTAATAGTTGCAAATGCACCCTAAGGTTAGAATCCTAACTTTAGGGTGCATTTGTCTATAGGGGCTAATTTAGAATTTAGATATCTAAAAGTACAACTTGTTTTTCGACTAAGGTTTTGGGAATATCGATTAAGCGCTGGTTATTAGAACCACGAAATGGCAAGTAAAGATTACGTTCAGCCATAATAAATGGACCATCGATTAAAACGTCAAAACTTGAGATGATTGCCCAAGTAGCGACTTCTTCAAAGCTAAAGCCAGTATAAACCCAAATATTTAAATCAGGTTTAGCCTTGCGTAATAGATAAATTACATCCATTAAATCATCGGCTTGACTTAATGGTTCACCACCACTAAAAGTTATGCCGCGATGAATAGGGGTTAAATAGCGGAGAATTTCATCGGCTAATTCAGTGGCTGTATATTCTTCGCCACCATCAAAGGGGATTAATTTCTCGTTGTGACAACCCGGACAATGTCGAGGACATCCTTGGAGAAAAACTACGGTGCGGATACCAACCCCATCAACAACTGATTCGGGTAAAATACTTGCTACTTTAAGCAAAAAATCACCTCCTAAATTTTTAAACGTGATTTACGCGATCGTGCAATTCACACCGTTTAGCATCATTGAAATTATTAATTGTACTGAGATAGCCAGTTATACGGCGCACGCGGCGTACATGATCATCTGAACAATTCGGACAATAATCTTGGTTTATTACCCCTAAGTAACCGCAGTTTTCGCAAAAATCTACAGGAAAATTAATCCCAACATAACCGCAATCTGATTCTTGCATATGGCGTAACATATCTTCGACAGCTGTTAAATTGTTTATTGGGGGAGAACTAAATTCTACATAAGCGATATGACCAGCATTAGCGTATTTATGAAATTTACCCTCGATTTTCATTTTATCATAAGCACTTATTTTATAGGCAACTGGCACATGGAAAGAGTTTGTATAGTAGTCTTTGTCAGTAACACCGGGAATAAGACCATATTCTTTTTGATCTATTTTTAAAAAGCGACCAGAAAGACCCTCGGCTGGTGTAGCAATAAGTGTATAGTTTAGGTCGTATTTGTCGGCCATTTTATCGGTTTTATTACGCATGAAAGCAATTATTTCCTCACCTAAACTTAGCGAATCGCCACTTTCGGCATGATGATGACCAGTAAGTGAAGTTAAAGCTTCAGCCAGACCGATAAATCCAATGGAGAGAGTCCCGTGCTTGATTGCTTTTTCGACCGTGTCATTTGGTCCAAGATTTTCAGAACCTAAATATAAATGCTGGCCCATTAAAAAGGGCAAATCAGATACGCGTAAATTAGCCTGTACTTGATAACGATGATATAACTGTTCGCCAATTAAATCAAGCATTTCATCGAGATATTCATAGAATTTCATAATGTTTTTTTCGGCGCGAATAGCAAGCCGAGGTAAATTTAAAGTTGTAAAAGAAAGATTGCCGCGTCCATCGGTCACAGCTTCGCCAAAACGATCAGAAATAACGCGGGTTCTGCAACCCATATAAGAAACTTCGCCATTATAAGGGGCGTTGAAAGTTGTATCCATAAAGCTGAAAGTTGGATTTAAACGTTGGGCAGCAACACGGATTGCTAATTTATATAAATCATAATTAGGATCAGTAGGATTCATATTAACGCCTTTTTTAACTCGGAAAATAATATTGGGGAATATTGGGTTTTCACCACGGCCCAGACCTTTTTCATAAGCTAAAAGCAAATTTTTCACGACTTTGCGACCTTCGGGACTGGTTTCTAAACCAAGATTTAGGCTAGAAAAAGGTACTTGGGCTCCAGCTCGGGAGTGCATACTGTTTAAATTATAGATAAGTGCTTCCATTGCTTGGAAAACTTGTTCATCTGTGGCATCCTTCATATAAGGAGCTATATCGCGGTCGAAAAATCCGAACGACTGTCCACCGAACATATCATTTTGAGAACTTTGCAAAATGATAGCGGCGAGGGCAGTAGCAGAATTAGGACGTTTTGGAGGGCGGATATAGCCATGACCATTATTAAATCCATTAGCGAGAAGTTTTTTCAAAGGAATATTGACACAATTAAACGTTTTGCCGTAAAAATCTAAGTCGTGAATGTGAATATCACCACGTTTGTGCGCTAATGCCATTTTTTCAGGAATTAGTCGATTTAGATAATATTCCTTGCTTGCGGCACTAGCAATTTGAAGCATTTTAGCAGAAGGAGAATTAGAAATATTAGCATTATCGCGATTAGTTTCAACCAAGATTTCCGCAACTGTATCCATCAGATCGGATTTGGCGTCTCGAATAGCTGTACGTTTAGCGCGATACAGAATGTAAGCTTTAGCAGTGCGGGCATGACCGCTTTCAATAAGAATTTTTTCAACTGCATCTTGAATGTCTTCTACGCCACAATTACCGTCAGGAAATTGCAATTTTATAAACTTTAAAACATTTATAGTTAATTCCAAAGCTAATTGCTTGTCTACGCCACCTACAGATTTAGCAGCTTTAAAAATAGCCTCAGTTATTTTACTTTCATTAAAAGGGACTACACGTCCATCACGTTTTTTTATAGTTATAAGCATTTAATATCTCTCTCCTCATTTTATAAAACTTAGTTAAAATAGTAAGCTATTGCTTAGCCAGCTTTTGAATTTCTTGCATGAAATTATTAACATCAGCAAATTGGCGATATACAGAAGCAAACCGCACATATGCTACTTGATCAATATTTATCAACTGTTGCATTACTATTTCACCGATAACATCGCTGGAAACCTCGCGTTCGTATTTTTGCCTGATACTTTGCTCAATGTCACCAACTATTACTAAAATTTCATCCATAGAAATAGTACGTTTTTCGAAAGATTTAATAAGACCGTTAAGAATCTTTTGAGAATTGAACTGTTCACGACGACCATCTTTTTTTACGACGACCAAAGGGATTTCTTCAGTTTTTTCAAAAGTAGTGAAACGTTTTAGACAATTAGGACACTCTCTTCTGCGTTTAATGCAACGACCATCATTTACAACACGAGTATCGCTAACGCGAGTATCTAAGAATTGGCAAAAAGGACAACGCATGATCTGATTACACCTTCTTTGCTAAAAAATTATATTTACTGCCTCTAAAATTATAGCACAAAAACGAATGAATTCAACTAGATATTGATAAAAATAGGATTAAAAACACAATATATAGTATGAGAGTGGCTTAATAGGCTGAGCTTGAAAATGGGAGAATAAAAGAAAGGAATATGAAATAAAAAATAGACAGAAAAAGATAGAAAAAATGCAGTAAATACAGGAAATGCAAATTAACAATTGCTAAAGTCGTATAAAAGAAGAATAGTGAATTTGACATAAAAATAGCTAAATGATATTATATAGAAGTCGCAAACAGCGGCTTAAAAATATAAAGTATGTTCCTTGAAAACTGAACAATGTAAGATAAATAAAATGTGCGGGACAAACGAGTATGGAATACAATTCAAAGTACAACAAGTT